>NZ_JASODY010000001.1:0-366922 GCF_030212265.1 Corynebacterium sp. UMB9976
TTCCGAACCCGGAAGCTAAGCCTACCTGCGCTGATGGTACTGCACCTGGGAGGGTGTGGGAGAGTAAGACGCCGCCGACATTAAACTATCATAGTTGTGGTGCGACGTGTTGTTGGTTGTTCCCGTTTAGTACGGGTGATGATCGACAGCCCGTCGCACCACCACTTTTTTATTGCCTAAAAACCCCGTCCACCCGGGGTGATATCGTGTGAGCAGTCCACAGAGTCTGTGAAAGAAGGGTTCAATGTCGGAATACCAAAGCCGCGGCGATCGAGGTCACCGTCCCCCCAACCAGCGAGACGGAAACTTCAAGCCCCGCAGGCACCGTAACTCCGACGACAACCGTCGCGGAAACAACCGTGACCGTGACTTTGACCGCGGGGAACGCCGCGGAGGTAACCGTTACCGGGACCGCGACGATCGGCGAGACAACCGCTACCGTGACCGCGATGACCGTCGCGACGGCCGGTACAACGACCGTGACGGCGACCAGCCACGCGGCCGTCGGGGCGGTGGGCGTCCGTACGGCGGGGGCAAGAAGTTCGACCGGGATCGTCGCAAGGGTGGCGACCGGCGGGGCGGGAACTTCAGGAACCGTGGTGGCCAGGCCAATCGAGCACGTCAGTCCGGGCCCCAGCGCTCTGGCTACCGCGAGGAGCGCATCAACGCCCGCATGAAGGAACCCCGCATTCCGGAGGGTGTGGATCCGAAGGACCTCGATCCACAGGTGCGCCAGGAGCTGCGCAGCCTGTCTCGCGATAACGCGGACATGGTCGCCAAGCACCTCATCATGGCCGCCACCCTTCTGGACGAGAACACCGAAAAGGCCCTCGAACACGCGCGTGCCGCCAAGGACCGTGCCGGCCGCGTGGCAGTCGCCCGCGAAACCAACGGCATTGCTGCCTACCACGCTGGAGAGTGGAAGGAAGCCATCTCTGAGCTTCGCGCTGCTCGTCGCATGCAGGGTGGACCAGGTCTGATTGCCGTCCTTGCCGACGCTGAGCGCGCGCTCGGACGACCGGAGAAGGCGCTGGGAGTGGCCGGCGAGTACCGTCCCGAGGATCTCGACCCGGAGACCCGCGTTGAGCTCGCCATGGTGGTGGCCGGTGCTTACCAGGACCTTGACCGTTACGAGGAGGCCATCGTCGCCCTCGAGGAGGAACTCGACGCTGCCGACGCTCCAGACGTCACCAAGCTGCGCGTGACCTACGCGTACGCCGATGCACTCGCACGGGCCGGTCGCACGGCCGATGCCATCCAGTGGTTTACCAAGGCCAACGAACTCGATACTGAAGAGGTGCTCGACGCCGAGAAGCGCATCGCGGAGCTCAATAAGGGTACCGGCGAGAAGAAGTCTGAAGGTACCGGCGAGAGCAATGGCAACGATGTTGGCGCGGAGAGCAGCGAGGAGAAGTAGCCATGCTTGAGCTGCTCAGCCGCTACGACACCCTCCTGCTCGACCTCGACGGGACCATTTTCGCGGGGGATAAGCTGATCCCCGGCGCGGTCGAGGGCATTGCTGACCGGGGCAGAGTCTTCGTGACTAATAACGCCTCGCGCAGTCCTGAGGAGGTCGTGGAGCACCTGGGCAGCCTCGGCATTGGTGCAATCCCCTCCGAGGTCCTGACCTCCGCGCAGGCCGCAGCAACGCTGGCAGCCGAAACAATGGCGCAGGAACGCCCCGGTGCAGGTCCGCTTAAGGCGCTCGTCGTGGGCAGCCAGAGCCTCCGCGATCTCACCCAGGAGGCAGGGTTCGAACTCACGGACTCCGCCGACGACTCGCCCGACGTGGTGCTGCAGGGCCACAGCCCGGAGAACAACTGGGCTCGGCTTTCCGAGGCCACGCTCGCGATCACCCGCGGCGCTCGCTACATCGCCAGCAACCTGGATACGACGCTGCCCTCGTCCCGTGGTTTCCTGGTCGGTAACGGGTCCATGGTGGCCGCTGTCGTCAGCGCCACCGGGGTGCGGCCCTTGAGCGCAGGCAAGCCGCAGCCCGCGATGTTCCACGTTGCAGCACGCAAGGCGGGGGCTAGTGCGCCACTGGTCGTCGGCGATCGTCTGGACACTGACATCGCTGGTGGACGCGCCGCCGAGATGGACACCCTGATGGTGCTCACCGGGGTCTCCACCCATTGGGACGTGATCCACACCGAGCACCGGCCGACCCACATCCGCGCCAATCTCAGCGAGGAGCTCGGCGGTTGGACGGCAGAGGTCACCGAGCCGCACACGATCACTGTTACAGCCGGCGAAAACCCCGCCGACGGACAGGGCACAGCCACAGGCTTCGCCACCCCCGAGCAGCTCACCACTGCGGCAGCACTCGCAGCAGCCGCCCCGCTCGCCTGGGAGCTGCTGGACGGCGGCACCACCCGAGATCAGCTCCGGATTATCGGAAGTGATCCACTGGCCGCCGACGCCATCGCAGCATGGCGGGACTAAACTACAGCACTATGCAGCACCCCCAGCCCACACCAGGATCGGCACCGACACCAGGAAGCCACATGCCCGCCCAGGCGGGCGGGCCAACACCGAACTCGCCGGAGGCGCAGGCCGATCACCTCGCCGAGAATATCGACGAGCTGCTCAGCCAGCGGCTGGAGGGCACCGAGGAAGCCGAGATGCTGGAACAAGCCCACAGCCTCATCAGCAAGGCTCTCGGGCAGGGCTAAACCCCCGATGTCGGCGTCCTAAAAGGACGCGGAAAACAACCAGCACCGTCGAACCCAGCAGCGGAAGAAGAAGGAAAGCACACAGGTGGCGAAAAAAGGTCAGCGGCTTCAACGCCTCGATGCAGAACTCGTGCGCCGCAAGATCGCGCGCTCCCGCGAACAGGCGCAGAAGATGATCAAGGAAGGCCGCGTGCAGGTCAATGGCATGCTCGCCGCAAAGCCCGCGACCGGCGTGAACGCTGATGTGTCCATCCGGGTCGCGGAATCTGAGGAGGACCACTGGGCCTCCCGCGGGGCGCACAAGCTCCTCGGCGCACTGGCCGCCTTTGAACCGCAGGGGCTGAGCCTGGAGGGCAAACGCGTCCTCGACGCCGGCGCCTCGACCGGTGGTTTTACGGACGTCGCCCTCGACCGCGGTGCCAGCGAAGTGCTCGCGGTGGACGTCGGTTACGGGCAGCTGATCTGGCGGCTGCAGAACGACCCCCGTGTCACCGTGATGGATCGCACCAACGTCCGCACGCTGACCCCGGAAGCGATCGGTGGCCCCGCGGACGTCATGGTCGGGGACCTCTCCTTCATCTCCATCAAGCTGGTCCTTTCCGCCATCGCCGAGTGCATGGCCGAGGGCGCGGATCTGTTGCCGATGGTGAAGCCACAGTTCGAGGTGGGCAAGGACCGGCTGGGCTCCGGCGGGGTCGTGCGCTCCCCGGAGCTGCGCGCGGAGGTGACCCTCGACGTGGCGCGGGAGGCTTTGAAGTATGGTCTATCAACGAAGGCCGTCGTTGCCTCTCCGCTTCCCGGACCTAGCGGGAACGTGGAGTATTTCCTCTGGCTTTCCAAAGATGGGGGAAAGCAGGCGCCAACGATGGATACACTTGAGGCCATGGTGTCCACGGCGGTGAAGGAGGGACCACAGTGACGGCTGCCAACGAGGCCCCCAAGCAGGAGGCCGAGAACCCGTCGCCTGGTGAGGAGAAGCAGCGCGAGGTGCTGCTCGTCGCCCACACCGGGGTACACGAGAACCTGGGCATGGCCGCCGAAGCGGCATCCCAACTCCACGAGGGCGGCATCAACGTCCGCGTGATGGCAACCGCCGATCCAGCCCCCGTGGCTCGCCACGAGATCCTGGGGCGCTTCCCACGCTTCGGGCACACCCGCGAGGCCGCGCAGGGCGTGGAGATGGTGCTCGTTCTGGGCGGCGATGGCACCTTCCTGCGCGCAGCCGATATCGCGCACTCCGCGGACGTGCCCGTACTGGGCATCAACATGGGCCACATCGGCTTCCTCGCGGAGTGGGAGCAGGAGTCCCTCGCCGAGGCCATCGAGCGCGTCATCGCCCACGACTACCGCGTGGAAGACCGCATGACCCTGTCGATTACCGTCCGCGATATGGACGGCCGCGTGCTCGGCACCGGCTGGGCGCTCAACGAGTGCTCGGTGGAGAACCTGAACCGCCAGGGCGTGCTCGACTCGATCCTCGAGGTCGACGAACGGCCGGTGTCTTCTTTCGGCTGCGACGGTGTCCTGGTATCGACGCCGACGGGCTCGACTGCTTACGCATTCTCCGCCGGTGGCCCCGTGCTGTGGCCCGAGCTGGACGCCATCCTGGTGGTCCCGTCTAATGCCCATACGCTGTTCTCCCGCCCGCTGGTCGTGTCCCCGAATTCCTCCGTCGCCGTGGAGACGAACCCGGAGACCTCGCCGGCTACCGCGGTGATGGATGGCTTCCGTCAGATTCACATGCCGCCAGGGGCGCGCGTGGAGATCCGCCGCGGCCCGCAGTCCGTGCGCTGGGTGCGCCTGGATCAGGCGCCGTTCACGGACCGCCTGGTGCACAAGTTCCGCCTGCCGATCACCGGCTGGCGCGGCCCACGCCACTAGTAGTTCACTCACCCCGACGACCGGGAGTCCCCAAAACCTCAAGAAGCGACTTTTCTGGAATGCTCCACGACCTACACATCACCAACCTCGGTGTGATCGAAGAAGCCACCGCCGAGTTCGCCAGCGGACTGACTGTCGTCACCGGTGAAACGGGTGCCGGCAAAACGATGGTGGTCAGCAGCCTGCGTTTGCTCTCCGGGCACCGAGCGGATGCCTCGAAGGTGCGCGCCGGTTCGGAGCGGGCCAGCGTGGAGGGGGTCTTTTCCCACGATGACCCGGCAGTTCAGGAACGCGTCGAGGAGATCGTCTCTGAGTTCGGGGGCTACTCTGACGAGGGGGAGTACATCGCCTCCCGGACGGTGTCCGCGTCCGGGCGTTCCCGGGCGCACCTCGCTGGAAAAACGGTCGCCGCGGGCGTGCTGGGGCAGTTCGCTGCGGAGGTCATCACCATCCACGGGCAGAACGACCAGCTGCGCCTGAAGGATTCCACGAAGCAGCTGGCCGCGATTGATGAGTTCGCGGGGCTGACTGGCCAGGCCGCCGAGTTCGCCGCGCTGCGACGCGAGTGGCTGGCTGCGGCGAAGGAGCTGGAAACCCGCACGAAGGATCGCCGGGAGCTGGCCCTGGAGGCCGAGACCCTGCAGCGGGCCCTGGAGGTCATCGACGAGATCGACCCGGAGCCGGGCGAGGACGAGTTCCTCAAGTCCCGGATCTCTCGCCTGCAGGACGCCAGCGACGTCCGCTCCGCCCTGCAGCGCGCCATCTCCTTCATCGATGGCGGCGAGGAGCTGGGCGAGGGGGAGTTGTCCAGCGGAGCCAATGATCTGCTTGGCCAGGCGCAGTCCGAACTGCAGGGCGGGGACGCGAAGTGGGCGGAACTTGCCGAGCGCATCGGGGAGGTCAGCTCCCTGCTCTCGGATATTGCACTGGACCTGGGCCAAGAGCTGGTGGATATTCCCGATCCCGAAGAGCTGGAGGAGCTGCTGGAGCGCCAGCAGGAACTCCGCCAGCTGCGCCGTTTCGCGGTGGATGTGGACGGTGCGATCGCCTGGCGCGACGAGGCTCGCGAGAAGCTCGCCACGCTCGATGTCTCCGACGATGCACTGGCGGAGCTCGCCAAGCAGGTCGCGGAGAAGGAGGCTGCGATGCTCAAGGTCGGCCGTAAGCTCTCCGCCGCGCGTGAAAAAGCAGCCAAGGATTTCGGCAAGGCGGTCACCGAGGAGATCTCGGGGCTGCACATGCACGCCAGCGTCGAGGTGGACCTCAAGCGGGTGGGCCCGAACCCGCAGGGCCTCGACGAGTGCGAGTTCCAGCTGATCCAGGGCGGGCACCGCACTGCGCTGGGCTCCAGTGCGTCCGGCGGTGAACTTTCCCGCATCATGCTCGCCATCGAGGTGATCCTGGCCAGCAGTGGGCGCACGATGGTCTTCGACGAGGTTGACGCGGGCGTGGGCGGGAAGGCCGCGGTGGAGATCGGGCGCCGCCTGGCTGCGCTTGCCCGCGAGAACCAGGTGATCGTGGTGACGCACCTGCCACAGGTCGCCGCCTTCGCGGATGCTCATATCTACGTGGATAAGACCGCCAGCTCCACGACCGTCTCCTCGAGTGTGCGCACACTGAGCGAGGAGGAGCGGGTGGCGGAGCTCGCCCGCATGCTCGCGGGCCTGGAGTCCGATACGGGCCGGGCTCACGCCGAGGAGCTCATGGCGATGGCCGTGGAGGCGAAGAAGCACTAAAACATCGGCGCGCCTAACCGAGAATCCAGCGGTTAAGCAGCAAAATGGTACGCATGATGTTTTCCCGATCAGAAAAACCTGGCATTACCGGGGCTACCCGGAACCTCACCGGCCCCAAAGCTTGGTCTAAGACGAAGATCTCCGAGGGGGATATCGTCGTCATTTCTGCTCCGGATATTAACCGCGCCACCGCGCAGCGTTTCATCGACGCCGGCGTGGCCGGGGTGGTCAATACCGCCCAGTTCACCACTGGTCAGGTGCCAAACTTTGGTCCGCAGATGCTGCTCGACGCCGGCATCGAGCTCGTGGAGAATGTGGATCCGGAGATCACCGAGAAGGTCAAGAACGGCAAGAAGGGCCGCCTGGAGGGCGGGCACCTCTACTACGGCGATCGTTCCCTCGGCAGCGGCGCGATCCTCGATCTGGACGCCTCGATGCAGCGCTTCGATGACGCCCGCTCGGCCCTCGGCGATCACCTCGACGCCCTGGCTGGCAATACCGCGGAGCTCGCCCGCTCCGAGTCCCCACTGCTGATCGACGGCCTGGGCATCCCGGACGTCGACGTGGACATGGTGGACCGCAAGGTCATGGTGATCAGCCCGCTGCCGGATTTGAAGGACCAGCTGCGCGACCTGCGCTTCTTCCTGCGCGAGTACGACCCGATCATCGTCGCGATCGAGTCCGCCGCTGACGAACTGCTGGAGCTGGGCTACCGCCCGGCCGTCATCGTCGGTAACCCGGAAAACATCGGTTCCGAATCGCTGCGTTCCGGCGCGACCGTCGTCCTTCCCGCGGAGGCGGACGGCTACGCGCAGGGCCTGGAGCGTATCCAGGACCTCGGCGTCGGCGCGATGACCTTCCCGGCGGCGACGAAGAACCCGACCGACCTGGCGCTGCTGCTGGCCGACTACCACGGCGCGTCGATGGTGGTTCACCTCGGCGAGAAGTGGGACCTGGATCGCGTCTTTTCTGAGACGGAATCTGAGGACACCCCGTCTGCTCTGCTGTCCCGCCTGCGCGTTGGTCCGAAGTTCGTGCACGCCAGCTCCATCGCCGAGCTTTACCGCGTCTCGAAGTCGGGCTCCGGGTGGCTGTGGGCGCTGATCGGTGTGCTGGCCGCGATCTTGGTGATCATCCTCATCGCCGGCTTCTCTGGCGATGCTGGGTTCGTGGATAACCTGATCGATTCGTGGAATAACCTGGCACTCAGCGTGCAGGGCCTGTTTAAGAACTAGGGAGTCGCTCGTGAGTAAGTCTGGAACGATTGCCGGCCTCGGCTTCGGCATTGCCCTTGGCGTACTGGGCGGGGTTTACGTGCTGGCCCCGAACGTTCCGGGGGCTGCCGGTGGTGCGGGGACGAGCGCCCAGGAGCTCACCGCTGCCCGCGAGGACGCCGACGCCGCGGATCGTGATGCCCAGGCTTCGGATGACGTCGTCGCTGGGCTGGCTGCGAAGGCTGTGGCCGGTGAGCTGGAGGGGAAGACGGTCGCGCTGATCTCTTTCCCGGACGCCGACCGCGAGACCGTTGATCGACTGCGCTGGCTGGTGGACAAGGCGGGGGCGGAGGTCACCCCACTGCCGGTGACCGAGGAGATGCTGAACCCGGAGAAGGGCGACAAGCTGAAGTCCGTGGCGGCCAACAGCCTGCCCGCGGGCGCCCAGCTCAGCGAGGAGGTGCTAAGCCCGGGCATGCACACCGGCCAACTGCTGGGTGCTGCGCTGAGCTCGACGCTGCCGAAGGCTGAGAAGTCCGCGGAGGGCGAGCAGAACCGCGATCGCGGTGAGGGTCGCGAGGGTGCTAGCGAGGGCAACCGCGGCGGGGGAACCGCCAGCGCCTCGGACCGGGCCGTCGTCTTCGGCGCACTGGAGAAAAACGGGGTGCTGAAGAAGCCCGCAGACCTTGGCGACGAGGGCGTGGACCTGGCCCTGATCGTGACCAACAAGGGCGTGACCGCCGATGAGTCGGGTTACGGCGCGCAGTTCATCGCTGATTTCGCTGCCGGCCTGGATAGCCAGATGCCGGGCGCGGTGCTGGTGGGCGAGTCCGGCAGTGCGGATAAGAAGGCCGCGCTGGGCATCGTGCGCAACGAGCGGGCTTATGCCGAGAAGCTGTCCACGGTGGACAACGTCCAGCGCAGCGCGGGCCGCATCACTGCGGTGCGAGCGCTGAAGGAACAGGCTGGCGGAGACGCTGGCCACTACGGCGCGGCGACCAACGCCAAGGCCGCCACCGTCGGTAAGAACTAGGCGCAGGCGGCGTCGGTGACGGCGGACGCGCAGGAGGCGAACCTGCAGCACCGGGAACGGTGGCTGCGACACCTCCGACTGGAGCGGAACCTCTCCCGCAACACGCTGGATAGCTACCGTCGGGACACGGACCGTTACCTGGCGTGGCTGGGCGCGCGCAGCGTGACCGAGCTGAATACGGGGGATATCGAGTCCTTCATGGCCTCGCTGGCCAAAGGGGAGGGGCTGGCGGCCTCCACGCGTGCACGAATTCTTGCGGCGGTGCGGAACTTCCACCGCTTCCTGACTGGCGAAGGTGTCACCGAAGGGGACGTCGCGGACGACGTCGCGCGCCCCGGTCAGGCGGCGAGCATCCCGAAGGCGCTCAGCATCGCCGAGGTGACCGCGATCCTGGAATCCTGCCCGAACGACGACGCCGCGTCGCTTATCCAGATCCGCGACCGCGCGTTGCTGGAGATGCTGTACTCCACCGGCGCGCGCGTCAGCGAGCTGCTGGGGCTGGACGTGGACGACGTGGACCCGACCGAGAAGCTCATCATCGTCCGGGGCAAGGGTTCGAAGGAACGGGTCGTCCCGGTGGGGGATCCGGCGCTGGATGCGTTGCAGCACTACCTGGTGCGGGTCCGTCCGGCATTCAACAAGAAGGGTTCGGCGGCGCTGTTTCTCAACCGCAATGGCGGTCGGATGGGGCGGCAGTCGGCGTTCAACATGGTCTCCTCGGTCAGCGAGAAGGCCGGGGTGGCCGGGGTCAGCCCGCACAGCTTCCGGCACTCCTTCGCCACGCACCTGTTGGAGGGCGGGGCGGATATCCGCGTGGTGCAGGAGCTGCTCGGCCACAGCAATGTGGTGACCACCCAGATCTATACGAAGGTGAGCCCGGACCACCTGCGGGAGGCGTGGTCGGAGAGCCACCCGCGCTCGAACTAGAGACCTTTCAAGGCTTAAGCCTTGCCTAGTATCAACCTCGGCTTTGAACTCGACTGACCTGCCCGAAAAGCCTGCGAAAAATGGGGGAGAGAGAATTGCACGGGCGTAATCTACGCGTAATCTATGTGTAGTGGGAGCGCCAACCGCGCTCTGAAATGACCGTTAGACAAGGGAGAGGGCTTGACAGTGCAGAGCTCCGACGCGCTTTTCGATAAGCCCGAGCAAGAACTCGGGCTCACGGGGCGCCCCATGCGCCCGCTGCCAGACCCGGAGCCGCTGTCCTCTCATGGGCCTGCGACCATCATCGCCATGTGTAATCAGAAGGGTGGGGTCGGCAAGACCACCTCGACGATCAACATGGGTGCCGCACTCGCGGAGTTCGGCCGCAAGGTCCTCCTCGTCGACCTCGACCCGCAGGGCGCGCTGTCTGCCGGCCTGGGGATCAGCCACGAAGAGCTGGACGTCACCGTCCACAACCTCCTCGTCGACAATTCCTCCTCCATTTTCGACGCCATCCTGCCCAGCGGCGTCGAAAACCTCGACCTGGTGCCCGCGAATATCGACCTCTCCGCCGCGGAGATCCAGCTCGTCAACGAAGTCGGCCGCGAGCAGGCCCTCGCGCGTGCCCTGCGCCCGGTGATGAAGGACTACGACTTCATCATCATCGACTGCCAGCCTTCGCTCGGCCTGCTCACCGTCAACGCACTGTCCTGCGCGGACTCCGTGATGATCCCGGTGGAGTCCGAGTACTTCTCCCTGCGCGGCCTCGCGCTGCTGATGGACACGGTGGAGAAGGTGCGCGACCGCCTCAACTTCAAGCTCGAAGTCCTGGGCATCCTGGTGACCATGTTCGATCGCCGCACCCTGCACGCCCGCGAGGTCATGGAGCGCCTCGTCGAGGCCTTCGGGGACAAGGTCTTCGACTCGGTCATCACCCGCACCGTCCGCTTCCCGGAGACCTCCGTGGCCGGCGAGCCGATCAGCACGTGGGCCCCGAAGTCCTCCGGTGCGATCCAGTACCGCAACCTCGCGGCGGAGGTCATCCAGCGCGTCGCCGAGCAGCACTAGGCCACGCCCCGCGCCGGTCAGCGTGGTGGCAGAAAAGTAGGTTCGCGTGACAGATCCCCAGCAACCGGAACTCACGGGGTTCCGGGTCGCGCTCGCGAACTTCGACGGCCCCTGCGACCTGCTGCTTCAGCTGATTCACTCACACAAGCTGGACATCACGGAGATCGCGCTCGCCGAGGTCACCGACGAGTTCATCGCCTACACCCGGGGCCTGTCCCAGTCCGCTGAGGACCTGGATGAGGTCACGGAGTTCCTGCTCGTCGCTTCCACATTGCTGGATTTGAAGGCCGCCCGCCTGGTTCCTCGCGGCGAGGTCGACGACGAGGCCGACCTCGAGCTGCTGGAGTCCCGCGACCTCCTGTTCGCCCGCCTGCTGCAGTACAAGGCCTATAAGCAAGTCGCAGACCTCTTCGCCGAGTGGCAGCGGGGTGCGGCCCGCAGCTACCCGGTGGCGCTCTCTCTGGAGGACCGCTACGCCAACCTGCTGCCACCGGTGGAGATTAAGCACACGAAGGAGAGCTTCGCGGAGCTGGCCGCCCATGTGTTCCGGCCCCGCCCGGAGGGGGTGCAGACCGGCCACGTCCACGCGCCTGCGGTCTCGGTGCCGAAGCAGGCCGGCAAGATCCTCAACACGCTGAAGATCGCGGGGGAGAATAAGTGGGTGAACTTCGACTCGCTGATTAGTGATGCGGAGGAATCCATCGTTGTGGTGGGCCGTTTCCTCGCTCTGCTGGAGCTGTACAAGGCCCGCGCCATTGGGGTGGAACAGCCCATGCCGCTCGAGGAGATGCTCGTCGCTTGGACCGGCCTGGACGTGGATCCGCAGGTTGTCGCAGCGTCGAACTGGGATTAGCTCCAGCACCACATTCCCCCTGATGAACCTGAGAAGGAGAGCCCTGGACCATGAGTGAAGAACACCTGCACCTGCCCGCGGTGTCCCAGCTGCGTAGCCGGGTGGAATCCCTGCTGCTGGTCTCTGACGAGCCCGTGGCCGCCGAGGAGCTCGCCGAGGCCTGCAGTGTGGATAGCTCCCAGGTGGAGGACGCGCTGCGCCAGATCGCCGAGGAGTTCGACGCCCGTGGCTCCGGCTTCGACCTGCGGGAGCGCGAGGGGCTGTGGCGCCTGTACACCAGGCCCGAGAACTCGGATGTGGTGGAGGCGAAGATCCTCCAAGGTACCCAACAGCGCCTGTCTCGGGCTGCCTTGGAGACCCTGGCCGTGGTGGCTTATCGACAGCCGGTGACCCGTTCCCAGGTCGCGGCGGTGCGCGGGGTGAATTGCGACGGCGTGATGCGGACGTTGGCGCTGCGCGGCCTGATCCGCCAGGTTGAGGTGGCAGCCGAGGGGGAGGAAGAAACCGCAGCCGCAGGACCGGGTGGGGCCCACCTGTACGAGACCACCGATCTGCTGCTGGAGCAGCTGGGCATCGAATCGCTCGACGAGCTGCCGGACTTGGCCCCGCTGCTGCCGGATGTGGAATCGATCGAATCCGATTACTGATCTAGACTGGGCTGCGTACCTCAAAGACTTTGAGCAAATAAGGACATAATTTGAATACACCCGCTCGCCGAGATGGCATACCGGAAAAGAACGCTGCGAAGCCCGGCGGCGCCGAGACCTTCGTCCCGAAGGCCAAGCCGGCCCGCCACCAGCACGTCACAAAGTCAGAGCAGAAGGCCGCCCCAGCTGCGGAGGATAAGGTCCGCCTGCAGAAGGTCCTGGCAGCCGCCGGCGTGGCCAGCCGCCGCATGAGCGAGAAGCTCATCGCCGCGGGCCGCGTCGAGGTCAACGGCAAGGTCGTGGACCGGATGGGCGTGCGCATCGACCCGAACAAGGACGTCGTCCGCGTCGACGGAGTTCGCGTCCAGGTCAACGACGAGATGCACTACTACATCTTCAACAAGCCGCGCGGCGTCCAGTCCACGATGAGCGACGACATGGGCCGTCCGTCGGTGGGTAACTTCATCGACGAGCGCCTCAAGCAGGGCCAGGGCCTGTTCCACGTCGGGCGCCTGGACGCCCAGACTGAGGGCCTGCTGCTGCTCACCAACGACGGTGAGCTCGCCAACCGCCTCATGCACCCCAGCTACGAGGTCTCCAAGACCTACATGGCCACCGTGCTGGGCGAGGCGAAGAAGGGACTGGTCCACGAGCTGAAGAAGGGCATCGAGCTGGACGACGGCATCGCCAAGGTCGATGATGTCCAGATCGTGGACGTCTGGCAGGGCAAGTCCCTGATCAAGCTGGAGCTGCACGAGGGCCGTAAGCACATCGTGCGTCGCCTGCTGAAGGTCGCTGGCTTCCCGGTTCAGGCGCTGGTGCGCACCAAGATCCACACGGTGCAGCTCGGCGACCAGAAGCCGGGTAGCGTGCGTGCGCTGAACCGTTCGGAACTGACCAGCCTGTACAAGGCCGTGGGCCTGTAAGCCGGGAGGAGTTGAAGGATGACTACTGATATGAACGCTGATTTCTCCCAGCTCGCGCTGATCGACAATCTCAACGAGGGCGGATTCCTGCTGGCCATCGACGGCCCGTCCGGCACCGGCAAGTCCACCGTCTCCCGCCGCATCGCCCAGTACGCGGGCGCGCGCTACCTGGACACGGGCGCGATGTACCGCGTGGCGACCCTGCACGTGCTGAAGACCGGCATCGATCCGGCCGATCCGGCTGCGACTGAGGCCATCATCGAGGCGACCTCCCAATTGCCGCTGCAGGTCAACGAGGACCCGCAGTCCACTGAGGTTCTTCTGGACGGGGAGGACGTCTCCGCCGACATCCGTGGTCCGGAGGTGACCGCGCACGTCTCCGCCGTCGCCGCGATCCCGGAGGTTCGCACCAATCTTGTGGAGCTGCAGCGCGGCCTCGCTGCCGCGGCTGGCCGCTGCGTGGTCGAGGGCCGGGACATCGGAACGGTCGTGCTCCCGGACGCCCCGGTGAAGGTGTACATGACCGCCAGCGCCGAGGTGCGCGCGCAGCGCCGCTTCGACCAGGACACCGCCGCTGGCCGCGAGGTTTCCTACGAGGCTGTGCTGGCCGACGTCCAACGCCGTGATGAGGCGGACTCCACCCGCGAGACCTCTCCGCTGCGCCCGGCGGAGGATGCCACCATCCTCGACACCGGCGAGATGAGCATCGAGGAGGTCATCGAGGCGATCGCTGGACTGATCGAGGAATCGGACCTGGACTCCGATATCCCGGCCGACGGCGCGGAGAACACTGGTGGTCTGGTGTTCCGCACGGTTGAGGGGGACGTCGTCCCGGCTGATGGGGACGCGCCGGTGCAGGAAGAATCCGAGGAGGACCTGGAGAACTGGGATCCCGAGAACTGGGACGGCGAGACCTGGGAGGTCGACCCCGAGCAGCTGGGTGAGCACTACCTGCAGGCGGAGGAATTCGACCTGCTGGAATCCGACGAGGAGGACACCGACTGGGAGTCCATCGAGGAAGCCTTCGGCATCGCCGACGAGCTCGAGGCGCAGAAGGAAGCGCTGTGCACGGTGGCGATCGTCGGCCGACCGAACGTGGGTAAGTCCACGCTGGTGAACCGCTTCATCGGGCGCCGCGAGGCCGTGGTGGAGGACTTCCCGGGTGTGACCCGCGACCGCATCTCCTACCTGGGTGACTGGGGCGGGCGCCGCTTCTGGGTGCAGGACACCGGCGGCTGGGACCCGGATGCCAAGGGCATCCACGCCGCAATCGCCCGCCAGGCGGAGACCGCGATGGCCACCGCTGATGCGATCGTCTTCGTGGTGGACACGAAGGTCGGCATCACCGAGACCGACGAGGTCATCGCGCGCAAGCTGCAGCGCTCCGACGTGCCAGTGATCGTGGTTGCCAATAAGTTCGAGTCCGATACGCAGTACGCGGACATGGCGGAGTTCTGGGCGCTCGGCCTGGACAACCCTTATCCGGTGTCCGCGCTGCACGGGCGCGGTGCGGCGGACGTGCTGGACAAGCTGCTGGAGGTCTTCCCGGAGAAGCCGCGCGAGCTCTCTGTGGTGTCCGGCCCGCGCCGTGTGGCGCTGGTGGGGCGGCCGAACGTGGGTAAGTCCTCGCTGCTGAACAAGATCTCCGGCGAGCAGCGTTCGGTGGTGGATAACGTCGCGGGCACCACGGTGGACCCGGTGGACTCCATCGTCGAGCTGGAGGATCGCACCTGGCGCTTCGTGGATACCGCCGGTATCCGCAAGAAGGTGAAGAACGCGGTGGGGCACGAGTACTACGCCTCGCTGCGCACCCGTGCCGCGATTGATGCCAGTGAGGTCGTGGTGTTCCTGGTGGACGCCTCCGAACCCATCGCGGAGCAGGATCAGCGCGTGCTGCGGATGATTCTGGACGCCGGTAAGGCGCTAGTCGTGGCGTTTAACAAGTGGGACCTCGTGGACGAGGACCGCCGGGAGCTGCTGGAACGCGAGATCGACCTGCAGCTTTCGCACGTGCCGTGGGCTCGCCGGGTGAATATCTCCGCCAAGACCGGGCGTGCTCTGCAGAAGCTGGAGCCCGCGATGATGGAGGCTCTGGAGAGCTGGGATCAGCGCATCCCGACCGGCCAGCTAAACACCTGGCTGCGCGCGGTGATCGCGGAGACCCCGCCACCGATGCGTGGTGGCCGCCTGCCACGCGTGCTCTTCGCCACGCAGGCCTCGTCTCGCCCGCCGGTGATCGTGCTGTTCACCACGGGCTTCCTGGAGCACGGCTACCGCCGCTTCCTGGAGCGCAAGCTGCGCGAGACCTTCGGCTTCGAGGGCTCCCCGGTGCGCATCGCGATCCGCATCCGGGAGAAGAAAAAGAAGCGCTAGCGGAAGCAACCTCGCGCGTTAGCGCAGCACGAGCACCCAGATTGCGATGTGGTGCAGAAGCGCTGCCACGATGGTGGCAGCGTGGAAGACCTCGTGGAAGCCGAACCAACGAGGGGAGGGGTTCGGCCACTGCTTGGCGTAGATCACCGCACCGAGCGAGTAGACCAGCCCGCCGAGCAGCATCAACAGGCTCACAGCGACCCCAAGCTGCTGGTAGTAGCCCACGGCGCCGATAGCTGCCAGCCAACCGAGCGTGAGGTAGGTGGCGGCGTCGAGCCACCGCGGGTGGTCGATCCACACCAGGTTCAGCACGACCGCGGCCAGCGCGGCGAGCCAGCACACCGCCAAGATCCACAATCCGCCGGTGTTAAACCAGGCCCAGCCGGTGAACCACCGCGCGCCGAATGCGGCGACCGTTACCGGCCCATAGGTGCCGGCAATGAAGATCGCGATCATGGCGTGGTCGGCCCGCCGCCAGCTGTTGACCGCCGCCGCGGAGCGCCACGGAACCCGGTGATAGAGGGCGCTTACACTCAGCATCCCGGCCAGGCACAGCGCGTAGAGGGCGGTGGTCAGGGGCATCCAGGAGATGCCGAATTTCGCCAGCGCCACGATCGTGAGGGCGGTGCCCATCCCGCCGAAGTACCACGCGGCGGCGGTGTGTAACCGCCCGCGCATGTAGGGCCTGGGGCCTCGGTCGAAGACCGGGCGGGGACGTCGCTTCGTGAGTACCTGATTCTGCACGAAGCTCAGTGTAGTCCCATTTTTGCCGCTAAAACAGTCCGGCGATCGTGCCGTCCTCGGCGACATCGATTTGCTCTGCTGCGGGGCGCTTCGGCAGCCCCGGCATCGTCATCACCTGCCCGGTCAGCGCCACGACGAAGCCCGCGCCCAGGCGTGGAGCCAACTCGCGGACGTGCAGCACGTGGCCTTCCGGCGCACCCAGCTCGGCCGGGTCATCGGAGAAGCTGTACTGCGTCTTGGAGATGCACACCGGCAGCTTGTCCCAGCCGTGCTCGGCGAGGAACTGCAGGTCCTTCTTGGCCTTGGCGGAGAACTCCACACCGCTAGCGCCGTAGATGCGGGTCGCGATGGTCTCGATGGACTCGGCCAGGCCTTCCGCCGGGTCGTAGAGCTGCTGGGAACCAGCCTGCGGGGCATCGCCGGACTCGATGACCTCGAGCACCTGCTCGGCCAGCTCGACGGCGCCGGCGCCACCCTCGGCCCAGACGGTGGACTCGGCCAGGCGCACGCCCAGCTTCTCAGCCCACTCGGCGACGTGCGCGCGCTCGGCGTCGGTGTCGGAGGTGAAGAGGTTCAGCGCGACGACCGGGGTGGTGCCGAACTTCTCCATGTTCTTCACATGGCGCTCGAGGTTCTTCAGTCCCTCGTCCAGGGCGGCCAGGTTTTCGCTGTTCAGGTCCTCCTTTGCGACGCCGCCGTTGTACTTCAGGGAGCGGATGGTCGCGACGACGACGGCTGCGTCCACGTCGATGCCGCCCTCGCGAGCCTTGATGTCGAAGAACTTCTCCGCGCCGAGGTCGGAGCCGAAACCGGCCTCCGTGACGACGATGTCCCCGAGGCGGCGGGCGGTCTGGGTGGCGATGAGGCTGTTGCAACCGTGCGCGATATTGGCGAACGGGCCGCCGTGAATGAGTGCCGGGGTGCCGCCGAGAGTCTGCACGAGGTTGGGGTTCAGGGCATCCCGCAGCAGGGCGGTAAGCGCGCCTTCGACCTGCAGGTCACCAACGGTGACCGGTCCGCCACTATAAGTCCGGCCGATGACGATGCTGGCGAGCTTGGCCTTCAGATCCGCCAGGTCCGTGGCGAGGCAGAGGATCGCCATCATTTCACTGGCGGCGGTGATGTCGAAGCCCGCTTCGCGTGGGGTGCCGTGGGCCGGACCACCGAGGCCGGTGACGATGGAACGCAGGCTGCGGTCGTTGACGTCCATGCAGCGGCGCCAGGTGACGCGGCGCGGGTCGATGCCGAGCTCGTTGCCCTGTTGGATGTGGTTGTCGATGAGGGCAGCGAGGGTGTTGTTTGCGGCGGTGAGGGCGTGCATGTCGCCGGTGAGGTGGAGGTTGATGTCCTCCATCGGGACGATCTGTGCGTAGCCGCCGCCGGCCGCGCCACCCTTGATGCCCATGACTGGGCCCTGCGATGGTTCGCGGATCGCAACGATGGTGTTGTGCCCTGCGGTACGCAGGGCGTCGGCCAGTCCGATGAGGGTGGTGGACTTACCTTCGCCCGCGGGGGTGGGGGACATGGCGGTCACGAGGACGGTGCGGCCCAGGGGCTTGTCCCATACGTCGGTGGTGCGCAGGGCGGGGACGTCCACCTTGGCCTTAGTGGTGCCGTAGGGGATGAGTGCTTCGGCGGGGATTCCGGCGCGCTCGGCGATGTCCGCGATGGGCTCGAGGGTGTGAGCCTGTGCGATGTCGACGTCGCTGGGCTGGGGCTTGGTGCTTGCACTGGAGTTAGTCATATTTCCAGAATAAGCAAGGAGCGCAGCGCGTGCCGAGCGGAGGCCTCATCTCCAGCGGTTTTCGGGTCCCCGGCGCCCAGGATCCGGAGTACGACCCCGAGGCGCTGACCAGCGCGTGGCAGAAGCATCACGGGGCAGCGCTAGGCGAAGCGACCCTAGCCTGACCGTGCACTACTGCAGCTGTGAGCGGCGTTGCTCCTGGTTGAGGAAGGTTCGCTCCGCCAGGGACTCCCCGGCACCGTCTTGCAGGTGGACGACGACGTCGAGGCCGAGCTCCTCGAGGGCTTCGACGTCCTCCCGGTACATCGCCACCGAGCTGATGGTGCAGTCTTCGGTGTCCACGTGGGAGGCGTGGATCTCCTTGACCGTGTCCACGTTCGCGTGCTGTGCGGGCATGGCGAGCATGATCATGTCGATCTGGTGGCTGTCCTTCACACGCTCCCAGAAGTCGATGTCCGTGGCGTCGCCCTCGACGACGTTGTAGCCGCGTTCCTGCAGGTGGCGTACCCGGGCGGGGTCGTGCTCCACGCCCAGGATCTTGGCCCCGTAGACCTCGCTGAGCTCGTTGTAACACGCAAGCCCGACGCGTCCGACGCCAAGCACCAGCGCGTGGGCGTCGCCGAGTTCGATGGGACGATCCTCCGGGTGGATCTTGTGCGGCGGGCGCACCGGCAGGAGCTTAGCCAGGTGGGTGGCGCGGGACACGCTCTGCGGGTTGAAGATCGCAGAGATGACGAAGCTGATGGAGACCGCAAGCACCAGGGAGAGCAGCCAGCGCTGGTTGAGCCAGCCATCCTGAACGCCGACGGCGGCGATGATGAGAGCGAACTCCGAGTAGTTGGCCAGCAGTAGTGCTGTGAGTACAGAGGTGCGGTTGCGCAGCCCCAGGGACCACAGGATCGCCCAGTAGGCGGCGGCCTGGACGGGGAGCAGGAGGAGGAGTAGGGCGGCGTCGGCAACGTTCTGCCAATTCGGCAGCCCCATGAATCCGATGTTGACGAAGAAGCCGACCAGCAGCAGCTCCTTGAGGGTGAACAGGGAGTGGCTGAGCTGCTCGGCACCGGGGGAGCGGGAGAGAACCACGCCCATAATCAGTGCGCCGAGGCTGCCGGAAAGCCCGACCCACTCGAAAAGCGCGTAGCCGGGGATCAGTGCCATGGCGATGCCGAATAGCGCGCCGAGTTCGCCGTGGCCGAGCTTGTACCAGCGACGTGTGGTCAGCGCGAGCAGCGGGACAATCACGACGAGCAGCAGGGAAGCCAGGTGTGGTGGCTCGCCCCGCAGGATGCTCATGAAGGCCACCGCGAGGATGTCCTGCATAATCAATACGCCGATACAGATATTGCCGTAAAGGGCCTGCTCGTCGCCTCGATCCTGCAGGATCTTGATGACCACGATGGTGCTGGAAAAGCTCAAGACCAGCGCGACGTTCACCGCCACCTGGAAACTGGTGGGGCCGAACGCCCCGAGCGCGCCGAGGGCGGTGATGAAGCCCGCGCCGATGAGCGTCATCACCAGCACGTGGGCACTGGCCGTGAGCCAGACTGCCTTATCGGTCAGGGCCTTTAGATCCAGGCGCAGGCCGATGGCAAAGAGCATGAGGGTCACGCCGATATCGGCGAAGAGGTCGAGGGACTCGACGTGCTCCACACCCGCGGCATGGAGAGCGAAACCGGCGGCGAGGAAGCCGATCAAGGGCGGTAGCCGCACGGCCCAGGCGATGAGTCCGCACACGAAGACCACGCCAAGGTAAGTCAGCAATAGTTCCATGAACGGTAGTGTGCCTCACAGCCAGGTCTTTCGCGCTGTATGAAACGCATTATTCATAGGGGTGTGTGAAGAATTGGCGCAGAATGGCGGGTTAGGATTTTTCGCATGACACTGACACAGCGCATCAAAGCCTGCCGCAGCAAAGCTGGGCTGTCCCAGTCGGAGCTCGCCGACCGGCTCGTGGTGGACCGGGAGGACGTGGCGGAGTGGGAGTCCGGACAGAGCTCTCCCGACATCGAGACCCTAAAGAGCCTTGCTGGCCTGTTCGGGGTTAGCACCAGCGACCTCCTCGGCAAAGACGGAGCGGTACTGGGCGCAAGAACCAACCGCGTGGCCGTCGACGTCCAGTCCCTAGAGAGGTCTGGGGGCAGGTTCCTCGCGAAGGGGACGAAGGCCCACACCGCGGTTCGGCAGGTCTTCCCGGACGCCGTGATCACACCACTGCTGCGGGAGAAGAAGAACACCAAGGGCGAATCGGCCGCCCGGTGGTTCACCGAGATCGCCTTCGACGGGGTGCCCAATTTCTTCTCTGAGGTGAAGAACTCCTTTAGCGGTGACTCCTTCTATCTCGTCGAGGACGCCAGCCGCCGGCTGCTCGTCCGCGTCACGAAGGATTCCGTAGAGAGCAGCGAGATCTTCGGGCAGGTGTCTCGGAGAAAGTTTTTCGTCGGCAGGAACTCGTTTATCAAGTTCGGCAGACCGCTGGCGAACTAGGGGCCTGGCCTGGGGTAGCAGCTAAGGCGGCGCGTGCCCACGCCGTGTGTGTTTTCCGGGCAGCAGGCTAGATCCAGCCATTCGCCTTCGCCAGGTGGGCAGCCTCGAAGCGGTTCCCCGCGCCGGTCTTCGACATGATGCTGGAGATATGATTGCGCACCGTGCCCGGCGAAAGGTGCAGGGCCTTGGCGATGGCGGGAGAGCTCTTTCCCTGGAAGAGCTGCTGGCAGACCTGCGTTTCCCGGTCGCTGAGGGGATTATCGGGAGCCAGCAGACTATCCCGGGCCAGCGTCGGGTCGATGACGCGCAGCCCGGCGTGCACCCGGCGGATTGCGTCGGCGAGCTCTTCGGGAGGGGTGTCCTTCACGATGAATCCGTCCACGCCGGCTTCCATCGCGCGCTTGACGTAGCCTGCCTTGCCGAAGGTCGTGACGATCAGGCATCGGCACGGGTGCCCGGCCAGTTCTTTGGCCACGTCCAGGCCGTTGAGCCCCGGCATCTCGATATCCAGGAGGGCCACGTCGACGGGGTGTTCCTGCACCAGGCGCAGGGCCTCGGCTCCCGTGGCGCACTCCGCAATAACCTCGATGTCCGGTTCCGCGCTGAGCAGCGCGACCAGCGCCCCGCGCACCAGCGACTGGTCCTCGGCGAGCAGCACTCGAATCGGGTTCATCGGTTTTCCTCCTCGCACGTGGCTCCGTCGTCAATGATCTCGCGATCCGCACCCATCGCGATCAGCACGGTGCTTAAGTCTCGTTCGCGGTGCACGATGAGCTGACCACCGGCCGCCTCAACGCGCTCGCGAAGCCCAGCCAGGCCGCCGTCGCCGTTGCGCGTCTCCTCGTCGCTGAATCCGCAGCCGTCGTCGGTGACCTGCAGCTTGTCACCGGTCACGGTGACCCAGCAGGTCCTGGCCCCGGAGTGGCGGACCACGTTGGTCGTCAGCTCGCGCAAACCCCAGGAAAAGATGACGTCATGAATTCCCGGTGGGGTGAGACGTTCGGGCAGATGCGCGGTGATTCCCTTCGTCTCTAGCGCTCGGCGCGCTCCCTGGAGTTCGCCGGCAAAGGTGGGTGTGCGCATCCGGGTCACGGTTGAGCGGACCTCGGCCAACGCCAGGCGGGAGAGCTCGCTGATGTCCTTGAGCTCCTGCTTTGCCTGCTCCGGGTTCTTCTCCATTGCCCGGCGCGCGACCTCGGATTTGAGGTTGATGACGGTCAACGAGTGGCCCAGCAGATCGTGGACGTCCGTGGCGATGTCCTCCCGCTGTTGGGCGAGATCGAGTTCGTGTTGGAGCTGGTGGCGGGACTCGTCGTACTGACTAAATACCCCCACCGCGACGAGCATCAGGGGGATGAAGAACAGGATGAAGGTCGACCAGCCGAGATTTTCCGGGGCCCGGAGCCACACCGCGATCGCCCCGACCGCGCCCGTGGCGAGCACGATGGGCAGGGACCGCCTGAGGGTGACCGTGAAACCCAACATTGCCGCCAGATAGGGGGCGAAGCTCATGGCACCCGTGTGGATCACTGGCACGCTGGTCAGCGCGATCGCCAACAGAACACCCCACCGGAGGAGCGCCTGCGGTAGTAGACCCCAGCCGCGCGGGAAGGTGCCCATCGAGCCGAAGGCGTAGAAGTAGACGGCGCTGAAAATCAGCACGCAGGCCGTCATCCAGGTTTTATCTCCGGCGCTAAACTCATCGCCCGCGTAGACCTGGAGCAGAACCGGCCCCAGGAACACCAGCCATATTGAGGCGAAGATCGCGTTGTTGAACTGGAACCCCTCGAAGGTACGCATCAGCTTCGGCTCTTGTCTCGCTTGCCCATCATGAGGCAGAAGCCCACGAAGATCGCCGTCCATACCGCGATGCTAACCCAGGCGTGCCACATCGGTTCGGTGATCAGCCCGGTGCCAACAACTTGGGCGCCTTCGGCCAGTGGCCAGCGCACCAGCATCATCGCCCCATACATCGGGGTGAACCTTCCGATATCCAGCAACGTCCCGCTCAGCGGCATGAATACGTTGCCTGCGAAGGCGAGGATCACGATGGATCCGGTGGCCACGCCGACTGTGTTCTCCTTGGGGACCATCAGCGTCCAGGCTAGGCCGTAGAAGCCGAAGGGGATGGAGCACAGCACGCACACGAGGAAGCTCAAGGCCCATTGCTCGGGCTGCATTTGCGCCCTCGTCAGCCCGCCGACGATGAACACAGCCACGATCGGCAGTACCGCGCGCACAGCGATGCTCACCGTGTTCGCGAACGCCAGCTGCCAGGGGCGCAGCGGTGTGAGTGCCAGCTGTCGGCCCCACCCGCTGCGGCTATCGGTGACGGCGGATCCTGCGGCGCCGACCGCGCCCACCACGCCGGCGTAGAAAGCCATCCCTAGCATGACGAATGCGGCGAGGTTGCCGCCGTTCATCTCCTGCTCGCCGTAGTCCTGCAACGCCCCGAAGATGAGGTAGAAGAAGATCGGCAGCCCGATGCTGAAGAACAGGGTGGTCATATCCCGGCGCAGGCGGAGGAGTTCGTGACCGGTGAATTTCAGGGTGGTGTTCATGGTTCTACGCCTCCTGGTTTTCTTGCGTTAGTGCGAGGAAGGTGTCTTCCAGGCTGTGGCTGCTGATGGCAAGGTTGCGGGCGTCGGTGCCGGTCAGCAGATAGCGGGCGAGCGCGTCGGAATCCTCGGTGGTGACAGTCAGGCGGTTGCCGTTGATGTCGCTGCCTGTCACCCCAGGCAGCCTGGTCAGGTCAGGGATTTCGCCCGGGAATTCGGCGGTGACCACCCGGTCGGCACTCATGTTCCGCAGTTCGGTGGTGGTGCCGTCGGCGATGATCTCGCCGTTGTTCATGAGGACGATGCGCTGGGCGAAGTTTTCTGCTTCCTCCAGGTAGTGGGTGGCGAAGATGATCGTTTTTCCTTGCCGTGCCTGGTGAGTCATGGAGTCCCAGAAGCGGCGACGTGCGCCGGCGTCCATCCCTGCGGTCGGTTCGTCCAGGATGAGGATCTCCGGGTTGCCGAGGATGGCTAGGGCGAAGCGGAGGCGCTGTTGTTCACCGCCGGAGCATTTGCCCACGCGCCGGGAGTAGATGGGCTCCAGGTTGGCCTGTGCGATGACGTCATTGAGGGGCAGGTGCTTCGGGAAGGTTGCGGCGATCATCTCCACGGTGTCTTTGACCGTGAGCTCGTTGAGCAGGCCGCCGGTCTGCATCAGCGCGCCGATGTGCTGTTTGTAAACGGCCTGCGTGGGGGAGAGACCCATGACGGTGACGGTGCCGGCCGTTGGGGTGGTCAGCCCCAGGATGAGGTCCAGTAGCGTGGTTTTACCCGCTCCGTTGGTGCCGAGGAGGGCGATAATCTCGCCCGGCTGGACGGTGAGGTTCGCGTTCTTCAGCGCGTGGACGGGGCGGCTGGAGCGCGGGTTGAAGGTTTTGCCGACTCCGGTGGCTTCTATTGCGTGGGTGGTGTGTGTCGTGCTCATGGTTTTCACGCTAGAAATCCAGCGTGGGGAGCAGACATATGTTCTGTCACCACTTGCCCGTGACTTTTGTCATGGGTCCCGCATTCGCTAGGCGCTAGGCGGGTTTCTTGGTCTTATCTCCTTGTCGCTGTTTCTCCGTCGTCGGCCTTTGGCAGGAAGCGGCGTTGTCAATCGGGTTGTTGGGAACGTCGACGTGAGGCTGGGGCGCCTACCTGCGGTCTTGCTTGTCACAGGAAGTGAGGGTGGGGGGCGAGGGGTGACCTGCTCTTAATTCGCAGGTGGGGGCGTTTCCGTGCCCCCGCTTAGGGGGTCGATAGTTTTGGGCAAATAAGTGCACTCGAAATGAATTGTTAGCGTCAAGGGTGCACCGATCAACCCCCGGGTGCGACACCTTCCACTAGTAAGGAGAACATCATGTTCGAGCTCATCTCTACCCTGTTTGACGTTCTTGTTGGCGCTATCAGCGGTGCTTTCCAGGCAATCGTTGCTGCGATCAAGGGCTAATATTGGACCGCCTTCGGGCGCGTCTGACCTCCTTCGGGCTTCGGCTCGGGGAGGTCTTTTTCTATTGCCGGGACTTTATCTGTCGGCGCTGGGACGCCAGCAGCCGCGCTGTCAGTGCGTCGGCCAGTGTCGATAGTAGCGGCAACGGAAATGCGCGGGCTGGACAAGTAGGGAAGTGGCCCCTGATCTCAATGTCCGTGCCAGATTTGTGCCAAATCCGTGGCTGCATCCGTGACTATGTGAGCTTTGCCATGGGGCTTGGGGGGGCGCTGGTTGACCTGCCCGTTGCTTCGACCTGCGGAAACGACTGAAGCCCTGGCCTTGCGGCCAGGGCTTCCTTCACGTGGTCGGACTGACAGGATTTGAACCTGCGACCCCTACACCCCCAGTGTAGTGCGCTACCAAACTGCGCCACAGCCCGTTACGCCCTGTAACAGTACAGCATGGTTCAGGGCGCGTACTAATCAGCCCCGCCAGTGGGCATTACTGCGGGTCAACCGGGGATTCCGTGACGATGATGCCGTCCGAGTCCGCGTACACGTACTCGCCCGGGTTGAACTCCACGCCACCGAAGCGCAGCACAACATCCTTCTCGCCCGCCCCCGTCTTCGTGGACTTGCGCGGGTTGGTGCCCAGCGCCTTGCAGCCGAAGTCCATCTCGCCGATGGCCTTGCTGTCGCGGATCGCGGCGTTGACGATCACACCCGCCCAGCCGTTCTCCTGCCCCAGGCCGGCGATGATGTCGCCCACCAGTGCGGTGTGCAGGGACTCCTGGCCATCGATGACCAACACGCCGCCCGGGTTCGGCTCGCTGAGGATGGACTTCAGCAGCGCATTGTCCTGGAAGCAGGACACCGTGGTGATGCGGCCGCAGAACTCGACCTTGCCGCCGAGGTCCTGGAACTGCGTGTCGCAGGACCGGGACTCCGTTCCGATGATGTCAACCAAGTCTGCCGTGGGGATAAAAGTGATCTCGCTCATAGCCTCTAAGCATAGGTGCTGGACCACCCCTGAACAGCAAGGTGCCCCACTTTGGGCGGGCATGTCCGGGCTGCCCGGTAAAGTGGACGGCGCATAAGCAAGCGTCGATCCGACACGAGGTTATAGAAGAGCACATGGCTGCATTTGACTGGTTCTGGCGTGCGATGGGCACGTCGCCGAAGAAGAATCAGAAGAAGTCCCGGGCGGTCGTCGCACAGGCCAACCCTGAGCGCTACACCGGCGCTACTGATGACGAGCTCCGCGCCGCCGCAGCAGACGCGGTTGTTAAGACAGGGGAGGGGGAGGACGGCCGCATCAAGGACGTCCCGCAGCTGCTCGCCGTCCTCCGGGAGGTCACCCGCCGCACCCTCGGCATCGCCCCCTTCGACGTCCAGCTCCAGGGCACCCTCGCCCTGCTCAACGGGGACGTCGCCGAAATGGCCACCGGTGAGGGCAAAACCCTGACCGGCGCGATGGCCACCATCGGCTACGCACTGCAGAGCAAGCGCGTGCACGTCATCACCGTCAACGGCTTCCTCGCCGCCCGCGACGACGAATGGATGGGCCCGATGTTCGACTTCTTCGGGCTCACCCACGGCGCCATCCAGGAGGAGCTGACCTCCGAGCAGCGCCGCGAGATCTACCAGCGGGACATCGTTTTCGGCGCGATCAACGAACTCGGCTTCGACGTCCTCCGCGACCACCTGGCCACCGAACGCGCTGAGGTCGTCCGCACCCCCGCGGACGTCGCCGTCATCGACGAGGCGGACTCCGTGCTCGTCGACGAAGCCCTCGTTCCACTCGTCCTCGCGGGTAGCGAGCCGGGCACCGCGCCAGCCGGGCAAATCACCCAGCTGGTCCAGCGGATGGAGGAAAACGAGCACTTCACCATCTCCCCGGACCGCCGCAACGTCTTCCTCACAGATAAGGGGTCGAAGTTCGTCGAGGACGCCCTCGGCATCGACTCCCTGTACTCGGAAGGCAAGGACGGCGAAGACGCCGGCCAGACGCTCGTCCAGGTCAATGTCGCCCTGCACGCCGAGCACCTGCTCATCCGGGACGTCCACTACATCGTCAAGGACGGCTCCGTCGCCCTCATCGACGGCTCGCGGGGCCGCATTGCCGACCTGCAGCGTTGGCCCGATGGCCTGCAGGCCGCGGTGGAGGCCAAGGAGGGGCTGCGCGTCACCGATGGTGGGCGCATCCTCGACCAGATCACCATCCAGGCCCTGATCGGCATGTACCCGACCGTCTGCGGCATGACCGGCACGGCCCTGGCGGCCGGGGACCAGCTGCGCCAGTTTTACGGCCTGCAGGTTTCGGTCATCGACCCGAACGTGCCGACCAAACGCTTCGACGAGGCCGACCGCATCTACGCCACCGACGAGGAACGCGACGCCGCCGTCATCGAGCACATCCTCGCGGTCCAGGAGACCGGCCAGCCGCAGCTCATCGGTACCCAGGACGTCGCCGCCTCCGAGCGCATCGCCGAGGCCCTCGCCGCCCGCGGCGTGGAGAGCTCGATCCTGAACGCGAAGAACCACGAGGCCGAGGCCGCCGTCGTCGCCGAAGCAGGGCGCCCCGGCCACGTCACCGTCTCCACCCAGATGGCAGGCCGCGGTACGGACATCAAGCTCGGCGGTAAGGACGAGTCCGCCCGCGACGCCGCCGTCGAGGCCGGGGGACTGCACGTGGTCGGCGTGGGACGCTTCCGCTCCCAGCGCCTGGACAACCAGCTGCGCGGGCGCGCGGGCCGCCAGGGCGATCCCGGTAGCTCGGTCTTCTTCGTCTCCCTGCAGGATGATGTCGTGGAAACCGGCGGTGCCGGGGAGAGCCTGGAGGCCCAGCCGGACGCGAGCGGTCGCCTGAATCAGAAGAAGGTCGCGAACTTCGTCGATCACTGCCAGCGCGTCACCGAAGGCCAGATGCTGGACATCCACGCCACGACCTGGAAGTACAACAAGCTCATCAAGGACCAGCGGGACATTATCGATGCCCGCCGTCAGAAGCTACTGGACACCGATGCTGCCTGGCAGGAGCTCGCCGACGCGCAGCCACAGAAGGCCGCCAGCCTCCAGGAGCAGGGCATCGAGCAGACCGTGCTGGAGCAATCGGCCCGCGCGATCATGCTCTTCCATCTGGACCTGGAATGGAGCGAGCACCTGGCCTACCTGGACGACATCCGGGAGTCCATCCACCTGCGCGCCATTGCCCGGGAGTCGCCCATCGACGAGTTCCACCGCATGTCCATCGCCGCGTTCGGCGACTTGGCAGCCCGTGCGGTGAACAAGGCGGAGGACACCTTTGCTGAGGCGGAATTCACCAGCGAAGGCGTGGATCTGGATGGCCTCGGCCTCCACAAGCCGTCTGCGACCTGGACTTATATGGTCAACGACAATCCGCTTTCCAGCGGTGGCGGCTCGTTGATCGGCTCTGTGGCGCAGATGTTCAGATAGTTATGAACTTGTGAAAACAACCGCGGTGACTCTCCATCGCTTGCGGGGTAGTATTGTGTTGTCGTTAGCCAAATACGTTCCAGAGAGGATCTCACTATGAGCCAGAACACCGGTAAGCCGGAGGCATCTGTCGAGACCACATCGGTGTTTCGCGCGGACCTCCTGAAGGAGATGGAGTCCGGCGCCCAGGCCGACGCATCTCCTTCCGGTGTCGAGGGGTTGCCGGAGGGCTCCGCCCTTCTCGTGGTGAAGCGCGGCCCGAACGCCGGTTCCCGCTTCCTCCTCGATCAGGAGACCACCGCCGCTGGCCGTCACCCGGACAGCGACATCTTCTTGGACGACGTCACCGTCTCCCGTCGCCACGCCGAGTTCCGCCGTAACGGTGCGGACTACGAGGTCGTGGACGTCGGCTCCCTGAACGGCACCTACGTCAACCGCGAGCCGAAGAACTCTGCGGTCCTGTCCAACGGTGACGAGATCCAGATCGGCAAGTTCCGCCTCGTGTTCCTGAACGGCGCGAAGGAAAGCTAAAACCCGTGGCGGCACAAGAAGGTAACGCAGCGAAGAAGCTGCTCGAGCAGAACCCGGCGCAGACCGGGGAGAAGGTGCTTCCCACCGCCTCCATTGGCGATGTGCTGAAGCAGCTGAAGCCGGACTTCCCGGATGTGACGGTCTCCAAGATCCGCTTCCTGGAGTCCGAGGGGCTCATCACCCCTCGCCGTAGCCAGTCCGGCTACCGCCGCTTCTCCCCGGAGGACATCCAGCGTCTGCGCTACATCCTGACCCACCAGCGTGATAACTACCTGCCGCTGAAGGTCATCAAGGAGCAGCTCGATGCGATGGACGCCGGGAAGGTCACCCCGGTCTACGCCAAGCGCCAGATCGCCGGTGCGATGTCCGCGGAGCAGTTCCGCACCTCGGAGCCACGCCGCCTGACGCGTGCGGACCTGACGGCGCGTGCTGGTGTGGAGGACTCCTTCACCGGTAGCCTGATCCGCCTCGGCCTGGTCATGGCCGACCAGTCCGGTTTCTTCAGCGTGGACGACATTACGATCGTGCAGCTGGCGGACCGGCTCAGCGAGTTCGGCCTCGACGGCCGCCACCTGAAGGCCATGATGACCATCGCGCACCGCCAGCTCGACCTGGTCTCCCGCGTTTCTGATCCGCTGAAGCACGCCCGCGACGAAAACGCGCGCCAGCGCTCCGCGGAAACGGCTCGCGAGGTCTCTGCGCTGTTGCTCTCCCTCAACGCCGCCATCGTGAAGGGCAACCTCGACTAGATTCTCTAGAGCTTTTGGGCCCGCGCCTACCTCCTACAAAGGGGAGGGGCGCGGGCCTTAGTTTTTTTGGTGGAAGGCGACCCCGGGGGCGTCCGCAAAAGTTATCTGACACGCGTGTTGTTACACATGTGTCGTTTGTTGTGGATGTTAATGTTAACCTTGAACTTGAACTTAAGGGTTTGCGGTTGACGTGTCCGCCGACCCGGCTATTCTTTAACTAACAAGAGGGGACCGCGTAAGCGGCCACGGTCAGGAGAAGCGAATGGGTACGAACGAAGGCCAGCAGGATGCACTCTTCGATGTGCACGGGCCAGACTATGAGGTGGGCTACCGCGTGCCCATCGCATGCCAGGTCGCAGGTATTACTTACCGTCAGCTCGACTACTGGGCACGCACCGACCTGGTGAAGCCCTCCATCCGTAACGCCTCCGGCTCCGGTTCCCAGCGCCTGTACTCCTTCCGCGACATCCTCGTGCTGAAGATCGTCAAGGGCCTGCTGGATACCGGCATCTCCCTGCAGAACATCCGCAAGGCAGTCAGCAAGCTGGAGAACCTCGGCGTGGATGACCTCGCCGGCCTGACCCTCGTCTCCGACGGCACGACCGTCTACGAGTGCCGTTCCTCCGAGGAGGTCATCGACCTGCTCAATGGTGGCCAGGGCGTGTTCGGCATCGCCGTTCCAGGCCTGATGAAGGAGCTCAGTGGCGACATCACGAGCTTCCCATCGGAGAAGATTTCCCAGGACCCGGCGATCGACGAGCTCGCCGAGCGTCGCCGCCGCCGTCGCCTGGCCTAGGCCGCAGCCTTCGAGAAACTTTTAAGCCTCGCTGCCCCCTGACCGCAGCGGGGCTTAAAGAATATCCTTCAGTACCCCGTCCACGGCCTTCGCGTCGCGGGCGGGGTAGAACTTTCCGCCCGTCGCCTCCGCGATCTGCGTGAGTTCGTCTACGGAAACATCGCCACCGATACCCACGATGTCCACCCGCACCTGCGGGTTGGCCGCCGCCAGCTGGGCCTTCAGCTGCTCGACGGAGAGCCCGTCCTGGTTCTTACCTGCCAGCACCACGACCATGCGGCCGGCTGGCTTCTCCGCGCCCGCCGCCGCAGCGGAATCCACCGCCGCCTTGTGAGCGGCCGAGATGGAAACGTTGGCGTGGTTGCCGCCGCCCACATTCAGCTGATCCAGCACCGCACCGGCGCCCGCCCCACCATCGCGGGCCGAGAGGTCGACGTTCACGCGGTATGGAGTGCGTGCCCCGGGGGAGAGCTGCGAAGAGTAGTTCCACAGGCTCACCGCACCCTCGTTCTCGCCAACCCTCTGGAAGGCAGAGTGCAGTGCACCGCGCACCACGTCGAGACGGCGCGCATCGCCCTCGACGACACCCATCGCGTCGGAGGTATCCAGCAGGAAGGTGACGTCCGTGCCACGGGCCAGCGCCGGCTTCTTTGCCTTATCCTTGCCCTTCTTGGAGCCCTTAGCCTTCTCGTCCTCGGCTCTTTTCGCGTCCTTAGCGCCGTCGCCCTTGCCGCCGGTCAGCGTGGCCACCTCGGTGGTCGGCAGCTTCTGCTCCTCAACCGCGAAGCTGGTGAAGTCTGAAGCCGCACGCTGGCCAAGCTCCGGCACCCGGTCGCCGGCCTCAAGGCGGAGCACCGGTCGGGCTGGATCGCCGACCGTCGGGGCCTTGCTACCAGCCACCCGCACGCCGTGATCCTTCGCGGCCGGAAGGACTGCCGCGGCGTCCTCCGGAACCCACGCTGCAGGGACCTCAGAGTCCAGCTTGGACAGGCCGTCGCGGTCCGCGACCTCGGAGACAGCGGCGGTGACGCAGTGATCGGCGACGACCCGGTCGGCGTCGTTATACGCGTTTGCGAGGTCCTCTGCCGCCGACTTGGCCTTGGGGGCGGCCCAGACGCTCAGTTCGTAGTCGCCTTCCGCGCACTCCTCGGCGGCCACCGTCTCCTGGTTATTCTTCGACACCGCTGACCAGCCGATGATCAGTGCGGTGACCAGCACGACCGCGATCAGCACGGCCCAGACCCACCCGGCGACCTTGAAGTTATTCTCACCATTCGCGTGACGCGCCATCGACCCTCCAAAAATCGTGTTCAACCCTTCAGTTTAGTGCAGTTCGGTGCACCCCAGCCGTCGATCACATGCCCGGCGCGTCCTGCGTCGGCTGCTGGGGGTGGTCCTCGTGGCTGAGCAGCAGATCCAGAATCTCCAGCAGCTCGCCGCGCAGCTCCTGGGCCCTGGTCGTCAGCTCTCGCTGGCGGCGGACGTACTCCGCCTTTCCTTCGGCCGTCCCGATGCGCACCGGCTCGAAACCCCATTCCCGCAGGTCATAGGGGCTGGCCTCCATGTCCAGCTGCCGGAAGTCCCGAGCCAGCTCGAAGCAATCCACCCACAGCTCGCCCGGCACCACCGGGCCCAGCTTGGTCGCCCACTTGTACAAGTCCATGCCCGCGTGCAGACAGCCCGGCTGCTCAAAGAGTTCCTGGCTTTCCCTGGTGAGCTGATTCGCATTCATCGGCGCGGAAGAAGAGGTGAAGAACCGGAAGGCGTCGAAGTGCGTGCACTTCAGCTCGTGGGATTCCACGACCTCGTTGGTGCCAGCCGCACCCAGCCGAAGCGGCTCCGGGTGCCGCGGGGCATCCCGGTAAACCATGGCCCATTCGTGCAGCCCGAAGCAGCTTAAGACCGCAGGCCGGGCAGCCGTCGCCGCGAGCAGCCGCCGGATGAACCGGGCGGTCTTGCCCCGGCGGAACAGAAACGCCGCTGGATCCAGCACCCAGGTATTCCCAACGCGGTGGTAGAAGTCCTTCACCTGCGGCAAGCCCTCCACCGGTTCGTCCGGGTGGATCTCCAGCGCGGTGCCCAGCCCCGGGTGCCACTTCTTCAGCTTCCCAGGGGTTACCGGGTAGTAGCTGAACAAGAAGTCCCACACCGGGTGGCGTTCACCCTGCTTGCGGCGCGCCTGGTGTGCCGCGGTCAGCGATTCCACTCGCTGCTGGTGGACAGCCTCGCGGGCCTGCCAATCATCCCAGCCCAGCACACGCTCGGCCGGGCGGGTGGGGGATAGCTGCGTATCAATAGCCATGCAGGCCTTTGCCGCCTCCTTTTCTCTTCGGGGGGACCTAGTGCTTCTAGTCGTGGGTCCAGTCGCGGACAGTGCCCACGAGCTCCTCGATGATGTCCTCCAGCATCACCAGACCGATGGTGCGCCCGTTCTCCACGACCGCGGCCACGTGCGAGGAGTTCACGCGCATCGCGCGCATCGCCAGGTCGAAGTTCTGCGTGCTCGTCACGGTGATCAGCGGGCGGATGGGGACGGCGACGTCGCGGTCGGCGAGGAAGTCGTCCAGCGCGTCCTTGACGTGCACGTAACCCAACCAGGTGCCGTTCGAATCGGCGACAGGGAAGCGGGAAAAACCCGTCTCCACCACCGCCCGGTGCACCTCCATGACCGTCGGTCCGGACGCACCGAAGGGCAGGGCGTAGACATCCTCACGGGGGATGAGGACCTCGCCCATCGCGCGGCGGGAACTAGCCAAAGCGTTGGAGATGCGGTCCGCCTCGTCGGCGGCGATCAGCCCCTCGGAACGGGACTCCGCGATCATGTTCGCCAACTCGTGCGGCGAGACCGTGGAGTCCAGCTCATCCTTCTGCTCGACACCGAAGGCGTGCAGCACGGTGCGGGCCATCCAGTTCAGCACGACCATGATCGGGTGCGTGACCTTAACGAATGCCAGGTGCGGCAGAACCAGGTACGTACCCACCGTCTCCGGTCCAGCGAGCGCGATATTCTTCGGCACCATCTCGCCCAGCACGATGTGCAGCATCGTGATCAGCAGCAGCGCAATGGTAAAGCCGATCGGGTGGACGAAACTCTCCGGCAGCCCCAGGGCCGCCAGCGGGGCCTCGATGAGGTGGGCGATCGCCGGCTCGCCGATCATGCCCAACAGGACGGAGGCGATGGTGATACCGAACTGCGCGCCCGCCAGCATGATGGTCAGATGCTCGACGGCGTAGCGGACCTTCTTCGCCCGCTGGTTACCCGAGGCGATCATCGAGTCCAGGCGGTCCTTGCGGGAGGAGATCAGCGCGAACTCCACCGCCACGAAGAAGGCGTTGACCAGGATCAGAAAAGCGGCAAGAAGAATGCCCCACAAATCACCCATTAGTTTTCACCCTCCTCGTCGATGTACTCTGCGGCCTGTTCCTCGGTGATCGGGCTCAGGATCACCCGGTCGACGCGGTGTTTATCCATCGAGATCACGCGGGCCAACCAGCGGTTGTTCAGCCCGCTTTCAAACGAGTCCCGGAGTTCCCGCTCGGAGCGGGGGAGGACCACCTGGTCACCCTCCACCGGCACCCTGCCCAGGGCAGACATCACGAGCCCACCGAGGGTTTCATAGGGGCCGTCCGGGGCGGTGTAGCCGACTTCCTCGAAGATCTCGTCGGTACGGACCAGGCCGGACATCTCCCACATCTGCCCGGTGCGGCGGACCTCGGCGTCCTCGTCCTTATCGTCATACTCATCCCAGACCTCGCCGACGATTTCCTCGACGACGTCCTCGATGGTGATGATGCCGGAGGTTCCGCCGTACTCGTCCGCGACGAGAATCAGCTGCGAACCGGCGGAGCGCACGCTCTGCAGGACGGCCTCGCCACCCAGGCTTTCTGGGACGGTGGGGACGGGGCGGGCGAGGCGTTTGACGGTGGTCGTCGCCAGCCGCTCCGGCTGTAGCGCGACCGCGTCCTTGACGTGGACGACGCCGATCGTGTCGTCCAAATCGCCACGGGTAACGGGGAAGCGGGAGTGGCCGGTCTCCATTGCGAGCAGGATCAGCTTGTCGGCGGTGTCCTCTTCATCCAGCGACTCGACGGTGGAGCGCGGCGTCATGATGTCGTCGGCCGAGATGTCCCGGAATCGCAGGGAACGGTCCAGGATCTGTGCCTTGGCCTGCGTGAACTCGCCGGTGCCGGCGGAGGACTTCACGATGGCGGCAAGCTCCTTCGGGCTACGGGCGCTCGCGAGCTCATCGGCCGGTTCGATGCCGAAGCGGTGCAGTACAAAGTTGGCGAGGTTGTTGAGCCAGGAGATGAAGCCGCGGAAGAACTGGTTGAAGGCCCACACCGGGCGGATGGTGAAGCGCGCGACCTTCAGCGGGTCGGTGATCGCCAGGTTCTTCGGCACCAGCTCGCCGAAGATCATGGAGAGGGCCGTGGCCAGGATGACCGCGAGGGTCAGCGCGATCGCCATCGAGGCGGAGTGCGGGATGCCGAACAGATCCAGCATCGGGGTGAAGAACTTCGCCAGGATCGGTTCGGCGAGGAAGCCAGTGGCCAGGGTCGTGATCGTGATGCCCAGCTGGGCTCCGGAAAGCAGCAGCGAGAGCTCGCCGTGAGCCTTTTGGATAAGGCGTGCCGGGCCGTCATTCTTGTCCTTAACGTGTTGGTCGATGGTCGATCTTTCGAGACCGGTGATGGCGAACTCGATCCCGACGAACAGCCCGGTGCCCGCGGTCAATGCAATGAAGCCCGCGAGGCCGAGAATGCTCAGCAGTATGTCCATATTCTTGAGAAGTTGTCCTTGGCGAGGAGTGAGTGGGTGGTGGGTTGCGCGTGCCCCGGGGACCCGGGGCGGTGGTGGTTATTCACGGAGAATCCGGCGGACGAGCCTGGTGGACTCGACCTTCTCGTAGCCCAGGTTAGCGGCCCGCATCATGGTCGAAACTTCGCGGACCTGGTCGGGGAAGGCAAGCAGGGCGACCGTGCCGGACGCGCCCGCGCGGCCGGTTCGACCCGAGCGGTGCACGAGCGCCTTGGGATCGCGTGGCGGGTCGATGTGCACGACGGCGCGGACGCCCGGCACATCGATGCCCCGGGCGGCGATGTCGGTGGCGACAAGCACGCGCACCTTGCCTTCCCGGAAGTCAGCGAGCGCCCGCTGGCGGGACTGATGGCCGCGGTTGCCATGCAGGGCGGCGACCTTGACGCCGCCCGCCGAGAGGTACTTCGCCCAGCGCGCCACCGAGTGGGTGGTGCGCACGAAAAGAATCACGCGGGGCACCTTGCGTGCGATCGCGCGGACCGCCGCCTGACGCTGGCCGTTATCGGCGACCTCGCTGAGGAGGAACTCCACCGGAGAACCCTCGTCCTTGGCTGCGCGTGGAGTTGGGCGAGCACCCGTGGCTCGTGCTTCTGCCTCAGCCTGGTGTCCTGCACCGGAGGCGGGGACCGGCGCTGCTGTCGAGTTCGAGCGTGCGCCGGAAGCCTCGATTCGGACCGGGTGACGGGTCCAGCCCTCAGCCAGGGCCGCGACCTCGCCGTCTAATGTTGCGGAGAAGAGCAGCCGCTGGCTGTCTTGCGGAGTGCGTTCGAGAATTGCCTGCACCTGGGGAAGAAACCCCAGGTCTGCCATGTGATCGGCCTCGTCCACGACCGTGACGGCGCAGTGCTCCAGGGAGATCGCACGGCGTTTAATGAGGTCGTTCAACCGGCCCGGGGTGGCCACGACGATATCCACCGTGCGGGCGAGGGAGGTGAGGTTAGCCCGCACCTTGACCCCTCCCACCAGGACCAGCGCGCGCAGACCCAGAGCAGCGGCATGAGGGTCCAGGTTCTCGAAGACCTGCTCCGCGAGCTCGCGGGTGGGGCAGAGCACCACACCCCGAGGATTGCCCGGCCGCGTCGTGCGCGGCAGATCCCCGGAACTCAACCGAGCCAGCATGGGAAGCCCGAAGGCGAGCGTTTTACCCGAGCCAGTCGGTGCACTGGCCAGCACGTCCTTCCCCTCAACGGCGGAGGGGATCACGCTGGCCTGGATCGGAAAGGCTTCACGTAGCCCCGCGCGCTGCAGAGACTGGGCGAGCGCTACTGGTAGCCCGAGCGATCGAAACTCGGGCTGGGAAGACGGCGGCTCGGGGTCAGGCGACGGCACTTAAGCCTCGACCTCGCTGCGGTCGCCGGACCAGAGGGTGTGGAAGGCACCAGGCTTATCCACGCGGCCGTAGGTGTGGGCGCCGAAGAAGTCGCGCTGGCCCTGAATCAGCGCGGCCGGCAGGCGCTGGGCACGCAGGGAGTCGTAGTAGGAGAGCGACGAGACGAACACCGGAACTGGGTGCCCCTGGGCGGTCGCGGTCCCGACGACACGGCGCCACGAGTCCACCAGACCAGACATCTGTTCCAGGAAGTACTCATCCAGCAGCAGGGACGGCAGCTGCGGGTCAGCCTCGTAGGCATCGACGATGCGGTTGAGGAAACGGGCGCGGATGATGCAACCACCGCGCCAGATGCGGGCCAGATCCCGGGGGTCGACGTCCCAACTGTATTCTTCCGAACCTGCGAGGATCTGGTCGAAGCCCTGGGCATAGGCGACCATCTTCGAGGCGTACAGCGCGCGGCGGACGTCCTCGATGAAGGCCTCTCGCTGGGCGGCGTCCACTGGGGCAGCCAGCTCACCGGAGGCGAGCTTGCCCTGGGCGGCCTGGCGGGCCGGGCCGTCGGAGGACAGCGCGCGAGCGAAGACCGCCTCGCCGATGCCGGTGACCGGGATACCCAGGTCGCAGGCGGACTTCACGGTCCAGCGACCGGTGCCCTTCTGGCCGGCGGCATCCACGATGATGTCCACCAACGGCTTGCCAGTCTCAGCATCCACCTGAGCCAGAACCTCGGCGGTGATCTCCACCAGGTAGGACTCCAGCTCGCCGGTATTCCACTCGCGGAAGACCTCGGAGATCTCCTTTGGACTCAGCCCCGCCCCGTAGTGCAGCAGGTGATAGGCCTCGCCAATGACCTGCATATCCGCGTACTCGATGCCATTGTGCACCATCTTGACGAAGTGCCCCGCGCCGTCCGGGCCGATGTGCGCACAGCACGGCTGACCATCAACCTTCGCGGAGATGGACTCCAGCAGCGGGCCCAGGGACTCATAAGCCTCGGCGGTGCCACCCGGCATGATCGCCGGCCCGTTGAGCGCGCCTTCCTCGCCGCCGGAGATTCCGGTGCCGACGAAGTGCAGGCCACGCGCGGAGATCTCCTTCTCGCGGCGGATCGTGTCCGTGTACAGGGCGTTGCCGCCATCGATGATGATGTCGCCCGGGTCCATGAGATCGGCGAGCTGCTCGATCATGGCATCCGTAGCGGGGCCGGCCTGCACCATAATCAGCGCGCGGCGCGGCTTTTCGAGGGAAGCCACGAAGGCTTCCAAAGTCTCGGCTGGGATGAAAGAACCCTGCTCGCCGAAGTTCTCCATGAAGCCCTCGGTGCGGGCGAAAGTGCGGTTGAAAACCGCCACGGTGTGGCCGTGATTCGCGAAGTTGCGGGCGATGTTGGACCCCATCACCGCCAGGCCGATCACGCCGATCTGGGCGAGCTCGCCATCTGGTGCGCCTGCGGGTGCCTGATTCGAGGAAAGATTCGGTGCCGAAGGTTTACTCATGATTTCCCAGTTTACCCCGATGCTTAGTGGTTAATCTATTGGCATGAACGAACACGTGACGACCATGTTGCAGCTCAGTAGCACGGCTAGCCAGCGTAAGCTCACCGCCGAAGAGCTCGACACCCTCAACGGAATTTCGACCGCCACCAACGGATTGGAAGAGGCACTGGGTGTTCGCTACACCGAGGTGGCACCTCATTCCCTCACCCTCCGCCTGGAGGTGAAGGCGATGCACCTGCAGCCTTGGGGGATCACCAACGGAGGTATTTACGCCACGCTGGGGGAGACCGCAGCCAGCATGGCCAGCTTCGTTGCTGCGGGCGCGGGCCCGATCGTCGTGGGAACGAACAACAGCACGGACTTTCTGCGACCGTCGAAGCCTGGCGACGTCATCGTCTCCACCGCGACGGCTGAGCACCTGGGCTCGACCTCCCACCTGTGGCGCGTCGAGCACCGCAACGAGGAGACCGGCAAGCTGCTTGCACTGACCATGCTGAAAACCGCCGTGATGAATAAGGGGTAATAGCCCCGCTCCACGGCTCCTCGTCGCCGCGCGGACGCATAGCGAGCCCAGCAAAAATCCCCGGCCACCCACCACGAAGGTGGGGCCGGGGATCGAGCTTTTCTAGCGCGTTCGGCGCCAGCGCGGGGACTAGTCGGCGTCAGCCGGGGTATCGCGCCCCTCGCCGAACTTAAGGTTATCGCGCACCTCGAGGGAGCGGATGCCCTTCTCGTCCTCCAGCTTGCGCAGCTTGTTCAGCGCGTTACGGGCGTGCAGCTGCTGGCGGGTAGCAACCAGCTGCCAGCGGCGGCGGGAAACGGAGTTCAGGCCCCAGCTGAACGCGGCGATCGCGCGGTTGCGGAAGCCGACCAGGTACAGCAGGTGCAGGGCCAGCCACATCAGCCAACCGATGAAGCCCGAGACCTCGGCCTTGTTGATCTTCACCACAGCGTTGAAGCGGGAGACGATCGCCATCGAGCCCTTGTCGAAGTAGTCGAACGGAGCGCGAGCCTCCGGGCTGGTGCCGTTCTCGATCTCGTCGATGATGGTCTTCGCAGCGTACTGACCACCCTGCATAGCGACCTGCGCCACGCCCGGCAGGCCGTTGAGGTTGATCATGTCGCCGATGAGGAAGACGTTCTTGTGCACACCCAGGGTCAGGTCCTCGTTGACCATGACGCGACCCGCGCGGTCGGACTCCACACCAGCCTGGTCGGCGACGTGCTTGCCCAGCGGGGAAGCGGCCACACCGGCGGACCAGATCTTGGCGTAGCTCGGGATCGAGGACTCCTCGCCCGTCTTCATGTTCTTGTAGGTCACGCCCTCACGGTCCACGTTGGTGACCAGGGAGTTCAGGACGACCTCGACGCCAAGATCCTCAAGCTTGCGGCGAGCCTTGCGGCCCAGGCGCTTGCCGAACGGAGGCAGAACCTGCGGGCCACCGTCGATGAGGATGATGCGGGCGTCGTTGGTGTCGACCTCGCGGAACTCCTTGGCGAGGGTGCGGTGGGCCATCTCAGCCAGCTGACCAGCCAGCTCCACGCCGGTCGGGCCCGCGCCGACGACGACGAAGTTCAGTAGGCGGCGGCGCTCCTCCGGGTCAGTGGTGATCTCGGCGCGCTCGAAGGCGCCGGTGACGCGGGCACGGATCTCCAGCGCGTCGTCGACGGACTTCATGCCCGGTGCGAACTCGGCGAAGTGGTCATTACCGAAGTAGGACTGTGCAGCGCCCGCAGCGAGGATCAGGGAGTCGTACTCGATGACGGCTTCCTTGCCACCCAGGTCCGCGGTGACGTTCTGACCGTCGATGTCGATGTTGCGGACCTCGCCCTTGATCACGCGGATGTTCTCGTCGTCCGCCATCAGCTGGCGGATGGAAGGTGCGATCTCACCTTCAGACAGGATACCGGTCGCGACCTGGTACAGCAGCGGCTGGAACAGGTGGTGGTTGGTGCGGTCGATGATGGTGACCGCGATGTCCTTGCCCTTGAACTTCTTTGCCGCGAACAGACCGCCGAAACCGCCGCCGATGATGACGACGTGGTGGCGCTTACCTGCTGGACCAAGGGAGTTGGTGGTCATAAGAAACTAATGCTCCTCAGCACAATATTTTTGGTTTTTGTATTCAAGTTCTCGCTGATATACGGACCCTGTGAGATCCTCACGAAGCGTGCTTCAACAATCCTAATGCTTAAGGCCTTCTAAAGCACTTCCGGGATCCACCTGATATGGGTTGCTTCCTGAGTGTTAATACCCCGTTTGGGCCACAATATCGGCTAACTTTAGGGATAACTCCACCGCGAATGGCCGAGTCGGCCCCGCGAGCACCGGGAGAGGAGTGTCTGATAGTTCCCGTGGAGCGTTTCTCTCTCGACCCCTATATCGACCCCGAGCGGTGGCCGCACCTCGCTGAGCTGCCCCGCGGCCGGTTCCTCGGTAAGCGATCCGAGGCCTTTCGCGAGCGGTTGGAAGAGCTATTGGACGATGAGGGGGTCTCCTTCGACTCCAAGGACGAGACCTACCTCGAGGTGCGAGACGGGCTCATGCTCGACCGGGTGGTTGCCCAAGGCTGGCTGGGGCTTGCGGAAAGCTACCTGATCGGGGAGTGGCGGGCCGCGCCCCTGGTCAAGGTGCTGGAAGTTCTCCTTCGCCAGCCCCTCGAAGCGCCGATGAATACCTTGCTGGCTGGGATTAGCCCACGAAAGCCGCGCCATGATTTTGGTTCGGTGCGCGCCGGCGAGCTGCCCGATGGTCTCGTGGAGCTGTACGCGGGAGCCACCCGTGCCACCGCCACCGCGCTGTTTGCCTCGGCCGCCCGCACCACGGAAACCGTTCAGGTCGACCGCAGGACCGGGGAGACTCTAGTGGATGACGAGGAGAATCCCGAGCCCCGCGGTTTGGCAGGTGTGCGCCGCCGACTCAGCAAGCCGGAGCAGCCCGTCACTCTTGATGAAACCTGGTACCTCAAGCCCGCCGACGCGCAGCGCCAGGACCTCAACTCCGGGCAGCTGCGCCGCATCAATCTGATGCTGGACGAGGCGAATGTTGGCCCGGGCGACCGCGTCCTCGAACTCTCGAGTTCCGGCGGTCAGCTAGCGATTCTCGCGGCCCAGCGGGGCGCCTCGGTGAGTGTGCTGACCTCCGATGAGGAGCACGCCGAGGTGGTGCGCTCCCGTGTGCGCCAGGCCGGCGTAGCCGGCGGCGTGCGCGTCGAGCTGATCAGTGGCCCGGTACCCTCGCCGCGGCAATGGGCAGGCGAATACGACGCGATCTTCTCCACCGAGCGGCTGGAGACCCTCGGAAAGGGCGGGCTCGGTCACTTCTTCCGCGCCGTGGATAGGCTCCTCGCAGACGGGGGCGTGGCCGTTGTGCAGACTCTGGTCGCCACCCCGCAGATGCGCGACACCGCGCGGGAATCCCTCGACGTGGTGCGCGGCTACATCTGGCCCGCGCTGGAATACTCCCCGGCGGCGCTGATCCGCCAACATATCTTCGCCGGCGGGCTGGACGTCGTCGCCGAAAATCACCTTGGACCGCACCTCGCAGCGACCTTGCCGATGTGGCGTGCCCACTTTGCCTCCCGCGAGCGCCAGGCGGCCGCCGCAGGCTTCGACGCGATCTACCGCCGCCTGTGGGATTTCCAGCTCGCGTTGCACGAAGCGCTTGTGAATGCCGGCGACATCGACTGCATGCAGTTCGTCATTCGCCACCGCCGTTAACGCGGGGTGGCCCCGGTTCCGCGAGACACTGATCAAAGTTTCGCAAATCGCGCACACAGCAATGTCCTTTGCCTAAACTAACCAATTATATTCGCGCCCCACGAGCCCGTGGAGCCGAGGCAGATGCCCGTAGACAAGGGGAGGACAGTTTGAGTACGCAGTGGAATCCGGACGTCATCGTCGTCGGTGCAGGCCTGGCGGGTCTCGTCACCGCCTACGAGGCCGCAACGAGTGGGTTGAACGTCCTCATCCTGGACCAGGAAAACCGTAACAACCTGGGCGGACAGGCGTTCTGGTCCCTCGGCGGGTTGTTCTACGTCGACAGCCCGGAGCAGCGGCTCATGGGGGTCAAAGATAGCGAAGACCTGGCCTGGCGCGACTGGGCGAACTCCGCCCAGTTCGAGGACACCCCGAACGACCGCTGGCCGAAGGCCTGGGGTCGGGAGTACGTCCGCTTCGCTGCCAACGAGAAGCGCAGCTACCTCAAGAACCTGGGGCTCAACGTGCTGCCCACCGTCGGTTGGGCTGAGCGCGGCTCCGGCGACGCCTCCGGTCACGGCAACAGCGTGCCGCGCTTCCACCTGACCTGGGGGACGGGGCCGGAGGTCGTCCGCGTCTTCCGCGAGCAGGTCGAGAAGCTGGAGCAGGAGGGGCGCATCCGCTTCGAGTTCCGCCACCGCGTCGACGAGCTGATCACCGGTACCGGGGCTGACGGGAGCACCCGCATCGAGGGAGTGCGCGGCACGGTCCTGGAAGCAACGGATCTTCCGCGCGGCGAGGCATCCTCCCGAACGGCCGTGGGGGAGTTCGAATTCCGTGCGGCGGGCACCGTCGTCGCCTCCGGCGGAATCGGCGGAAACCTCGACCTGGTGCGCAAGCGCTGGCCGACTGACCGCTGGGGGCCCGCCCCGGAGGACATGGTTACCGGCGTGCCAGCCCACGTGGACGGCCGCATGATCGGCATCTCCGAAACTGCGGGTGCAAACCTCGTGAACACCGACCGGACCTGGCACTACCCGGAGGGCATGCACAACTGGAACTCCATCTGGCCGGGCCACGGTATTCGCATCATCCCAGGTCCCAGTGCGATGTGGCTAGACGCGGCGGGCCAGCGGCTGCCCAGCAACCTCATCCCGGGCGGCGATAACCTCGCGGCGCTGAGCCATATTGGGCGCACCGGGATGGGGTACAGCTGGTTCATCCTGAACAAGACCATCGCCGCCAAGGAGTTCATCTTCTCCGGCTCCGAGCAGAACCCAGACCTGACGGACAAGAGTGTGAAGAAGCTGCTTTCCAAGCTTGGCTCCGGCATGCAGGTCGCCGTGCAGGCCTTCATGGACCACGGCGAGGACTGGGTGATCGCCGACGACCTCAGCAGCCTGGTCAAGAAGATGAACGAGCTAGTCGGGCCTGATAAGCCGCAGGTCGACGAGGCCGAGCTGCGCCGTCAGATTGAGGACCGGGATAGCCAGATCGAGAACAAGTTCTCCAAGGACTATCAGATCAATTACATCCGCACCGCACGCCAGTACTTGGGCGACAAGGTGGTGCGTTGTGCGGCACCACACGAGTTGATGGACCCGAAGCACGGGCCATTGATTGCCGTGCGTCTGAGTGTGCTGACCCGAAAGACCCTGGGCGGGATCGAGACCGACCTGGCTGGGCGCTGCCTCACCAACGATGGGGAAGTCCTGCCGGGGCTCTACGCGGTCGGCGAGGTCGCGGGCTTCGGTGGTGGCGGTATGCACGGCCAGAACGCGCTGGAGGGAACCTTCCTCGGTGGCTGCATCCACTCGGGGAAGCGGGTTGGCGAGCAGTTGAGGTACACGCTGCCTAAGGCGGGCGCCGGGGCGTAGCGCGACCCACTTGGGGTATATGGGCTCACACGCGGGTGTGGCGACCGGGCAAGCGCTGTGCCCCGCTGTAGCCCGGGGGCCCGGCGATGGAGATAGATCGGAAGAAAGCGGTTGATGAAGATGTCACCTCAGGGACACAACGCCAGCATCCGGCGCGAAGACACGGGGGATACCCCGTGGCACGAGCTCGACGTGCACCAGTGGCGTGGCCGGGTAGCGGAGCGTTCGGCGGTTGAGGGGGTGCGCGCCGCCCTCGACCGCATCAAGGAGCGGGACGGCTTCATTAACGCCTTCAGCCAGGTCTTCGCGGAAGCTGCCCTGCGGGATGCGGCATCGCTCGACCAGCTTGATCCCTCGGAGCGTGGCGCCCTCCACGGAGTTCCCATTGCTATTAAGGAGGAACTCGATGTCGCGGGTGCGGTGACGAGCTTCGGCACCCGCGCGAACCACACGCCGAAGACCGCAGACTCCGCGGTCGTCGCCCGGCTCCGCGCCGCGGGGGCGATCATCATCGGCAAGACTCACATGCCGGAGTTCGGCGCCTACCCGCTGACCTCCTCGCAGGGTTACGGGGTGACCCGCAATCCCATCGACCTGTCCCGAACACCGGGTGGGTCCTCCGGCGGCTCTGCAGCAGCGGTGGCTGCGGGAATGGTGCCGATGGCGATGGGCGGCGACGGCGGTGGCTCGGTCCGGATCCCGGCGGCGATGTGCGGGCTCGTGGGGCTCAAACCGGGTCGGGGAGTGCTGCCCACCGCCCCTTATGCCGACCTCTGGAAATCCCTGGGGACCTCCGGCCCGATGGCGCGCACGGTGGAGGACATCGAGCTGATGATGTCCGTCTTGCAGGACGACGATCCTGCTCCACTCGGACCGGGTGGATACGAAGGGGAGAGGTCCTGGCGGGTTGCGTGGCTGGACCTCTCGAGCACGCCGTTCATCCCGGTGGCCACGGCCAATCGCGAGGCGCGAAAGCGTGCCGCCGCGCAGCTCGAGGCGCAGGGGGTGGAGGTTCGGCCGCTGTCTGCTCGGCTGCCGGATCCCACGCTGCCGTTCCTGATCCTCATGTTCGCCGGAATCCGGAGCGAAATCGGACTGCTGGAAAAGCCCGAGCGCATCGAAAAGCGCCACCGACTGACGAAGCTGGTGGGCGCGCTCATGAGGCCGAAGATGGTCTCCTGGGCGGAGAGGAGGGCAGCCACCATTGGGCGCAAGGTCTCGGACATCATGGCCCGCGAGGGTATTGATGCGATCCTCACGCCGACCGTGGCCGACCGGCCACGCCGCGCTGACCTGCTGGTGGGGAAGGGGGCCATTCGTGCCTCCCTGCTGAGCATGCCTTCGATCGCCTACACCGCCATGTGGAATGTCGCGGGTCAGCCGGCGCTAGCCGTGCCAATGGGGCAGGGTAGCGACGGGCTTCCGACCAGCGTGCAAATGGTGGGAGATGTCGGCGCCGAGAAAAAGCTCCTGGACCTTGCCCGCGAACTGGCATGACCCAGGGGCTGCGGGGGAGATTTGTGTCTGCGAACACAGTTTCGCAGTATGAGAATAAGGGAATATTAAGTAATACTGGAGAGCGTTCGTATTTGTGATATTTACGAAAGAGGCTCTCGTTAGTGTCTTTAAAAAACACTTTTAAAATTGCATTATCCTTTGTGGGCCTCCTGGTTGGCGCGGGTTTCGCGACTGGTCAAGAGGTCATTCAATATTTCGGCTCTTTTGGGCTTTCCGCGCTGTGGGGCGCGCTGCTCGCCGGAGTCCTGATGACCATCGCCGGGGCAGTGATCCTGCAGCTCGGCAGCTATTTCCTGGCGCAGGAGCACCGCATGGTGTTCCGGAACATGTCCCACCCGATCGTCTCCAGGTTCCTGGACTTCGGCGTGACCTTCACGCTGTTTGCCGTGGGGTTCGTGATGCTCGCGGGAGCCGGGTCCAACCTGGAGCAGCAGTTCGGCTGGCCCGCCTGGGTCGGCTCCCTGATCATGCTGATCCTGGTGATGATCACCGGGCTGATGGACGTCGACCGGGTCTCCAGCATCATTTCGACGGTGACGCCGCTGATCATCGTCGCGGTGATTTTCGCGTTCGGCTACACGCTGTTCAACCTGCCGGATGACATGGCAGCGATGGGGCAGTTGGCTCAGGGGGCCGAATCGCCAATCAGCCCGTGGTGGCTTTCTGCCCTGAACTACACCGGGCTTGCGCTGCTGCTGGGGCTGTCCATGGCCCTGGTGATCGGTGGCGCCAATACGAAGCCACGCGAAGCGGGTGTGGGTGGCCTCATGGGTGGCCTCATCTACCTGACGATGCTGATGATGGCGACCTTCGTCCTGCTCGCAAACTTCGACGTTGTCGGGGATTCGAGCGTGCCGATGCTGAGCATGATCGATCACATCAACCATCCGCTGTCCTATGTGATGGTCGTGATCATCTTCATCATGATCTACAACACCTGCATCGGCATGTTCTACGCGCTGGGGCGCCGCCTGACGGCCAATCACCGCGATAAGTACCGTCCGGTGTTCCTGGGTGTCTGCCTGGTGGGCTTCGGCGTGAGCTTCTTCGGCTTCGAAGCGCTGATGGCCAATGTCTATCCGATCATCGGCTGGGTGGGGCTACTGACGATCGCAGTGCTCGTCGCCTGGTGGATCAAGTCTCGCGTGCGCATCCAGCGCGAGGCTAAGTACCGCGAGCGCGCCACCGAGCTGGTGAATAAGTTCCACGAGGGGGAGGAAGAGCTGAGCGACTCGGAGAGCCGCGAGCTCAAGAAGATCGTGGAGAAGTCCAACGTGGGCAACTACGAGCTCGCCGAGGCGTTGACCCGCGAGTCCCAGCCAGACGTTGAGGAGGATGATTCCGAGGACTCGGCTGACGACGATGCCGCCGAGGCGTCAGAGGCTTCCGAGAGTTCCGCCGACGATAAGAAGGGCTCGACGACGGAGGTCGAAAACTCGACCCAGGAGCTCATGGATGAGCTTGAGGTTGATTGGGAGCCCGGCGAGGATTCCGACTTGAAGGAGTCCAAGGACTCTTAGAGTTCCTAGGGGAGGACTGACGGCGCCCGCTGCATTAGCCGCGGGGCCGGAGGGGCTTGGCGCAGGCCAGTGCCCCATAAATGCAAAGTGTCATAATGTATATTATCGGACAATAACGGCCAGGCTGTTTGCTAGTGGAGCTGGCGATGATCCCCGTAGCCCTGCGCCTCTGGATCGATCAGAAAACTCTAGTGTGCGCGTCACTACAGGTCTAGGATTATTCTGGTGAATCGCTTATTCGCGTCCCTGACGCAGAATCCGGCGCGCCTCGTGTCCGTCGGGTTCTTGGGGCTCATTGCGCTTGGCACGTTATTGCTTCTCATGCCGTTCTCCGCGCCCGACGGCGACTCAGTCTCGCCGCTCGAGGCCTTCTTCACAGCGACGTCCGCGGTGACGCTGACCGGGCTGGGTGTTCGTGACACCGGCACGGGTTTTACTGCCGCCGGGCAGGTCGTCATTCTGGTCCTCATTCAAATCGGTGGCTTCGGGATCATGTCCTTGACGTCTCTAGCTGGGCTCATCCTCAGTGGCAGGCTAGGACTGAAAACTAAGCTTTATACCGTCGCGGAGCGGCGCACGCTCACCGTTGGCAGCGTGAAATCCACCATTATCGGCGCCATCCTTCTCACAGTGATCTGCGAACTGCTTGTTGCGGGCGTCCTCACGATACGAATGTTTATGGGCGGCTATGTCGATAGCCTCGGCTCCGCTGCATGGATCGGTTTTTTCCACTCCATCTCTGCCTTCAATAACGCCGGTTTCGGGTTGAACGCCGGTAGCCTCATTCCCTACGTCGGCGATGCATGGATCGTCCTGCCGATCGGCCTGGCGATTGTCTTCGGCGGGCTCGGCTTTCCTGTGCTCGACGAGCTCATCGCGCGGGTGCGCCTGCGCAGGCAGCGGAGGAAACCACCGCGGCTGTCTATGACCGCTCGGATCACTCTCAACGGCACCGCGGTGCTCCTCATCGGTGGCTTCGCGATGTTCTGGGCGCTCGAGCGTAATCATGCATTCGCCGGGCTGAGCAGCGGGGATGTTGCCCTGGCGGCAGTGTTTCAGTCCATTACGACCCGTACCGCTGGTTTCCAGTCCGTGGACTTTGGCGAGATGTCGCCCAATGCCCTGATGGGTACCGACATTCTGATGTTCATTGGAGGCGGATCCGGCGGTACCGCAGGTGGCTTGAAGATCACCACGCTCTTCGTGGTGCTCGCGGCGATCGTGGCAGAAATTAGGGGTGAAAAAGACACTGTCATCGGCGGTCGTCGCGTTGATCACACCGTGATCCGCCAGGCTCTCACTGTCGGTGCTGTGGCAGTAGGTGTCATAACATTCGTTATCGCATGCCTCCGTACCTTCAACCCTCAGTTCAGCGCCGACCAAATCCATTTCGAGGTCATCTCCGCCTTCGCCACCGTCGGCCTCTCCACCGGCGTCACCGCTGACCTCAGCGGTGCCTCGCAGATCCTCCTCTGCGTCCTCATGTTCATGGGCCGCGTCGGACCCATCACCCTCGTCGCAGCGCTCGCCACCACTACCCCGAGCAAGCACTACTCCTATCCTGCAGAAAGGCCCTACATTGGTTAACCCACTCGACAAGCTCCTCCCCAGCGCCCGCCCCATCGATTTGCCACCGGTCGCGATCATCGGGCTCGGTCGGTTCGGTTCCGCCATGGCCGAGGAGCTCCACAGCCACGGCGTCGACGTCCTCGGCATCGACGTCGAGGAGAAGCTACTGCACGACAGTGACCCCCACCTCACCGACTCATTCATCGCTGACGCCACCGACCCCGAGGCGCTCAAGCAGCTCGGAGTGAAGGATTTCCAGCAGGTCGTCATCGGCATCGGCAGTAGCCTCGAAGCCTCGATCCTGACCGCATCCAACCTCGTGGAACTTGGGGTCAAGGACATTTGGGCCAAGGCGGACTCCGATGCCCACGCCCGCATCCTCACCCGCGTTGGTGTGAACCACGTCGTCCGTCCCGAACGGGACACCGGACGCCGCGTTGCACACCTGCTCAGCGGCCGTTTCCAGGACTACACCGTCTTCGATCAGGGCTACGCGATGATCACCCTAAGAGCTCCCAAGGAGCTGGTGAACCACTCCCTCAACCGGCACAGCCTGTGGGCGAAGCACCGCGTCCAGCTGGTGGCCGTGCACAGCGGCAACCAGTGGGCACCACCCTTTGCTGACCACCAGCTCTCCCCCGACGACGACGTCATCCTCGCCGGCGCGCCCGCCGACCTGGAGAAGTTCGGCCGGCGTTAGTTCCTAGTCCCGGTGCTAGCCCCAACTTCGGTGCTAGCCACCCGTCGCCTGGCGGATCTGATCAGCCATGATCACACCGGCGATGCTGAAGTAAATGATCAGGCCGGTGGCGTCCACCAACGTGGACACCACGGGCGTCGAGAAGACCGCCGGGTCCACGCCCAACTTCTTCGCGACCAGCGGCAGCACGCCACCCACGATGCAGGCCCAGGTACAGATCGCCACGATCGTCAACGAAATAGTGAACGCGACCTGCGGGTAGTACAGGAAGGCCAGAATCGGGAAGATCACCGTACCGAGGAAGACACCCAGCAGGAAGCCCACCCGAACCTCACGGCCGATGACCCGCAACACGTCCCGGGGTCTCACCTCGTTGACCGCGAGCGCACGCACCACGGAGGACGCTGCCTGCGAGCCCGCGTTACCGCCCGTACCGATCAACATCGGCACGAAGATGCTGAGCACCACCACGGCCTCGAGCACATCCTCGAAGTACTGCATCACGTTGATCGTGAGGAAGGCCGCCAGGATCAGGACGATCAGCCAGACGCCGCGCTTCTTAGCCAGCGTCATCACCGTCGCCGTCAGATAAGGCTCGTTCAGCGGTTCGGCACCACCGGCGCGGTAGGCATCCTCCGTCACCTCGGCCTCGAGGACCTCCATGGCGTCATCGACCGTGATGACGCCCAGAATGCGGTCCTCGTCGTCGACGACGGGCAGCGCCAGAAGGTCAGCCTCCTGGATCAGGCGAGCGGCGTGCTCCTGGTCGTCGTAGGCGGAGACACTGTGCTGCTCCTCCTCCAGCAACTCCCCGACCAGCGTGCCCTCGGGCGCGGTGACCAGGTCCGCGAGTTCCAGCATGCCGAGCAGCTTGCGCGACTCATCGGTCACCGCCACCGTGGCCAATGCGATCGAGTGATGCGGGCCGGCGGCGTAGCGCTTAGCGCGCGACTGCAGCTTCTCGAGGGATTCCTCCCGGGTCGCGTCCGGGGTCAACACCGTGGGCGTGGGCACCATCAGACGACCCGCGGACTCCGCCGGGTAGCCCAGCAGTCCGCTGGTCACACGTCGTTGGGAATACGGCAGGCCCTGCAGCAGGCGCGAGGCGACCTTCGCCGGCATCTCATCCAGCAGGGACGCCTGGTCGTCCGGGGCTAGACTCGCGAAGATCTCCGTGACGTGGTCGTCTCGCAGCGCCTCCAGAAGCTCGGCCTGGTGCACCGGATCCAGGTACTCGAAGACATCCAGGGCGCGGTCCTTGGGCAGCAACCGGAAGGCCACTGCCTGCTCCGCCCCGGAGAGTCGGCCAAGCTCCTCGGCCACCACAACGGACGAGCGGTCGGCGAGCCACCGGCTTACCGCGTCGAGGTCCTTATCGTCCAGCAGGTCTTCGAGAAAACGTGCGTTTGATGCCATATCAGTGGCTTCCCTTCTGGATGCTCGACCACAGTTGATAACAGGTCAGTGCGATCAGCGCGGCGCAGATCGCGGCAAAGAAGTAGTCAAGGCCAGTGCCATTACTCACGAGCCACCCGCCGAGCGCGAGCAGCACCACAAGCCGGATAACCCGGGACCACAGGAGAAATTGGGTATTCAATGGTGCTCCTAAAATTGACCGCGATCATTCTCGCGTACGTCGGGCGCGTGGGCTTTAAGGCTTCTCGAACACGAGTAGCAGGTCGATCGTTCCTTCGTCAGCGATCTTGGCCGCGACGAACTCTGGGGTCTTGATGTTGAAATCCGAACGTTTGAACGGCACCTTGCCCTGGACGACAACCTTGTCCCCCGTGCGCAGCACCTTCAGCGGCGCACTGACCTTATTCGACTCGCCGCGGAGGGTGAGCTCTCCCGTGACGTCGACCTCACCGACGGAGCCGTCCTCCGGAATACCACTCAGATCCACCGGCTCGGTGATGCTGAACTTCGCCTTCGGGTAGTCCTCCGTGTGCAGGATCGAGCGGCGGACGTTGATGTCGCGCTTCTCCACATCCGAGGAGATCCCCGCGACGCGGACCTCGACCAGGCCCTCCGTGAGGGTGCCGTCCGAGACCTGCAGGTCGCCCTTGATGTTCTCCTCCGTGCTGTTATCCGCACGTCCGGAGGTGGTCTTCTCCTGCCCTGGCAGGATCTCACGGAAGGTATAACCAGCCTGGGTGTGGTTGGCACCGGCACCAGGGACGATCACCCAGTGGCCGTCCGCTGACGTTGTTGGCTCGGGTCCGCCCTCGACGAGATCGGCGGTCTGCAAACCCCGATCAGTGAGCAGCTGATACGCGATCGGCCCAACGCCGAACAGGAATGCCGCGATAATACCGATAACACCCAGAGTGATAATTCCCTTGCGCATGGCACCCAGCCTAGTGCTAAGCAGGGAAGATTAGGAAAAGGTGCGGCTTAAGCGCGTCCCGGGGGTTGGGGGTGGTTCAGCTGCTCCGCGCGGTGCGCCAGCCGCACCAGGTCCGTAGCCATGCCGCGCAGTTCGGCGGGTTCTGCGCGCTCGTCCATCGCGGTGACGAGATCCTCCGCTGCGCAGCGGAGTTCGAAGAGCTGATCCCCCAACTCATCCCCGGTGTCCCCTGGAGTCCCCGGCCGGGTGCCCGTGGGCGTGGGTGCGTCCGCTGCCGGCTGGCTCGCACGTTGCTCGTAGGCCCGTTGGCGGCAGGACCGGCTGCAGAATTTGCGTGGCCTCCCCCGCTGCTGGCCGGGCATTTCCTCCCCGCACCATGCGCAGAACCCCGGCGTGTGGGGGAAGTCTTCGCGCGAGGTGGGGGTGCTCATGGCTAAAGATCCTAACCCTTTCGGGGAATCTGGGAACAAAACTCGCACCCGGTGCGTTATCTACATTGATGGCGCCCCGGAGGCGCCGCTAGCGAACTTCGGAAGTGAGGAACTAATGGCAGACCGCGTACTGCGAGGCAGTCGCATGGGTGCCGTGTCGTATGAAACCGACCGGGACCACGATCTCGCGCCACGTCAGATGGTGAAGTACCAGACTGAGGACGGCGAAATTTTTGAGGTCCCGTTCGCTGACGACGCCGAGATCCCGCAGGACTGGCTGTGCAAGAACGGCCAGATGGGCACCCTCGTGGAGGGCGAGGGCATCGAATCCAAGCCTGCGAAGCCACCACGTACGCACTGGGACATGCTTCTCGAGCGCCGCTCCCTGGAGGAGCTCGACGAGCTGCTGGAGGAGCGTATCGAGATGCTGCGTAAGCGCCGCCGCGAGGCGATGAAGCTGCTCAAGGAGCAGGAGAAGGCTTAAGCCCTCCCCTCGCCTCCGCACGAACAAAGGCCTGGCCACGTTATGAACGTGACCAGGCCTTTAGCGTTGCGCTATCCGATTAGCTCTGCAGCGCGCGCTCCACGGTGCCGGCGCCGATGCGTGCACCCTCGCGCATGAGCTGGCGGACCTGGTACATGCGGTGGCGGAAGCCCCAGCGGGTCACCTGAGCCATCGCCTCGCCAATGATGCGGCTGCTCATCTTGGACTCGCCGATTTCGCGCTCGGTGAAGGTGATCGGAACCTCACGAACGTCGGCGCCTTCGTTGACAGCGCGCCACGCCATGTCCACCTGGAAGACATAACCCGCGGAGTCCACGGCGTCGAGATCCATGCGCTCCAGCAGGTCGCGCTGGAAGGCGCGGTAACCGCCGGTGATATCGGACAGGCCAGCGCCCAGCGCCATGGAGGCGTAGATGTTGCCGCCACGGGAGAGGAACTTGCGGTCGGCCGGCCAGTTCACGGTCTTGCCACCCTTGACGTAGCGCGAACCCAGGACGAGCTCGGCTCCGTCGTCGATCTTGTCCAGCAGCAGGTGGAGCTGCTCCGGGGCGTGGGACCCGTCGGCGTCCATCTCGCAGAGAACCTCATAGCCGTTCTCGATGCCCCACTTGAAACCGGCCAGGTAAGCCCCGCCGAGGCCGCCCTTGCCCTCGCGGTGCAGTACGTGGATGCGGGAATCGTCCTTGGACATCTGATCCGCCAGATCTCCGGTGCCGTCCGGCGAGTTGTCGTCGACGACGAGAACGTTCACGCGCTCCGGCTCGGCCTCCAACAGGCGGCGCGTGATGATCGGGAGGTTATCGCGCTCGTTGAAAGTCGGGATGATGACGAGAGTCTTATCGCTGAGCTTCTTCATAATGTGATTAGTTTATCTGCTTTTCTTGCGCCGTGTGGGCCGAGACGCGAGGAAGGCCCCGATTATCCCCAAAACACCCGCCGCAGCCAGCCCGAGCTCCACCCAGGGCCCCACCTTTACGGACGGCGTGATGCCATCGCGCAGCGGAATATCGGCCTGCAGGATATCCGGGCGGAACAGCCGACTCTGGGCCACCACTTCCCCATCCGGCATGACGATCGCCGAGACCCCGGAGGTCGCAGCAACCACGACCGCCCGGTCCGTCTCGATCGCCCGCATCCGGCTCATCGCGAGCTGCTGGTAGCTCATGTCCGTGAAGCCGAAGGTGGCGTTATTCGTTGGGCTAGCCAGGAACTGCGCACCATGACGCACCGCGTCGCGGGCACTGGCGTCGAAAGAGATCTCGTAGCAGGTGGACACACCCACGAGGACGTCCCCGCGTGCAGCGGGCATCCGCACCACGCCGGGCCCGTCGCCAGGGACGAAGTTGCCCGCTCGCTCGACGTTTTCGTTGACGTGCTTGAGAACCTCTCGAAAGGGCATGTACTCGCCGAAGGGCTGGAGGAACTTCTTTACGTGCTTCTCCCCCGGCCCCGGCTCGCTGCTGGTGGCCGGGCCCCAGGTGAGCATCGTGTTTTCATTTCCGATGACGGTGCCCACCATCACCGGAGCGTTGACTGCCGTGACCGCCGAATCGATGGCGGCGTGGGCATCCGGGTCCTTAAACGGGTTCACATCGGAGGAGTTCTCCGGCCAGATCACCACGTCAGGCTGCGGTGCCTCGCCGGTCGCGACCGAGTCTGCGAGCTCGTGGGTGCGCTGCACGTGGTTGTTCAGCACGGCGCGGCGCTGGGCCGCGAAGTCCAAGCCAGCTCGGGGGACGTTGCCCTGGATTGAGGCGACGTTGACCTGACCCGCGGTGGGATCCTGGCTAAAACTCGAGCCGTAGATGACGGAGGCCAGCAGCACGACAGCCACTACTCCCGCGTACTGCAGGCGGACCTTCGGGGCGACCGCAGCCCGGCTCTTATACGGCGGACGGGCTGCCAAGTAGATCAATCCGCCGAGCAAGACGACCAGGAAACTCACGAACGCGGAGCCACCAAGGCGGATATCGGCGGCCAGCGGCCCGGAAACCTGGCCCCACGCCAGCCGACCCCAACCGAAGCCCCCGAACGGCCAGTGGGAACGGAACCCCTCGACGGCGACGAAGAACGCCGCCGCGCCCACGATGCTGCGCCAGTTCCAGGTTCCGTTGCCCCAGCGCAGCAACCAGCGAGCTCCGAGGCCAAAAAGCAAGGCATAGAGCGCCTGAACGATGGCGAGCGCGATCCACGCCGAGGCGCCGACGAACTCCCCGATCCAGGGCAGCAGAAAACCATACGTAGCCAGCGAGTTGAGGAAGGCGAGCGAGACTGCGTGCCGTTGCGTGATAACGGCGAAGAAGAGCGCGTAGCCCAAGGGGGCTGCCCACCACAGCCCGGTAGGCTCGTAGGAGGCGAAGACCATAAAGCCCGCAAAAAGGGCTCCCACCACCCGCCACGGCGAGGGAAGGTTAGCGAGCCACTGCTTCATCGGGCGTTATTGGTCCCGGCAGGACCCTCGTCCCCGAACTCCTCGCTGCGGTGGTCGATGACCTCGCCCCAGCCTGGAATGTTGCGCACCTGCGGGTCGCTGGCGCGAGAGGACATGATGAAGGACGCTCCTCCCAGGCGGGTGACCTTCGCTCGCAGAGCGGTTCCCATGGAACGTCGGGCGATCGAGCGGGTCGGCGGCAGCATGAACAGAATGCCCACGACCCCCGTCACCACGCCCGGCAGGGCGACCAGCAGAGCACCGAACGCAGAGAGCGCTGCGTCACCGGTCAGCTTTCCTGGCGACCTGCGGCTACGCAGCACGCGCACCGTCAGCGCGCGCATCTGCCAGGCGGCGATCGCGACACCGAGGATGAACAGCCCCAGGTACAGCAGGATCGTCCAGCCGAAGCCGAGCCACTTGCCCAGCAGAATAAAGGCCAACAGCTCCACGACCACGTAGAGGAAGAAGCTCCTGCGCATAAGTTTTCCGTGTCCTCCTAAAGACAATCAGCGCACCAGCGGCATGCGGTACCTGATAGCACTAACGCTGCAGCGGTGTTAGAGATTCCATCGTAGTCCCGACGGTGGCAAAAGTGCTCTAACGCGGCGCGAGCCGCCACAGCCAACGCGGCACCAGCTGCATCACCGTAGCCAGCACGCGGAGCTTGCCCGGAATCCACACGTCGTCGCGGTTGCCTTCCAGGGCCTCCACGGTGGCCTTCGCAACCACGTCAGGGGTGGAGGACATCGGTGCAGGATCCATCCCCTCGGTCATCCGTCCGATGACGAAGCCGGGGCGCACGACCATCAGCCGCACCCCGCTGCCCCGCAGGGCGTCCTGCATCCCCTGGGCGAACCCATCCAGGCCGGCCTTCGCGGAACCGTAGACGTAGTTCGGGCGGCGCACCCGGGCACCGGCGATCGAGGAATACGCCACCAGCGTGCCCGTGCCGCGGCGCTTCATCCGCTGGGATAGTTCCGTGAGCAGCACGGCCTGCGCGGTGAAGTCGGTGTGCAGCACCCGGTAGACCTCAGCACCGTCCTCCTCCGCGAGCTGCTGGTCTCCCAGCACCCCGAACATGGCGAAGGCGGTGTCGATTGGCCCGCAGTCCGCCTCCATCTCATCGATGACGCCGCTGTGGCTCGCGGTATCTGCCGCGTCGAAGAAGTAGGTCTCCACCCGCCGTGCGTCCAAGCCGCGTAGCTCCTCGGCCAGGGTGTCCAGCGCTTCAGGCCGGCGTCCTGCCAAAAGGAAGGACTGCCCCGGTGCCAGCAGGCGCGCGATGTGCTCGCCGATCTCGCTGGTGGCGCCGAAAATGGCGATATTAGACATCGATAGCCACAACCCCTCGTTGCATCGCGTCCACGGCCTTACGCGCGGACTTCCTCACGTCGTTGGAATAACCGGTCATCTTGATCTGATCCAGCAGGTCCTTCACCCGACCACAGGCGCGGACGAAATCGCCCGGGGTCAGCACTGCCCCCGAGGCCTCCGCGGCCTGCAGGCAGTACTCCAGCGGTGCCCCGGCCACCCACTGGTGCACCGCCGTGGCGAAGCCCAGCTGGGGCTCCCGGGTGGCGGTCAGGCGGTGGCGTTCCTCGTCGCTGACCAGCTCCTTGTACACGCGCAGCGTGTGAGCCACCGCCTCCTCCAGCGCATCGGTCGGAAGCTGGGTGCGCTCGGTGGATTCCCGACGGTTCTCAAACACGCAGGCACTCACCGCAGCGGCCAGCTCGGCCGGGTCGAGGTCATCCCACAGCCCGCGGCGGAGGCACTGGGCCACCAGCAGATCGGATTCGTGGTGAATCCGGGCCAATTTCTCACCTTCTTCGGTGACCTTCGCCGCCGGGGTACCACCCTCAGCCGTCCAGGTTTCCACGTAGCCCAGCTCCTCGAGCAGCGCGATGATCCGGTCGAAGGTGGCGGTCAGCGAGTCCCCTGGCTGCTCGGACTCCTGCTTCTGGTACTCCCAGCGTCGGCCGGCCTTCAGCACCGACTGCGCCTTCTTCGCCAGCTCCTCGCGCTCCGCCCAGGCATGCACCGGGTGGACATGCAGCTGATTGCGCAGCTCCGCGGCCTTCTTCGAACCCCCGCGGGCGTGCGGGCGGATCTTCTTCGGCTTATCCAGGTGCATGCGCCGGAGCTGGGAGGCCACAGCCCGAGCGTGGCGCTTCGGCGCGCGCTCCACGCCTCGGTGAATCCTCATGTGACCGATGATCACCGGGGTGTTACGGAACATGTCGGCAGCGACGCGCTCCACCCAGCCGTCGTCGAGAACCAAGGTGGGGCGCGGATTGCGACCCGAATCAGAACGGACGACCACCGCGGTCACCGGGTTCTTACCCGTCGGCAGGGCGAGCACATCACCCACATTGATCGTGCGCAGCAAGTGTTCGACCTCTTGCTGGCGCTCGAGGGCGGCATCCCGCTTGGCTCGCCGCTCCTCGTGGGAGAGCGTGCGCCGCAGCTCCGCGTAATCCAAGACCTGCTCGGTGAGCTCGGCGGCGTCGGCCCGCTGTGCGGCCTCGGTGCGCCCCACCAGGGCCTCCAGTTCTGCGCGCTCCCGGTCGAAGTCCTGCCGCCGCAGCTCGACGGCGTGCGCGCGCTCCACGATCGTGTCATTGGCCTGGTACTGGGCGAAGGAACGCTCCAGGATCCGGTGGGCCTCGGCCCAACCCTTGGTGGCGATGAGGTTGACCGCCATGTTGTAGCCCGGCCGGAACGTCGAATCCAGCGGGTACGTCCGGGCCGAGGCCAGCGCTGCCACCGCATAGGGGTCGACCTGGGGGCTCCACAGCACCACGGCGTTGCCCACCGTGTCGATGCCGCGGCGCCCCGCGCGCCCCGTTAACTGCGTGTACTGGCCCGGGGTCAGCTCCGCGTGAGCCTCCCCGTTGAACTTCGTCATCTTCTCCAGCACCACCGTGCGCGCGGGCATGTTGATGCCCAGCGCCAGGGTTTCGGTGGCGAAGCAGACCTTCAGCAGCCCACGGCTAAACAGCTTCTCCACGATGTGCCGGAAGGCCGGCAGCATCCCGGCGTGGTGCGCCCCGAAGCCCCGCATCAAGGCCCGGCGCCACTGGCGGAAGCCCAGCATGTGCAGATCCGCGGCCTCCAGCCCCGCAACGCCCTCGTCGATAATGTCGCCGATCTCCCGGGCCTCATCGGGGGTGGTGAGCTCCACCTTCCGGATCAGCAGCTGCTGCACCGCCTTATCGCAGCCGATGCGGGAGAAGATGAAGTAGATCGCCGGCAGCATCTTCGCCTGCTCCAGGTGGCGCACCACGTCCTCGCGCCGGGGGCCACGTTGATTGCCATAGGCCTCGGCCTTCCCCACGGCAGAAAGCAGGGAGCGGTTGATCGCGCCGGGGTGGTCCTCCCCCGCCAGGTGCTCGGCGTTCTTGCTGAACAGCCGCATGATCTTGGAGCCGACCATCATGTACTGGGTCAGCGGGACGGGGCGCTTATCGGTGACGATGATGTCCGTCTCGCCCCGCAGGGTGCGCAGCCAGCCGCCGAACTCCTCCACGTTGGAGACTGTCGCCGAGAGCGACACCAGGGTTACGCTGTGGTCCAGGTTGAGGATCGTCTCCTCCCACACCGGCCCGCGCCACCGGTCGGCTAGGAAGTGGACCTCGTCCATCACCACGTGGGTGAGGCTGGCCAGCCGATCCGAGTCCGCGTAGATCATGTTGCGCAGGACCTCGGTGGTCATGACGACGATCGGCGCATCCGGGTTGAGGGTGACGTCGCCGGTGAGCAGCCCGACATTCTCCTCGCCGTAGCTGGCGCACAGGTCGTGGTATTTCTGGTTGCTCAGTGCCTTGATCGGCGTGGTGTAAAAGCAGGCCCCGCCACCGTGGAAGGCCATGTAGACCGCGAATTCGCCGACGATCGTCTTTCCGGCACCGGTCGGTGCTCCCACGAGGACTCCCCTGCCCTCGGCGATCGCAGCGGCTGCGTCGAGCTGGAATTCATCGAGTTCGAAGTCGTATTCCTTCCGGAACTCTTCGACCAGCGTGGGGTAGTTTTTTGCATTGCACGTAGCGCTGTTAGCCATATGTGTACCGAGTCTATCCGCTCGCTGTTGCTCACGCGTGTCAGGACGTCGGTTCGGGCGGTCGCTCAAGCCTCGGCTCGCCACCCATTGAGGTGGGGTGGTGTTTAAACGTCCTCGTCGAAGATCTCGGCGTAGTTGAAGGAGTTCCGCCGTCCCATGCCAGGGTCCGCCGGTGCCTGACCCGCGATTCCTTGGGAGGCCCTGACCGGCTCGGCCCGTTCGACTGCCTCTGCGGGAGCGACCGCGCCGGAGGGGCGAATCTCGGAACCAGGGGCGTCTGCCGCCTGGGCCTGCCGCTTATCCCGGCGCTTATCGTTGAAACGGATGATCAGGTAGGCGATCTCCATCATCAGGGTCAGCGCGCAGCCGAGTGCCAGCATGGAGAACGGGTCAGCCGGGGTCACGAAGGCCGCGAAGACGAACAGACCGACGATGATGTAGCGGCGCTTCGTCTTGATGCTGTCGTAGCGCAGCAGCCCCGCGAAGCTCAGCAGCACCGTGAACAACGGCAGCTCGAAGCTCACACCAAAGACGAGCAAGAGGATGAGGACGAAGCTGAAATACTCGCTGCCCTTGAGCGCGGTGATCTGGGCCTCTTCGCCAACCGTGAGGAGGAAGTGCAGGCCGTGGTGCAGGACCAGGTAGGCCAGCGCGGCGCCGAAGAAGAAAAAGAGTGTCGCGATCAGCGAGACCGAGACCGCCCAGCGGCGCTCATTCTTCTTCAGCCCCGGGGTGATGAAGCCCCAGATCTGGCCGATCCACACCGGTGCGGAGAGCACGATGCCGGCGATGAAACCGACTTTCAAGCGCAGCAGGAACATCTCGAAGGGGCCGGTGGCCAGCAGGCGGCACTCCCCGGTCGCGGCACCGAAGCGCACCTCGGAAGGGAGTTTGCAATAGGGCTCGCGGAGGATTTCGCCCAGGCTACGCAGCGGACCCACGTTGGTGCCGTACCAGAGGTAGCCCAGGATCGTGCCGATCAGGATGGCGATGACCGCGATAATGAGGCGGCGGCGCAGCTCCTGAATATGCTCGACGATGCTCATCGCGCCGTCGCTTGGGCGCTGGTTGGCACGGCGAAAAGCCCGGCGACGGGGCCGCTGGGCTGTGCGTGCTGCCTGAGGGGTGTTACTCATGCGGAAAAGCGAAAACGCGCCGAAGGTGGGCGCGATTTTCTACCTAGTTGCTGTTCTGATTCTGCTGCTGCGCTGGATTGACCTCCTGCGCCGGATTGGGCTGCGGCGCACGCTGCTGCTCGATGGCCTCCTGCCCGTTCTGCTCTGGATTATCGGTGCGCATCTCGTCCATCTCGGACTTGAAGATGCGCATTGAACGGCCGAGGGAACGGGCGGCGTTCGGCAGGCGGGATGCGCCGAACACGAGAAGGACAACCAGCAACAGGATGAGGATGTGGCTACCAGAGAGCATGAAGGTTTTTGCCTTTCAGGACCTGCGTTAAAAATCTCAGCCTTCAGCTTACATCGGGGAAACGGTCCCGATAAACCCCCAGCCCCGCTTCCGCGCGTCGCGCGACGCGTCCGGCGAGGCCCGGGGTCGAGAGTTCCGCGACCTGTCCGGCATGGGCGATCAGGAAGCGCTCCAGCCAGGCCCCGGTGTCCGGCATCGTCACCGCGGTGCTCCGGCTCTCGGGGCTGGTCGTAACGGAGGTGGCTTCGGTTCGGGCGTCTTCGCTCACGCCACCGTCTCCTGCGTCGGCGTCCTGCCACAGTGGGAAGTACTCCAGCATCCACAGGGCGGAGTCGTGTAGGCGGAAGTGGGCCCAATCGGCGGCCGCACCGAAGTCGAAGGGATCGGTGGCATCGACGGAGCTGGCCAATCGCGCCGGTGCGGAGTCCGCCTCCCCGAGCGTGACCTCACTCATGCGGGAAACCCGGAAGTTCTTTGGGCTCTCGTCCACCACGCCTGCGTCATCGAGGCTGCGCGCCAATAGATAGGCGTTGCCCGCGATCATGCGGATCGCGTCCGGCACCAGGCGGCGGCTACTGCGCTGATCGCGGCTGAGAGTGAGGTACTCGCAGTCCACGACACACCTCTCCGCGAGTGCGGTGCGCAGCAGGTCCAAGGTGGACTCCACAGTGTTCTCCGGGGATTTGGTCCGGGGTTGCGCAGCCGTTTCCTGGTGCTCCGGGGTGATGGTGCCGACGTGAGAGGGCCCGGCATCGGTGCCCGTCGAAGGCTGGTTGGCCGCGCCTTGCTTTCCCTCCAGGAGGCCACGCAGCTTCTCGGTCACCGAGTCCACGGCTTCCCGTTGCTCGGCGGGGACGGCGTCCCGGACCGCTTCCAGGTTGAGCAGCAAGGCGCCGGCCTCCACGGTGCTCAGCCGCACCGGGCCGTCCAACCCGGCGGTGAACTGCGCCTCTGCGGTGGTGCGGTCCATCGCGATCTCAACCAGCGAGCCCGGGTAATAGCCCGGCAGCCCGCACATGCTCAGTTGCTTGAGCTCGTGCTGGATCTGGGCCACGCTGAGCCCCAGGTCGCGGGAGGCCCGCATGAAGGAGCCACGCGGGTGGGCCTGGAACCAGGCCAGCACCGAAAGCGTCTGGGCGAACTGCTGGGCCACAAGGTTGACCGGCGGCGCCTGGACGTCGGCCGGTTCGTCCTCGTCCAGGGCCTGACCGGGGGCATCGGCTTCCGCGAAATCTGGGTCTTGCTCGTCCACCGCTGAACCGCCATCCAAGGTCGCGGTGTGAGCGTCCGGAGCCTGCGTGGCTGAGATCTGTTCCTGGGTGCCCAACTGCTGGGCGCGCTGCAGAAGGTCGAGGACCTCAACGACGAGCTGCTGGGGCTCCAGCAGCACCGCATCCGGGGCGTAGCTCGCCGCCGTCTGCACTAGCCAATCCCGATCCACCGGCCCGACCGTCCCCACTCGTCCGTCGGGCGTATCGCGGAGCTCGTGGGCCATGTCCTGAATCTCGATGGCCCCCTCCCCCGTGAACAGCACGCTAGCTGTGACCTTCGTCTGGTGCCCTTCCAACCCGCGGCGAATCAACTCGCCGGCCGGCACCGGCTGACCGGTCGCGGGGTCGGTGGGCGCCGGGTGCTCGACGAACTGCGCCTCCGCCCGAACATCGGAGAGCCTGGCCAGGCGGAAGGTGCGCTGGGCACCCCGGTCAACGTCGAAGCCCGTGACATACAGACGGCCCTCGACACCGGCGACCGCCCACGGATCCAGTGTGCGCTGCTCCGGTTCAACCAAGTAGGCCGGGTAGTACCAGAAGGTCATCCGCAGCCCGCGCTGTGTGGCGCGGAAAATAGCGTCGACGCTGCGCGGATCCAGCTCCACCATGTCGGGAACGGGCTGCACCACGGCGGCATCGTCGACCCTGCTGAGCCCCGCGCCGGCGAGCTTCAGCTGCGCCTGCGCCGTTGGGCCAGCCATCGCGGAGTCCACCGGTTGGCGTGCCCACTGCGTGGCGGTCGCCAACACCTGCAGCTCGGCTTCCGAGAGGTCCAGGTCCGGGAGGAAGACCTGCTCGGGGCGCAGCAGCCAGTAGTCCTGACCTTCCCGGCTTTCGTGGCTCAGCTGGATCCCCAGCTGGCGCAGCGACTCCCGGTCCCTGTGGAACACGCGTTCCCGGGACTTGAGCTGCCCCGAATAGCCCTCGATATTCTCAACGACCCAGGCGGTCGGCCGGGGGCTTGGGGCGTTGAGCAGGCCGATGACCAGGTTGAATAGCCTGCTCGCGCCCTGCTGCCAGGTCACCTTCACTGGCCGGTTGCGGGACCCGGCACTGCCGGGCTTTCGTGGACCCACCATCAGTGCTTAACCCCGTGCGGGCGCGTCGGCACCGCCGAGATCGGCCATGCTGGCGATCATCTCGTCTACTTGCGGATCCGTGGCCGCGAACGGGTCCGGGAGCGCGACCTCGCTGCCGAATTCGCCGTTGATCTTCAGCCGCATCCAGTCCACGGTCGTGGCGCAGCCGTGCTCCCGCGCGGCGGCGAGGAAGCGTCCGCGCAGCGCCGCGCGAGTCGTCGTCGGAGCCTGGTCCATCGCCTCGCGGATCTGCTCCTCGCTCAGGATCGAGGCGGCCTGGCCGCGGCGCTTCAGCACGTTGAACAGCCCACGGGTGGGGTGAATATCGTGATAGCGCAGGTCAATCTGAGCCAGCCGCGGATCGGTCAACTCCAGCCCGTGGCGGGAGGCCATGCCATCCAGCAGCTTCTTCTTGATCACCCAGTCGATCTCGGTGTCCACCGGGGAGAAATCCCCGGTCTCGAAGCAGTCCAGGACACGACCCCACAACTCCACCACGGGCTCGAGCTGCTCGCGCGGGGTGCCCAGCCAACGCCCGTCGACGCACTCTGGTTCTGGGCGGCGCTCCAGCCACTGCACCGCAGCGGCGTGGAAGGTGCGCTGCATCTCCAGGGGGGTGGCAGTCTCGCCGCTGCGCAGCTTGACCTCGGTGAGCCCCGTGAAGTCCCGGGCAATATCCCGAATGGCGCGGATCTCGTTGGCCAGCTCGTAGTTCGGCAGCTCCACGCCCGCCTCGATCATCTCGAGGACCAGCAGCGCGGAACCGATCTTCAGCGCGGTGGTGGTCTCGGACATGTTCGAGTCCCCCACGATCACGTGCAGGCGGCGGTACTTTGAGGAGTCCGCGTGCGGCTCATCACGGGTGTTGATGATCGGCCGGGAACGGGTGGTGGCACTCGAAATGCCCTCCCACATGTAGTCCGCCCGCTGGCTCATCATGAACCCGGCTTCGAAGTTCTCGTTCGGGGCGCCCGGGCTCGGGATCGTGAGCTTGCCCGCCCCGCAGATCAGCTGGCGGGTCACCAGGAAGGGCAGCAGCTGGGAGGACAGGTGCTTGAGCAGCACATTCCGGCTGATCAGGTAGTTCTCGTGGCAGCCGTAGGAGTTGCCCATCGAGTCGGTGTTGTTCTTCAGGAGGAAGACGTGCCCGCCGACACCGTTGCCGGCCAGCTCTTCTTCAGCGCGGCTCGCCAGTTGCTGGACGAGCTCGTCGCCCGCGCGATCGTAGGCGAGCAACTGGTGCAGGCTATCGCACTCCGCGGTCGCGATCTCCGGGTGCGCGCCCACATCCAGGTACAGCCGCGAGGCGTTCTCGGTGAAGATATTGGAGCTGCGGTGCTTCTCCACGATGGGAGAAAACAGCAGACGGGAGACTTCATCGGGCCCCAGGCGGCGGGTGCCGTCGAGGACGTTCGTGATGCCGTACTCGGTCTCCAGCCCCATGATGCGGCGGACGTAGACGGGGTTCTCCGCAGCTGCCTGCTCCGTTGGTGTCGCTTCTCCGGTCACCGGGCTCACTGTCCGCCCTTCTGGACGTAGGAGCGGACGAATTCCTCGGCGTTGGTCTCCAGCAGTCCGTCGATTTCGTCCAGGAGGTCGTCCGTCCCGGTGACGTTGACCTGCTGGGTGCCCGAACCCTGCTGTGGGGCGTCGTTGTTTTCGGCGTCGTCGCCGCCCCCGCCGCCGAAGACCTGCTGCTGAGCGTTTGCCATGCCTATCTCCTCAAACGTTGATTAGTTGAACTTCACATTACCTGGGCTCCCAGGCGCGTTCGGCGCTAGCCCACGCCCATCACGCGCTCGGGCAGAGCGGCGATCAGCGCGGCAGCCACCTCCGAGAACTCCGGGGCCTGGCCCGGCTTGGCCTCCGCGAGATCCTCGAGCACGGTGCCCGCGAAGCTGTCGGCCGTGGCCTGCAGCGGCTCGGGCAGCCCCACGCGCAGCGCCGGGTGCCCATCGTGCGGATGATCCAGGACGACGCTATCCCAGTTCGCGGCCAGGATCTTGGGCGCGTAGTGCTTCACCAGTGCCCCGCGCAGCCAGGCCCGCGTGCCCCGCGGCGGGGTGTCGACGGCCGCGGTGATCTCGGCGTCGTCGACCAGCGTGCGCATCTTCCCGCGGGCGACGAGCGCGTGGTGCAGCCCGCGGGCCGGGTCGATGTCGTGGTACTGGATATCGATCAGCGCCATCCGCGGATCCGACCACTCCAGCCCCCGGGCGCGGTAGCCGCGCAGCAGCGCGTACTTCGCCGTCCAGTCGAGCCGGTCGGCGGTGCGCAGCGGATCAGCTTCCAGGTCGTCCAGGATCTCCTCCCACAGCGCCAGCACTCGCTGCTCGTCGGTGGTGAGCTTTCCTGCCGGTTCGAGGGCGGCGATGACCTTCTCGCGGATCCTGCGCTGCAGCTCGATCGCGGTGGCGGTGGTGTTTCCGTAGAGCCGCAGCGGGGTTGTCAACTCCAGATCGCGGGAGACCCGGCGGACATCCTCGACCGGTTCGATGAGAACGATGTCGCTGAAATCGGCGCCCGCCTCGACGGCCTTGAGAACCAGCGCGGTGGTGCCGAAGCGCAGGTAGGTCGCGAACTGGCTCAAGTTCGCATCGCCGATGATCACGTGGAGGCGGCGCCAATCATCCGCGGTGGCGTGGGGCTCGTCGCGGGTATTGACGATGCCGCGGTTCAGGGTGGTCTCCAGGGAGACTTCGGTCTCGATGTAATCGGCGCGCTGGGAGATCTGGAAGCCGGGCTGCTCCCCTGCCTGCCCGAGCCCCACGCGGCCCGCGCCGGCGTAGATCTGGCGGGTCACGAAGTGCGGGATCAGCGCCTGGTGCACGTCCTCGACGTTGAGGCTGCGCGGGTAGAGATAATTTTCGTGGGCGCCATAGGACGCGCCCTTGCCGTCCACGTTGTTCTTGTAGATCTTCAGCTCCGGCTGGCCCTCGACCTGCCCCGCTGCCTGCGCAGCCGCGTGCATGACCCGGTCGCCGGCCTGATCCCAAACCACCAGGTCATAGGCGCAGGTGACCTCAGGCGAGGAGTACTCCGGGTGGGCGTGGTCCACGTAGAAACGCGCACCCGCCGGGGTGATGACGTTCGCGATGCCCACCGCGTTGGGGTCATAGCTAGGGGCCGCGCCGGAACGGTAGCGGCGCAGGTCGAAGCCACGAGCGTCGCGCAGCGGGGACTCGGAGTCATAGTCCCAGCGGGTCCGGCGGTTCACGCCCTGCCCGGAGACCTCCGCGTAGGCGACGACCGCCTGCGTGCTCGTGTACACGGGACTGGCTTCCGGGGCGTCGACGGCGACGATGCCGAACTCCGTCTCGGAGCCGAGCACGTAGCCGGTGGCCTCGTTATCCTTCTGCGCGTTCACCAGGGTTTTCCTTCCAGGAGTCGAAAGTGTTGTCTCGTCGGGCTTGGTTCTCTAGTCCGCCAGGGTGATGTCCACGACCCGGCCGGTGGCGTGCCCGGAGATTCTCGCCCATTCCGTGGGGTTGGTTGTGTCCGGCAGGTTTTCGCTGTCGTTGATCTCCGCCGTGATGGCATCGAGGACGTCCGCGGTACTCAGCCCGCCCTCGGCGGCAGCCTCGCTCGTGCTTGCGGTCTGCGACAGGGCGCGCTTGATCGCGAAGGTCTTCGCGCGGTCGACGATATTGGCCAGCATCGCGCCGGAGACGAAGTCTGCCCAGTACAGGTCCTTGGTCTGGCCATCCGCCAGGTGGAGGGTCACGTAGCGGTGCGCGGCATCCCGGCGGAAGAGCTCCTCAGCGATGGTGCGACACAGCGCGGCCGCGGCCTCCTCCTTGCCGCCGTGCTCCGCCACCAGGTCCGCGGACAGCGGTAGGGAGGCGTCGATGTGCTTGGACAGGATGTCCAGGGCGGCCTCCTGGTCGGGGCGGTCCACCCGGATCTTCACGTCCAGGCGGCCCGGGCGCAGGATGGCGGGGTCGATGAGCTCCTCGCGGTTCGAGGCGCCGATGACGATGACGTTATCCAGTCCCTCCACGCCGTCCAGCTCGGAGAGCAGCTGCGGGACGACCGTGGACTCCATGTCCGAGGACACTCCGGTGCCACGGGTGCGGAAGATGGCCTCCATCTCGTCAAAGAAGACGATCACCGGCTTACCGGCGTGCGCGATCTTGCGGGCGCGCTCGAAGATCTGCCGGATCTGGCGTTCCGTCTCACCGACGAACTTATTCAGCAGCTCCGGGCCCTTGACGTTGAGGAAGTAGGAATCCGCAAAGCGGGACGCCTTGTCGCTGGAGCCCATGGACTTCGACAGCGAGTTGGCCACTGCCTTGGCGATGAGCGTCTTGCCGTTGCCGGGCGGGCCGTAGAGCAGCACGCCCTTCGGTGGGCGCAGCCCGTAGTGCCGGTAAATCTCCGGGTGCAGGAAGGGCAGCTCCACCGCGTCCCGGATCTGCTCGATCTGATTGCTCAACCCGCCGATGTTTTCGTAGCTGACGTCCGGGACCTCCTCCAGCACCAGGGAGGTGACCTCGGCCCGGGGGATCATGTCGAAGGCCCAGCCGCTGCGGCGGTCGACGACCACGCTATCGCCGGTGGTGAGCTCCCGGTTCGTGATCAGGGACTGCAGCGGGCGGGCAGCCTTGACGATCGACTCCTCCCCCAGCTTGTCCGCGATGATCAGACGATCACCGACGACCTCGACGACCGCGGCGACGTCGCCAGAATCAGCGAAGCCGGTGACCTCCACGACCTGGAGGTTCTCCCCCAGCCGCACTGTCGCCCCGGGCTGCAGATCCATCCGGTCCAGCAGCGGGGAGACAGCCAGGCGCATGTGGCGGTTCGAGGTGAAGACCTCCGCGGTCTTCCCAGTGCCGTTGAGCTGCAGCAGCGTGCCGTAGGTACTCGGCGGCTCCGCCATATCCGCCAGGCGGGAATTAATCTCAGCCAGCTTCTCGCGGGAAGCCTTCAGCGCCTCGGTGAGCTTCTCGTTCTGGGCTCCCAACCGATGATTGGCCAGCCGCAATTCGCGGGCGGTGGGCGAAGGCTGATCGGAAGGATTCTGCGCAGTCATGCCATCAATCCTACTGAAGGTCCCGCAGCCCAAAACCTGCCGGTAGGCCTAGCGGCGAGGCTACCGGGACGGGCGCCCCGGCAGCCGTACTCGGATCGCTCTAGCGCCGTGCCCGCCGTTGTGGCCGCGGGGCGGTCACGCCATCCGCCAGGCGGCGGGCCCAAATGAGGAACGCGGTGTGCGCGTTCATGCGGTGCTCTGGGCGGGTGGCCAAGCCCTCCACCTTCCACTCGCGCACCAGCGACTCCCAAGCGCGTGGCTCAGTGAAGCACCCGAGCTCCCGGATGCCCTCCATCACCTTCATCAGCTGCGGGACGGTGGCCACGTAGGTCATGAACACCCCGCCCGGGACCAGGACGTCTCGCACCGTCTCCAGAACCTCCCACGGCTCCAGCATGTCCAGTAGGACGCGGTCGACCTCGCCCACGGACTCGCGGGTGGCCTCCTTGACGTCGCCCAGGCGCACGTCCCAATTCTTCGGCGCCCCACCCATGATGTTGTGGACGTTGCTCACCGCGTAATCCAGGTGATCCTGGCGGACTTCATAGCTGATGACCTTCCCGTGCTCACCGACCGCGCGCAGCAGCCAGCTGGACATCGCGCCGGAGCCAGCACCAGCCTCCAGCACCGTCGCGCCGGGGAAGATATCCCCCTCCACCAGGATCTGCGCGGCATCCTTCGGGTAGATCACCGCGGCACCTCGCGGCATGGAGAGCACCTGATCGACCAGGAGGTGACGGAAGCAGAGGTACTCCCCGCCCACGCTGGACTCCACGACGGTGCCTTCGTCCGCGCCGATGATGTCGTCGTGGCGAATCTCGCCTTTATGGGTGAAGAAGCTCTCCCCCGGGGTCAGGGTGATGCTGAAGTGTCGCCGCTTCGCGTCGGTCAGCTGGACGCGGTCTCCGGCGGTAAAAGGTCCGGTATAAGCCATAGGAAAACCCTAACCTACTAGACTCTCAAATCACTATGATGGAATCGCGTCCCGGGGAACGGGTGCTGGCAGGCGTATTCGCCTTCATCGCCGGCTTTATCGACTCGGTGGGTTTTCTCTACCTGGGTGGGGTGTTCCTCTCCTTCATGTCAGGCAACACCACCCGCTCCGCCACCGCCATCGTCGACGGCAACTGGGACATGGTGAAAGTGGCCGGCGGCTGCATCCTCTTCTTCCTGCTCGGCGTGATCAACGGGGCGTTCACGAAACGCATCGTGGTCCGCGCCTTGGACGAAACCCGGGGCCGGGAGTTCGTCCTCGTCAACGTCAGCTTCTGGTTCATCCTCTCCAGCGTCCTGATCGAGTTGGATCACCACAGCGCGGCCATCATCGCCCTGTCCATCGGCGTGGGTACCATGAACAGCATCTTCGAACGCAACGGCGAGGTCGCTATCCCGCTGACGTATATGACGGGCACGTTGGTGCGCACCGGGCAGCGCTTCGTCGACGCGTTTTTCGACGGCCGTCACCTCGTCTGGATCCTCAACCTCTCGCTGTGGCTGAGCCTGTCCGTCGGGGCGATCGCCGGTGCCCTGGCCTACCAGATGCTGGGAATCCACGCCGTCGAGCTGATGACGCTGATCACCCTGGTGACCGTGGCGATCAACCAGCTGGTCCGCGACCATCGACGCCGCGCCGGCCTGCCGCTGTAGCCCACCGCAGCCACGCTTCGCAGAGCCCCTGCGGCGGCCCACACCTAAGAACAAAGCCGAAGGAGAATTAGTGTCCACCCCGACCGAGAAACCGCAGCCGAAGGTCTCCCTCGACCGCTTGGCGCTCTCCCCCTCCCGCGCCGGGGATTATCAGCAGTGCCCGCTGCTCTACCGCTTCCGCAGCATCGACAAGCTGCCGGAACCCAAGACGATCGCGCAGGTGAAGGGAACCCTCGTCCACGCGGTGCTGGAGGAACTCCACGCCCTGCCGAGGGAGCAGCGCACCTACCCGGCTGCCGTGAAAATGCTGAAGCCCGCGTGGGCAAAGATGGTGGAAAAAGACACCGATCTGAACGAGCTCGTTCCGGAAGACCAGCTCTACGACTTCCTCGTCGATGCCCGCGCCCTGGTCAAGGGGTATTTCCAGATGGAGAACCCCCAGGGCTTCGACGCCCACGAGGTCGAGGAGTTCGTCGAGGCCACCCTGCCCAACGGGGTCCCCGTCCGCGGCTTCATCGACCGGGTGGACGTCGCCGCGAATGGCCAGGTACGCGTCGTCGACTACAAGACCGGGAAAAAGCCGCCACCGCGCTTCGCGGCCCAGGCGCTGTTCCAGATGAAGTTCTACGCCCTGGTCTACTGGCGGCTGCACGACCTGATCCCGGCCCAGCTCCGGCTGATGTACTTGAAGGTGGCCGATGACCTGGTGCTGCAGCCCACCCCCGCTGAGCTGCAGTACTTCGAGCGCGACCTGCGCGAGCTCTGGGACAGCATCCTCGCTGATATCCATAGCGGGGACTTTCAGCCGAAGACCTCCAAGCTCTGCGACTGGTGCTCCTTCCAGGAGCTCTGCCCCGCATTCGGCGGCACTCCCCCGGAGTACCCGGGGGTCCGCTAGCGCCTACTCGTAGCGGCGACCCCGGTACATCGGGTTGAGCAGGTTCTCCGTACTCAGCACCTCGTTGAGGGTGTCCTCGTCGAGCAGCTCCTTTTCCAGGACGAGCTCGCGCACCGACTTCCCGGTCGCCGCGGCCTCCTTGCCGATCAGGTCGCCATTGTGGTGGCCGATCAGGGGGTTGAGGTAGGTGATGATGCCGATCGAGTTCTCGACGTAGCTGCGGCAGACGTCCTCGTTGGCGGTGATGTCCACGACGCACAGCGTGCGCAGCGTGGTGCAGGCCCGCGCCATGAAGCGGATGGATTCGAAGGTGCACTGCGCGATGACCGGCTCCATGACGTTGAGCTGGAGCTGGCCGGCCTCGGCGGCCATGGAGACGGTGACGTCGTTGCCGAAGACCTTGAAGCAGATCTGGTTGACGACCTCCGGGATCACAGGGTTGACCTTCGCCGGCATGATCGAGGAACCCGCCTGGCGGGGTGGGATGTTGATCTCCCCCAGGCCAGCGCGCGGGCCGGAGGACAGCAGTCGCAGGTCATTACAGATCTTCGAGAGCTTCATCGCGGTGCGCTTCACCGCCGCGTGGGTGTTGACGAACGCACCGGTGTCGCTGGTTGCCTCCACCAGGTCGTACGCGGAGGTGATGTCCAGGCCCGTGATCTCCCGCAGGGATTCGATTGCCGCCTGGCGGTAGCCCGGGGGCGTATTCACCCCGGTGCCGATCGCGGTGCCACCCAGGTTGACCTGGCGCAGCAGGGACTGCGCGTGCCTGAGCTGCGCGGACTCCTCGGCAATGTTGTTCGCGAAGGCGCGGAACTCCTGGCCCAGGGACATGGGGACGGCGTCCTGCAGCTGGGTTCGGCCCATCTTGATGATGTGGTCGAACTCCTGAGCCTTCGCGAACAGCGCGCGCTCCAGCGCAGCCAGGTGCTTGAGCAGTTCGTCGATGTCGAAGTGCAGGCCCAGACGCAGCCCGGTTGGGAAGGCGTCGTTGGTGGACTGGGACATGTTGACGTCATCGTTCGGGCTGATGATGTCGTAACGGCCCTTCGGGTACCCAAGATGTTCCAGTGCGAGGTTCGCGATGACCTCGTTGGTGTTCATGTTTTGGGACGTCCCGGCGCCGCCCTGGAAGACGTCGATGGGGAACTGATCCATTGCACGGTGTTCCTCGAGCACCGCATCGCAGGCCGCGACGATCGCCTCTCCCTTGTCGATGGGCAGCGCCTTGACACGCATGTTGGCCATCGCGGCGGCCTTCTTCACCATCACCATGCCGCGGATGAGCTCCGGGATGTGGTTGATATTCGTTCGGGAGATCTGGAAGTTATCCACGGCGCGGAGGGTGTGGATTCCGTAGTAGGCGTCTGCCGGAACCTTCATCGTGCCCAGCAGGTCTTCCTCCAGGCGGTAGTGTGCGCCGCTGCGGGCTTCCAGGGAGGAGGATTCGGCTGAGGTGATGATGTCCGTCGAACTCAGGACGTGCCCGTCGCTGGAGCTCTGGGAGTTCGGGGAGGGCTTGGGACGGTGTGCCATGTGAAACTGCCACCTAAACTTTCGCGTCAATCGCCACAGGCGTTAAGGGGGGTGTTGGGAGCCGTACTTGTGTCCCGGTGCGGCGGAGCATGGGATGCTCTCGCTGACCGGTGCAGGTACGGGTGTACTTAAAGAGTGTAGAAGAAACGGCGCGCGGCGGGCGCGGGGCTATCTCCCCTGGGGTAGCCGTGGAAGAAAAACGGGGCCGCCATGCCGGCGACCCCGTTGGAGGATAAGAAGAATCCGCTAGATACGAGCGATGCGGATATCCGTTGCGAGGATCGCCTCAGCCCCCAGGGCGGACAGCGAATCCATCAGCGCGTTGGCCTGCTTGCGTGGCACCATTGCGCGGACCGCGACCCAGCCCTCATTGGCCAGCGGGGAGACGGTTGGGGCGGAGAGCCCCGGGGTGATGGCGGCAGCTTCGTCCAGCACGTCGCGGGAGACGTTGTAGTCCAGCATGACGTAATTCTGGGCGTGCAGGATGCCCTCCATGCGCTTCAGCAGCACCTGCTTTGCTTCGTCCACCTCGGCCCCCTTGCGGCCGACCATGACGGCCTCGGAGACGCACAGCGGCTCGCCGAAAGGCTCCAGGCCCTGCGTTCGGAGGGTGCGGCCGGTGGAGACCACGTCGGCGATCGCGTCGGCCACGCCCAGGCGGATGGAGATCTCCACCGCACCGTCCAGGCGGATCACCGTGGCGTCGATGCCCCGGTTCTTCAGATCCTTGCGAACGAGGTTCGGGTAGGCGGTGGCGATGCGCTTGCCCGCCAGCTTCTCGACCGTCCAGCCCTCGCCCATCGGGGCGGCGTAACGGAAGGTGGAAGCCCCGAAGCCCAGCGGCAGCAGCTCGGCGGTTTCCTCGCGGGTATCAGCGGCAAGGTCGCGGCCCGTGATTCCGATGTCGAGGTGGCCGGAGGCGACGTAGATGGCGATGTCCTTCGGGCGCAGGAAGTAGAACTCGACCTGGTTCTCGTGATCGACCGCGGTCAGCGCCTTGGAATCAGCGCGGGTGGTGTAACCCGCCTCCTTGAGGATGTTCGTCGCGGCTTCCGAGAGAGAACCCTTGTTCGGGACGGCGACGCGCAGGTAGCGCTCGCCGGAATCAGCGGCGTTGTCTTCAGGAAGTGGGGCGTTCAGGTTGGGCGCGACCGGGGACATGTGGCTCCTTGCGTGGTGGATACTGTGCAGCGCCGCCGCGGTGATGGGTGCGGCGCAGTTGGGTTCCGTGCGTTTAGTTCGGGCTTCTAGCTGGGCCTAAAGATGCTTGTAGATGTCCTCGAGGCTGAGGCCCCGGCCGACTGCCACGACCTGTAGCCAGTACAACAGCTGGGAGATCTCCTCGGCCAGCTCCTCATCCGACTCGTACTCGGCGGCCAGCCACACTTCCCCAGCCTCTTCGACGATCTTCTTGCCCTGGAAATGGACACCGGCGTCGAGGGCTTTGACGGTGCCGGAGCCTTCTGGGCGGGTGCGCGCCTTCTCGGAAAGCTCCGCGAATAGGGAATCAAAATTCTTGGGATTGCTCACGCCCCTATTGTGGCACGCGTCTCCCCCGAAGGTTGCAAGGAGCCCCGATAGTGGGGTGAATACTCGCACCACTATCGGGGCATGCACCCAGTCCCAGGGGCTTAAGGGGCTACTCCTCGACGAGCTCCCGCACGGTGTCGCAGACCACCGTGGCCTCCCCACCCACCGTGGCGGTGAGTCGACTGAGGAACACCAGCAGCTCGTCCAGCTCCTCACTATCCAGGAGCAGCCCGCCGTTGGCATCGGAGATTGCGATGATTCTGCGGACCCCGGCCAGGGAGGTCTCCTGAGGATCTGCCCCGCCCAGGATCGCCTCTCCGATGGTCACCAGCTCCGCCTGGGCCTCGTCCACCGCAGATTCCGGGTACGGCGGGTCCCAATGCTCCCGTTCTTCGGCGCGCAGGTAGCTGCCCGTAGCCATCATCCGGAGGTTTCCGATGAACTCCGTAGCGGCCTCAAAAACATCTGGTGGCCATTCGGAAAGCGAAGAATCGCCCGCCGAGTATGGGTGCTGTGTCACGACGCTCGTCCCCCGCCCTAGACCGCGATGCCGAGCAGCGCGTCGAGACCCGTGGCGAGAGCCTGGGAAGCCGAAGTGCGCTCGGCGGCGGGGGTGACCCGGTAGCCACTGGCTCCAATGCCCTTGTTGACCGCAGCTGCCCACTCGTCGAGCGTGCGCAGGACGGCTGGGGTGTCGAGATCGTTGGCCAGGTGCCCGGTGACGGCCGCCAGCACCTCCGCGACACGCTGCGGATTGTTCTCCTCGGCGGCAGCGGCACGCCACTTGGCGAGGCGATCCTCAGCCTCACTGAGGACCTCTGCGGACCAGTCGCGGTCCTCCCGGTAGTGCCCGGCGTAGAGCCCCACCCGGATAGCCGCGGGGTCGAAGCCCTGCGCAGTCAGTGCAGAGACGAACTCCAGGTTGCCCAGGGACTTGGACATCTTGGTTCCCTCGAGACCGATCATCCCGGTGTGCACATAGTGCCCCGCCATACGCTGGTTGCCGCAGGCAGCCTCCACATGAGCTGCCGAGTACTCATGGTGCGGGTAACGCAGATCAACGCCGCCACCCTGGATGGCGAACTGCTCCCCCAACCGATTCATTGCGATGGCCGCGCACTCCACGTGCCAGCCAGGGCGTCCCGAGCCAAAGGGAGCGTCCCACTCCGGCTCACCCGTGCGGTGGGCCCGCCACAGCAGCGCGTCCAGCGGGTGGCGCTTCCCCTCCCGCTCCGGGTCACCACCGCGCTCGGCGAAGAGTTCCCGCATGGTGGCCTCGTTGTAGCGGGACTCGTAACCGAACTGTTCAGTGTAGGTGTGGTCAGCGTAGATATCCGGGTACTCCCCCTCCACGACGTAGGCTGCGCCCTTGTCGAGCAGCGTGCTGACCATCGCGACGACCTCATCGATCGTCTCCATCGCCCCGACGAAGAACTCCGGCGGCAGAATCCGCAGCTGAGTCATGTCGGAACGGAACAGGTCGGTCTGCTCCTTGCCTAGCTCGCGCCAGTCCACGCCATCGCGCTCGGCGCGCTCGAACAGCGGATCGTCGACATCCGTGACATTCTGCACATAAGTAACGGCGTGCCCGGCGGCGCGCAAGTAGCGGTTCACCAGGTCGAAGGTGTTATAGGTCGCCGCGTGCCCCAGGTGGGTGGAGTCATACGGGGTGATCCCGCAGACGTACATGCCCACCGGGGCGCCGTCCTCTGGCAATGCGACGGGCTTGACCTGGTCATCTGCCGTGTCGTAGAGCTGCAACGCTGGCGGGGCCACCACCTCCGCTGCAGCGGAATCGGCCACCGCCGGAATGGCCGTCGGGAACTGTGGGACACGGGGAGCAGACCAGGAATGCATGGTTCCCCACTATAACGGCTGCAAAACTCCCGCGCCCAGCAGCACCATCACCAGCACACCGACCGGGATGCGCCATGCGGCGAACCAGGCGAAACTGTGGTTAGACACGAACTTCAGCAGCCAGGCGATGGAGGCGTATCCGACGAGGAAGGCGATCAGCGTGCCGACCGCCAACTGGCCCCCGCTTGCCGCCTGGCCTGTGGCTGGATCGAACACATCCCCCAGGGAAAAGATGCCGGACGCCAAGACGGCGGGAATCGCTAGCAGGAAGCTGAACCGGGTGGCCACCTCGCGGTCCAGGTTGAGGAACAGACCGGCGGAAATCGTACCGCCCGACCGGGACACGCCAGGGATCAAAGCGAGGCACTGGGCCAGCCCCATGAGCACCGCATCCCGCATGGTCAGCTCGTCGAAGGAGCGGCGTCGACGTCCTAGCTTCTCCGCGAGAATGAAAACGAAGGAGAAGAGGATCAACATGGCAGCGGTGATCCACAGGTTGCGCAGCTGGTCGCGGATCAGATCCTTACCAAAGAACCCCAGCACAGCGATGGGAATGGTGCCGACGATGACCATCCACCCCATCTGATAATCGTGGTTCCGCCGGGACTTATCCACCACGCCGGCGAACCACGCGGTAAGGATCCGCCAGATGTCCTTAGCGAAGTACACGAGCACCGCCAGCTCCGTGCCGAGCTGGATCACAGCTGTGAAGGATGCGCCCGCGTCGGCTCCCCAGAACAGCTCGGAAACAATCCGCAGGTGCCCGGAGGAGGAAACGGGTAGAAACTCGGTGAGACCTTGCACGATCGAGAGCACGATCGTCTGCAGCCAAGACATTTCGGTAGGCATGCTTAAGGACGATACACCGACCCACCCAACTCGGCTGGTAGCGTACTACCTGATGAATGCAGGTAAGCGTGTTTGGCGTAAACGAGGCGATGACGCGATGGCTTGGAAGAAACCTCTGACGTGGGCGGCTGCGGTGACGGCCACCGTTGGGCTCGGGTTGGCAGGCTGTGCCACCGAGGACACGGCGGATAACGGCGCGCCGGAAGGAACCGCGGCCCCAGAGTCGGCACCGAAGGGCGGCACGCCCGCCACTCCGGCGGACTCCCCGGCAGCGAAGGACCCGCTCGGTGAGGTGCAGAAGGATAGCGAAGCCGGCGAGGTTATCGACGTCTCCCAGATCGGTCTGGACCCGAAGACTGAGCAGGTGGCGGCACTGAGCGCGTCCACGCTGCGCATCGGAACGCTGGCTGAGCTGTCTGGGGAGGGCGAGGCGAAGAAGATCGACGTGCCGGAGAAGTGCACGAAGGTCACGCCTTCGGCCGACGGCGTCATGCTCGCCTGCGACGGCGCGCTGTACGAATACGACGCCGACGGTAAGCAGCTTAAGAAGTACAGCCTCGACGGCACTCCCACGGTGGCCACCGTCACGACGGATGGCCGGGTCTTCGTGGGCTTCAAGGATTCCAACCAGTTGCACTACTACTCCCCCTCCGGTGATCAGCTCGGTGAGGCGGAGACCATTGTCGTCAGCCGTAGCCTCGACGACCTCGTCCACGTCAACAACGAACACGGTGAGGAAAGGCTCGCGGTGATCGACCGCGACCAGACCAGCATCACCGACATCGACCTCGCCACCAACGGCCCGCGCGGTGCCCTGCGCATCGGCCAGGGCGTGGGTCTGAACAGCGTTGGTCGTGGGGATCAGGGGATCTTCATCGCGGCGGATACCGTGCAGGATCAGTTCCAGGTGTTCACCTTGAACGACGTGGTGCGCCAGGTTCAGGCCGCTCCCACGGGTAAGAGCCCGTGGGCGGTCCTGTGGGACGGCAAGCGCCAGATCGCCTGGGTCTCCACCACTGGCGATAATGAGGTCACCGGTTACCGCATCGACAGCGGTACCCCGATCCAGGTAGCCGCGTTCGACTCCATCGCGAACGTGCGCCACATCCTGGACTCCCCGGACGGCGACATGCTGCTCTTCGGCGCGGACGGCGCCACCCAGCGGGTGTCGGCCGCGGACATCGACGCCGCCGTTGAGCGCGGGGTGCCGGAGGCTGAGGACTTCCCCGTGACCCACGAGGATCAGTAGCCCACTGGTCGCCATAGAGAACCACGTCCACCACAACACCATTCAGGAGACTGCCATGGCCAACACCCCAACTTCCCGCCGCTTCGATCACCTCTCGGACTCGGCCTACGAGAAGCTGTTGAAGCTGATGTTCCGTATCCCGCCGGAGCGGATCCACGGCATGCTCTCGGGCGTTTTCCGTCGGATCGCTGACTCGCAGGTCGCCTGCGCTGCGGTGCGTCGCGCGCTAGTCGTCGACGACCCGGTGCTCTCCCAGACGGTGGTCGGTATTCGCTTTGACCGGCCGCTCGGTCTGGCTGCGGGCTTCGATAAGAACGCCGAGGAGTTCCACATTTGGGGCCCGCTCGGCTTCGGCTACTCGGAGCTCGGCACGCTGACCAGCGTGGCCCAGCCGGGTAATCCGACCCCGCGCCTGTTCCGGCTGCCTGAGGACCGCGCGATCCTCAACCGCATGGGATTCAACAACGACGGCGCGATTGCTGCCGCTCAGCGTCTGTCCCGCCGCCGCTGCCTCGAGCCCGTGGGTGTGAACCTGGGCAAGGCGAAGATCACCCCACCGGAGCTGGCCCCCAACGACTACCGCGAGTCCGCGCGTGCGGTGAAGGACGTCGCCGACTACCTGGTGATCAACGTGTCCTCCCCGAACACGCCGGGGCTGCGCGACCTGCAGGCCGTGGACTCGCTGCGCCCCATCGTCGCAGCAGTCCAGGAGGAAGCCGATCTCCCGCTGTTCGTTAAGATCGCGCCAGATCTTTCCGATGAGGACATCGACGCCGTGACCGATCTGGCCATCGAGCTTGGGGTTACCGGCCTGATCGCGACGAATACAACGATTAGCCGGGAAGGGCTGAAGTCCGACGCGCAGTGGGTTCAGTCCCTCGGCGCGGGTGGGGTCTCCGGGGCTCCCCTGGCAGAGCGCTCCCTCGAGGTGCTGCGTCGCATCGCGGCACGTGCGGAGGGCAAGTTGGTGCTCATCGGTGTGGGTGGCATCGAGACCCCGCAGCAGGCCTGGGAGCGCATCGCTGCAGGTGCCAGCCTTCTGCAGGGCTACACCGGCTTCATCTACGGTGGCCCGAACTGGATCTCGAAGATCCACCGGGGCCTGGCCGCACAGATTCGAGCCCACGGCCTGCGGAACATCTCCGAAGCGGTGGGCTCGGGTCTGGAATGGAAGGAGCTTTAAAGCAGCTCCCTTGCGTTGAGCGCTTAAGGGGCTTAGTTCTCTGCCCAGCCCCACAGGATGCCGCGCGCCAAAGCCTTGAACTGGAGGTTGAACCCCAGGACGGTTGGCGTTGCGGAGTCGCTGATGTCCAGCTTCTCCCCGACGGCGTGCACCGCGAAGAGATAGCGGTGCGGGCCGTGGCCCTCTGGGGGCATGGCGCCGTAGTAGCCGCGGCTTCCGGAGTCCCCGCGCAGAGCTGTCGCTCCCTTTGGGAGGCCGGCGAGTTCCTCGTCCCCCGCATCGAGCTGGAGGCTAGTCACGGACGCCGGGATATTGAACACGGCCCAGTGCCAGAAGCCGCTGGCGGTAGGCGCATCCGGGTCAAAGCACGTGACCGCGTAGCTTTCGGTCCCCTCCGGGCCGGGCTCCCAGCTCAGCTGCGGGGAGACATCGTTGCCACCGAGTTGCGCCTCCGGGAGGCGGTCTCCGTCGGCGAAGGTCTCGCTGCTGATCTTAAGCTTGGGCAGGTCGGCTAGTGGCGCATACGGGTCTGGTCCCGGGAAGCGCTCGTCGACATAGGAGGCTTGAGTTAAAGCATCTTCTGGGTTGAGAGTCATGCTGTTTAGTCTACCGAACAATCTTGCGCTCTAGCCACGGATTTCCGGAACTTTTATTGCCCTGACCTGCCAATTTGTTTTAATTTCATAAGCTGGATAGAGTGTTTCAAGCACGCACGGGCTAGGTGCTAAGGCATCTAATCGCAGTGCATGCTTACCCTGTCCGGGTGGCGGAATGGCAGACGCGCTAGCTTGAGGTGCTAGTGCCCTATTAACGGGCGTGGGGGTTCAAGTCCCCCTCCGGACACCATGATTCGCCCCGCTTGAGCCAAGCGGGGCGATTTTTTATTGGATCTCACGTGGCTGGAAGGGGCGCCCTCAAGTGCTGACCCATCTTCGCGAACGTTGGGCGCAACTTGGAACGTGGGCTCAAATCGGTCTCATCCTTGCCTCGCTCGCCACGGTCGCGTGCCTTTTCTTTATCCCGCTGCCCTCCCCGCACACCATCCGCGACTGGGTGGGGTCAACTGGCCCCTGGGCGCCACTGGCATACCTGGTGTTGATGGTTCTGTGTACCCAGTTCCCGTTCCCTCGCACAGTCTGGACGCTGACCGCGGGGCTGATGTTTAACCCGTTGCTGGGCATCGCACTGATGTTCCTGGGGCTCGCGCTGTCAGCCACCATCTCCGTGCTGATTTTCCGCCGCGTCGGCGGTCGGTGGCGGCCGGCCGAGGATGGTGACGACCCGCGCGTTGGGACCTTGCGCGAGCTGATTGAACAGCGTGGTTGGCTGGCCGTGCTGGGGCTCCGGCTCGTGCCAGCGGTGCCGTTCAGCTTGTTAAACTACGCCTGTGGCCTGGTGCGCATCCCCCTCCCGGGTTTCCTTTTTGCCACGGTGGTGGGCAGTGCTCCCAATACTGTTGGCCTCATCATCGCGACCAACAGCCTCACCTCCCAGCACATGGACTCCGGGACGCGAATGCTGTGGCTCGTGGCCTCGGCCCTGTTGATGCTGGCGGGCCTGGCTATCGCCTCCCGTGAGGCCTGGCTCTGGCGCAAACTCGTGAGCAGCAGGCCTTAGAATAAAAATCACCGGTGCACACGCGCCGCTTTGTTTGGTGTGCCCCGCCACCGCAGGCCACCAGCTAACGTCCCGCAGTTCCCAATAAGAAAGCCCTGACAGCACGTGTTCGCAATTTTCGCTTCCTACCGTGGCCGGTCCCGCCGCCGGGCGGAATACGTCGAAGAGGTCACCGAAGCCTTCGCTAATGCGGACTCCGTTTTGAACGTGGAACAGGTCGGGGTCGAGGACCTGCTCTGCCACACCGAGGGGGCTGAGGAGACGCTCGCGGTGGTTCTGAGCCTGATCCAGGCCGGGGACTTCGCCATCGGTATCGGGCGGACGGTGACCATGGCCGAGACCTACCCAGAAGGCGCTGAGGAATGGGAGGAATTGGCACCGCACGAGCAGATGTCTGCCACGGGCGAGGTCGCTCGGCGGGCGGTCCGCATCCGGCAGCGGGCTGGCGAGGTGAGCGTCCGCCTGGAGCTTCCTGGCTCGGACCACACCCAGGCGCCGGGCAAGGGGACGGAGATCGCCGAAGATATTGCCGCCGCGTTTACCCTCATCGCCCATGTGTTGGCCCGGCGGACAAAGGAGGGGCGCGAGGCTACTGCCCTCCTGCGTTCCGGTTACTCGCAGTCGGAGGCAGCGGAGGTCGTCGGCATCTCCAAGCAGGCGATGAGCCAGCGGCTCGCTTCTGCGGGTTGGCAGGCCGAGCAGGCCGGGTGGAACCTTGCGGTGCACATGCTCGCCCGCGTGGACGAGCTGGGCTGACTTACACCGAGCTTGAGGCAACTGCCGAAGTTGGCACTGACCCTGCCTGGGGCCAACCGTGTGGCGCAAATCGCCCCGTGGAAATAAGGGTTGGCTACTCCCCGACCGTCACGAAGTCGATCAGCCGCTCCACTGCCCCCAGCAGCGAGGAATCGAGGTCCCGGAAGGTCTTCACGGAGGAATAGACCTTCCGCCAGCCATCCTGCGGGGTTCCCCAACCGAGTTGCTGGCACACCCCGGTCTTCCAATCGATCCCACGCGGAACGTGAGGCCAGGCTTTGATCCCAACTGAGGACGGCTTCACGGCTTCCCAGATATCGATATACGGGTGGCCGGTGACCATCACATGGGGGCCAAGGCTCTGCACGAGCCGCATTTCCTTGGTGCCTTCGATCAGGTGATCGGCGAGTACGCCGACCCGCCGATCCGCGGTGGGCTGGAACTCGGCGAGCCTCTCGTGGAGGTTGTCCAGGCCCTCGATGTACTCCACCACGATGCCCTCGACGCGGAGGTCGTGCCCCCAGACCCGCTCGACGATCGCGGCGTCGTGAATCCCCTCCACCCAGATACGGGAAGGGGCGGCGACCTTTGCTTCGACGTTGGCGACCCGTCGGGAACCAGAATTAGAGATCGTTGGCTGAGCGGGCACCTCGCGGGGCGCGACGTACCGGCTGAGGCTGACTCGCTGCCCCTCGAGGAGAAAACCGCCAGGGCGTAGCGGGAACAGGCGCTGGGAGCCATGGCGGTCCTCGAGCTTGACGCACCAGCCGTCGATCGTCTTCTCGCCGCCGACGACCTCTCCCACGAAGTCATCGGCGAGAACCTCGATGATCAGCCCAGGTTCGGCGGGCACCTCCGGGTACTGTGGCCGCTTCGTGCGGGCGTGACCTTGAAAAATGTCGCCTGCGTAGGGGTCGCGATTGTTGAAGCTCATGGCTGTCAAGCTTAGGCTAAGGCGGATGAAAGAGGTCGGTGGCGCAATGCCTAATGCTGAAACGAAGCGGCTGATCCGCAGCCAGCTGTGGTCCCCGGTGCAGAACACGTCCCTATGGTTGGCGTGGTGGCTGCATGGCGTCATTAGCACCGACGAGGTGATCGACTCCTTCCATGCGGTGCAGGGGCGGCATCACCGAGTGCTGGCCCGAGCCGGTGGGACGGTATCCGGAACTGCCGCAGAGGCGGATGAGGCCACCGGTTTGATCGACCTCCTCAAGACCGTGCGCGCAGTCACTGAGGGAGCACCCGTCGGCCTGGAACACCGGCCGTTGGTGAATTTGGTGCTGGCTGGAATGGGGGATCCGCCCCCACTGCCGGCCGGCGAGGCCGCTTCGGCGGTCGCCGCGGCGGGTGCGGGGATTGCCTTTGCGGACGCGACTCCAGATGTCCACCACGTCGCCGTGCCCGAGATCGTTGATTCCTCGGTGATCTACTGGCACTGGCACACCGCCGAGGGCCGGGCTCCGCAACTGCCAACCAACGGGCCGGGCGACGCGGATGCGATGTTGCGGCAGGCGACGGATCGGGCGGTTGCAGGAATCGAATCCAGTGGAGTGATAGTTCGCTGGCCCACCGGCTCGGTCGGGCCACGGATGTTGGTGGGGGCGCTGAGCGATGCTTTCGGTGTGCCGGGGTTGCCGGTGAACGTTCCCTCGCGCGCGGAGAAGCTCATGGCTCGTGCGGACTATGTCGCGGCCATTATTGATGTCGCGCGCGATTCGGCGCCGCAGTCAAGCCTCGATCCTTTTCTCCTGCCGCTGGGGCGGGCGGTGCGTATCGCTCGGATGACCGCGGTGGATTACGCACAACGAGAACTGCTCCGCTAGTCAAGTCATTCACCTTGACTAACGGAGCAGTTCCCCAGGAGCTCTTTTAGTGTCTCATCACTCGATCATGCGCACCGCGTAGGGGCTCATGCCGTTGTAGCGGACGTCGGAAATCTTGACCACATCGCCCGACTGCGGGGCCTCGATCATCTTCCCGTCGCCCAGGTAGATCGCGACGTGGAACTCGGCGTTCGGGCCCCAGAAGAGCATGTCGCCACGCTTGATCTCCGAGACCGGGATCTTGCGACCCTGGTTGTACTGGTAGCCGGTGTAGTGACCGATATCCAGGCCCACTGCGGCGAATGCGTAGAGGGTCAGACCGGAGCAGTCGAAACCGATCTTCTGGTAGTCGCCGTACGTGTCAGCCACGCCCCAGTCGCGGATTCCGAGCGTCGGGCCATTGGCGTTTCCGCCGCCCCAGGCGTACTGCACGCCGAGCTGGCTCATCGCACGGTCGATCACACGCTCGATCTTCTCTTCAGCGGTACCGCTGGTGTCGACGGTGGTGTCCGCGGCCGGCAGGTTGTCGTTATCCGGTGCCGTGACCGGTGGCATCTCGCCGGGGCGCTCCTCCTGAAGGCCCGTCTCCGGGTTGATCAGGATGCCCTGGGACTCAGCCTGCTGCGCCGGGTTGTCGCTCTGATCCTGGGTCTCTGCCTCTGCGGTCTGCTCGGCCTGCTGTTCAGCGGGCTCCTGCGCAGACTCAGGGGTGGTCGCAGGAGTGGTCGCCGTCTGGTTCTGTGATGGCGCCTCAGTGGCGCTCGGGGCGGTCTGCGCGGTCTGTGCGCTGCCTGCGTTAGCGACGAGCTGATCGTAGTGCTGACCGGCGGTATTCCGGCCTGCTTCCCCGGCGGCGCGCAGCGCGGCGGCACGATCCTGCCCATTGGCGGTGGCGGTGGCGCCTGCCCGGAAGGCGTCTTGGCCGGCTGCAATCAGGCCGTCGATAGCCTTCTGACGGTGGTCGTCGCCAGCGTTGGACTGCTCGAAGGTAGCAGGTGTCTCCGGTGCAGCAATTACCGCGGTATCCGGCGTAGGTGCCTCGGAAGGCGCCGGGGTCTCGGTAGATGCTGCAGTGCTTTCAGCAGTGTTGTTGCCGGACGTCGCTTCCTCAGTCTGCGGGGTGTTCTGCTGTGGTGCGCTCGGCTGCTCGGACTTCTTATCGGAGTCCTTCTCCGCCTTTTTCTCGACCAGGTTCGCGGCCTTCTCCGCTGCAGCACGCTTTTCAAAGGAGGAAGCCTTGGGCTTCTGGTTTGCTAGCGTCTCGATCGCGCTCTTGGCTGCGCGAAGCTTTGCCTGAGCCTGCTCGGCCTGGCGCTTGAGCTTCTGGTACTCCGCCGAGATCTGCTGCAGCCGCTGCTGGGAGTTGCGCAGCGTGTCCACGGCAGTCTGGTGCGCCTTGACCGCGTTCTGCACCGCGTTATCCGCGGCCTCGCGGGACGCGCGCAGGCGAGACTCCTCGTTCGCGCTCTGGGTGCGAGACAAGTCTAGACGGTTGACTACGCCCTGCTGCTTCTCCGTCGCGAGACGAACATAGCTGGCGCGATCCATCTGGGACGCGGCGGAATCGGCGCCCGCGGCGAGAGTGACCGGAGCCGTGTGGCCGCCCTGCTTATATGCGGAGCGAGCAATTTCGTTCAGCTTTTCCTGGGCGGTGTTGACGTCCTTTTCGGCGCTGTCGAGCCGCTTGCGCGCGGACAGCGTCTTATCTTGCGCTTCCTGGGCGGCCTTCTGGCTACGCTCCAGATCCACGCGGGACTTATTTGCTGCTTCGCGGATGCCGCCCATCTGGTTGAGGATGTTGTCAACCTCGGACTGCTTGCTGGACGTCTGATCCACCAGGTCCGCGAGATATGCCTCAACGGACTCCTGGTCGTCTGCTAGTGCGGGTGCGGTGGCCGTGTGCGCATAGATGCCGGCGGTCACAGCGACCGCGAGAAGAGTGCGACTAGACCGCGCGATGTTTGCCGTGTCGTTACGGCCGATGCTCGGGCGAGATAGCACGTTAAAGGTCTCCTGGTTGACGGTGGACATCCACAAGAAGGTCACCCGCGGTCCGGTTTATCTCACTTCCCCATGAGATGAAGCACGGTCCAGGGGGTGTCCGAAGGTTTCGGTGCAGCTCGAGTAACTCGAGTGTCTTCCTGTTTCAGTCGATGACGTTCAAAACCCTAGGGCACAAATGCATAACTGAGCGACTCAATTCACATAAGTATCAAATTAAACACACGCCACTTTGGTCATGTCACATGGCTTGACCAGCGGAAAGGTAAAGAATTGGCAACATTGTGAGGTAGGTCACAATTTGGAAGATGCTGGCGTGTCTGCTTGAAGGGTGCAAGAAAGCGTGTAAATCGCTCAACTCTCGATTAAGGCCTGTCAAGCCTGTGGGATTGACCCCAATTTTTGCCAGTCCGGTTGTATGGTTTTCTTCGCCTTGTCGTGACCTTTGGGTCCTTAAAGTGCGCGGAACTGAAGACTTGCCTGTTATTGCCCTGATGATCCGGTGGAGGCGAGCTGGGGTGATGCGGCTAAAAGTTAAGGGGTGGAGCTTCGGACACGTGCGTATCGCTGAACTGTGTGCGGACCCCTGCGGCTACTTTTGTTTTGCTAGCGGCGCCGCTGCGCGAACAGTGCGGTGATCGCAATCGAGAGAATGGTGATTCCCAGCAGGCCGTTGCTGACGGCAGTTGTCGGTGTTGCTGTGTTTTCTACCGCGCTGAGGAAGTTCTCGACGGCATCCGCGCTGAGGTCGCTGTGGAGCTTTCCGTGGTTTCGTTCCAGGGTGAAGCGTGGGTAGAGGTCGGACACTGACGTTCCCCACTTTGGCGTCATCACGAGAGTCGTGTCCGAACATGTCGCGTCGTGGAGGATTTGCGCGAGGTCGCGTTCGGTCGCTGGCTCTAGCTGGGTGCTGTTAACTACCGCGAGCTGAATCCGCGACCCCCCTTCCGCATCGTCCAGTGCGGCACGCATTTCCGAGACTTCAGGTTCCACGCGAGCTTCAAGTTTGGGATCCACCCACAGGGGACCCTCCTCGAGCCCGCTAATGATCTGCGGGGCATCGATTCCCAACTTGGCGAACTTTTTTACGGTGTCTGGATGGGGTGAGGTGGCTACGGAACACGAAGTGTTGGCCATGAGATCTCCATCCGGAACTTTAAAGGGGAACTTGAGGGTTTGGTTCCATGAAGTGTAGATCATGGCTGTCTCGTCATGCATCTCGGAACGGAAATTCAGTTTTCTCTTGGGGCGCTGCGCAGCTCGTGGGTGTTCGGGGGTAATGCTCCCGCGGGGAGCGATAGCGAGAGATTTCTAAACGTAACGGCCGTACTGTTAATGTCGGTGGCAGACGTCACCGGGAAAACCTGCATAATAGAGGTGTACTCCCCGTGCTACGTCCACGACGAACTCCGGGACGTAATTTTAAGGAGCGCTCCCCCGCGCTCCAGCCCGCGGAGCGACTTATCGACTACGAGAAGAGACTCAGGAGCTAATAGTGACTGAAAGCATCAACTCCTTCGACGCGAAGGGCACGCTGGAGGTTGGCGAGAAGAGCTACGACATCTTCCGCCTGTCCGCAGTGCCTGGCATGGAGAAGCTCCCTTATTCCCTGAAGGTGCTTGGCGAGAACCTGCTGCGGAACGAGGATGGTAAGAACATCACCCGTGAGCACATCGAGGCCATCGCGAACTGGGATCCTAAGGCTGACCCATCCATCGAGATCCAGTTCACCCCGGCTCGTGTGATCATGCAGGACTTCACCGGCGTGGCCTGCATCGTTGACCTCGCAACCATCCGTGACGCAGTGGTCTCCCTGGGCGGCGACGCCGACCAGGTCAACCCACTGAACCCGGCTGAGATGGTCATCGACCACTCCGTCATCATCGAGGCCTTCGGTTCTGACCAGGCCTTCGAGCAGAACGTTGAGATCGAATACCAGCGCAACGAGGAGCGCTACAAGTTCCTCCGTTGGGGCACCGGCGCCTTCGAGAACTTCCGCGTCGTTCCTCCGGGAACCGGTATCGTCCACCAGGTCAACATCGAGTACCTCGCTCGCTCCGTCTTCGAGAAGGACGGCGTGGCCTACCCGGACACCTGTGTTGGTACCGACTCCCACACCACCATGCAGAACGGCCTGGGCATCCTGGGCTGGGGTGTCGGTGGCATCGAGGCCGAGGCTGCAATGCTCGGCCAGCCGATCTCCATGCTCATCCCGCGCGTCGTCGGCTTCAAGCTCAGCGGCGAGATTCAGCCGGGCGTGACCGCAACCGACGTCGTCCTGACCATCACCGACATGCTGCGTCAGCACGGCGTCGTCGGTAAGTTCGTCGAGTTCTACGGCGCAGGCGTTGCCGAGCTGCCGCTCGCAAACCGCGCAACCATCGGCAACATGTCCCCAGAGTTCGGCTCCACCGCCGCGATGTTCCCGATCGACCAGGAGACCGTCGACTACCTGGCTCTGACCGGCCGCGACCAGGAGACCCTGGACCGCGTCGAGGCTTACGCCAAGGAGCAGGGCATGTGGCTCGACCCGGAGGCCGACGTCGAGTACTCCGAGTACCTCGAGCTGGACCTGTCCACCGTCGTTCCGTCCATCGCTGGCCCGAAGCGTCCGCAGGACCGCATCGAGCTCACCGACTCCAAGTCCCAGTTCCGTAAGGACCTGCACAACTACATCGACACCGCAGTCGGTGAAGAGGGCGGCGCCTTCGACGCAGAAGGCCCAAGCACGAACGACACCTCGAAGGCTGAGGGCACCCCGGCCTCCGCTGCTGATGCCAAGGGCAACCTGCCGTCCGCAGCCGCTGGTGCTGAAGGCCGTCCGTCCGCTCCGACCACCGTGAACTACAACGGTCAGGACATGGAGCTGGACCACGGTATGGTCGCCATCGCTTCCATCACCTCTTGCACCAACACCTCCAACCCCTCCGTCATGCTCGGCGCAGGCCTGCTGGCACGCAACGCCCGCAAGAAGGGCCTGAAGGCTGCACCATGGGTCAAGACCTCCATGGCACCGGGCTCCCAGGTCGTCACCGGCTACTACGAGAAGGCCGGCCTGTGGGAGGACCTCGAGGCAATGGGCTTCTACCTCGTCGGCTACGGCTGCACCACCTGTATCGGTAACTCCGGCCCGCTGCCAGAGGAGATCTCCGAGGGCATCAACCGTTCCGACCTGGCTGCCACCGCAGTCCTGTCCGGTAACCGTAACTTCGAGGGTCGCATCAACCCGGACGTCAAGATGAACTACCTGGCGTCCCCGATCCTCGTCATCGCTTACGCCATCGCCGGCACCATGGACTTCGACTTCGAGACCCAGCCGCTGGGTCAGGACCAGGACGGCAACGACGTCTTCCTGAAGGACATCTGGCCATCCACCGAGGAGATCCAGGACGTCATCAAGTCCTCGATCACCAAGGAGATGTACGTCTCTGACTACGCCGACGTCTTCAAGGGCGACGAGCGCTGGCAGGGCCTGGACGTCCCGACCGGCAAGACCTTCGACTGGGATCCAAAGTCCACCTACATCCGCAAGGCTCCGTACTTCGACGGCATGAGCCGCGAGCCGGAGGCAGTTGAGAACGTCGAGGGTGCACGCGTCCTGGCTCTGCTGGGCGACTCCGTCACCACCGACCACATCTCCCCTGCTTCCACCATTAAGCCGGGCACCCCGGCTGCTCAGTACCTCGACGAGAACGGCGTTGCCCGCAAGGACTACAACTCCCTCGGCGCACGTCGTGGTAACCACGAGGTCATGGTCCGCGGTACCTTCGCGAACATCCGTCTGCAGAACCAGCTGCTGGACGGCGTTGCAGGTGGCTACACCCGCGACTTCACCCAGGAGGGTGGCCCACAGTCCTACATCTACGACGCTGCAATGAACTACAAGGAGCAGAACACTCCTCTCGTGGTTCTCGGCGGCAAGGAGTACGGCACCGGCTCCTCCCGTGACTGGGCTGCAAAGGGCACCCTGCTGCTCGGCGTGAAGGCCGTCATCGCAGAGTCCTTCGAGCGAATCCACCGCTCCAACCTCATCGGTATGGGCGTTGTTCCGCTGCAGTTCCCGGAGGGCGAGTCCTGGAAGTCCCTGGGCATCGAGGGCACCGAGACCTTCGACATCACCGGTCTGGAGAAGCTCAACGAGGGCGAGACCCCGAAGACCGTGAAGGTCGTCGCTACCAAGGAGAACGGCGAGAAGATTGAGTTCGACGCCGTGACCCGTATCGACACCCCGGGCGAGGCTGACTACTACCGCAACGGCGGTATCCTGCAGTTCGTCCTGCGCAACATGATGGACGAGAACAAGTAGTTCTCCCCATCCGCTGAGGGGCCTTCCGGCCTAGCCGGTGGGCCCCTCTCCCCTTTTCTTAAACTTTTTCTTCGACCCCGCGCGACCCCACCCCCAATCCCGAAGGTGCGCAATCAAGGAATCCGCCATGCCCATCGTCAGCGACCGTGAACTATCCCGCCGCCGTCGGGAGATTATCGAGCAAGCCCGTGGTTGCTTCGCGCAATATGGCTACGAGGGAGCGACCGTCGCCCGGCTAGAGAAGGCCACCGGAAAGACCCGGGGTGCGATTTTCCACCACTTCGCGGACAAGGAAGCCCTGTTCCTCGCGGTGGTGCGGGAGGACGCCGCCCGCCAGGCGGAGGTCGTGTCGAACCACGGCCTCATTGAGGTCATGCGGCACATGATCACGCACCCGGAGACCAACAGCTGGTACATCACCCGTGCGGAAACGGTCCGTAAGCTGCGCACCGACCCGGAGTTCGAGGCGCGGTGGCGCAAGCACCAGCAGGTCCTCGATGCCGCCGTCCGGGCCCGCCTGTCCCACAATGTCTCGATGCGCACCGACGTGCCCCTGGAGGTCATCCAGACCTACCTCGAGACCGTCATGGATGGGCTGATGGCGAAGATGGCGGAGGGGGCCGACACCGCGCAGCTCGAGAAGATGCTCGACCTCGTCGAGCAGTCGGTGCGCGGCGTGTAGCCGCCCGCGGTTAGACGTCGGCGACCGAGCCCGTTCCGTTTTCGAAGTCGAGCGGGTTGCGGTCAAAGGCTTCCCCACGCTCGACGGACTCGACGATGACGTCGGCGACCAGCTCGCGCGGCGTCTCGGAGGCGGGGTCCATGGCGCCGTCCAGCACCGGCGGACCAGACGACCACATCGAAGGGGCTCAGCAGACGCGCCCAATCCTCTGTGCTGATCGTAGTGAGATCGCGCACAATCGCGGTAGCACCCTCGTCGACGAGATTTTGGACGTGCCCGGGGTTGCGGACCAGGGCTGTGACGCTGTGGCCTGCTGCGACGAGCTTCGGGATGCTGTGGCGCGAGACGTTCCCGCCGACGCCAAGGACAAGAACATGCTGCTTTTTCATGGCGCCCACCCTACATCCGTTTCTAGGCGCATTTTTCCAGGTCTATACTGGCCGCATGTATGCAATCATTACCACTACCGGCAAGGATCGCCCCGGTGTTATCGCCGCCGTCGCGAAGGCGGCAGCCGACGAGGGCCTGAATATCGTCGACGTCTCCCAGACCATCATGGATGACTTCTTCACCATGATCATGCGCGTGGAGCTGCCGGAAACAGACGTGGATATGGGCGCCCTCCAGGAGGCCTTTGACGCCGCGGGCCAGCCGCTGGGCATGGTCGTGCGCATCCAGTCTGAGGCTCTGTTCAGCGCCATCAACGATATTTAAGGCGGCCCGGCGTGAACTTCGAATTCTCTTCTGCCCGCTTCCTCGAGGTCATCCGGATGATCGAGGACTACCGCCTGGACATCCGCACGGTGACGATGGGTATTTCGCTCATCGGCTGCACCCGCTCCACCATGGAGGCCACGGCTCAGGCGGTCTACGATCGCGTGACCGAGCGCGCCCGCGACCTGGTGCCGGTGTGTGAGGGCATCGAGCGTGAGCTGGGCATCCCGATCGTCAACAAGCGGGTTTCCGTCTCCCCCGTCTCCCTCGTCGCCGCCGGCGTGGAGGGTAACCCGGTGGAGATCGCCAAGGCGCTGGACCGCGCCGCCGGTGAGCTGGGCGTGAACTTCGTCGGTGGTTACTCCGCGCTCGTCGAGAAGGGCGCGACGACCTCCGACGAGCGGCTCATCCGCTCCATCCCCGAGGCGCTGTCCACCACCGGCGCGGTCTGCGGCTCGGTGAACGTCGCGACCTCCCGTGCTGGCGTGAACATGGACGCCGTCGGACTGATGGGCCAGGTCGTCAAGGAGGCAGCTGAGCTGACCAAGGACGAGTCCTCCATCGCCTGCGCGAAGCTCGTGGTCTTTGCCAATGCAGTCGGCGACAACCCGTTCATGGCGGGTGCCTTCCACGGCATCGAGGAGCCGGACACGGTGATCTCCGTCGGCGTCTCCGGACCGGGCGTGGTGAACAACGCCATCGCCCCGATGGCTGGCGCCTCCCTCAACGAGATTGCCGAGGAGATCAAGAAGGCTGCCTTCAAGATCACCCGCGCGGGCCAGCTGGTCGGCACGATGGCCGCCGAGCGCCTCGGCGTGCCCTTCGGCATCGTCGACCTCTCCCTCGCCCCGACCGCCGAGGTGGGTGACTCGGTGGCGCACGTGCTCGAGAGCATGGGCCTGGACCAGGTCGGCACCCACGGCACGACCGCAGCACTGGCCCTGCTCAATGACGCGGTGAAGAAGGGTGGCATGATGGCCTGCTCTCGCGTGGGCGGGCTGTCCGGCTCCTTCATCCCGGTTTCCGAGGACAAGGGCATGATCGACGCTGTGCGTGAGGGCTCCATCACCATGGACAAGCTTGAGGCCATGACCAGCATCTGCTCGGTCGGTTTCGACATGATCGCCATCCCGGGTGATACCTCGGCGGAGCTCATCGCCGGCATGATTGCCGACGAGGCCGCCATCGGCGTGATGAACCATAAGACCACCGCCGCTCGCCTCATCCCAGTGCCGGGCACGAAGCCGGGCGATGAGGTCAATTTTGGTGGCCTGCTGGGCTACGCCCCGGTCATCCCGGTGAACGCGAAAGGCAACGACGCCTTCGTCCACCGCGGCGGTTTCATCCCCGCCCCGGTCCACGGCTTCCGCAACTAGCTTGTTAACCCTTGACCCTCACATTGTGTGAGGGTTTAGGTTTAAAGGGTGAGAATTTCTGATGTCGCTGCCGCAGCAGGATGCTCGGTTCGCTCCGTACGGCACCTGCATGAAATTGGCGCGGTTGCCGAGCCATCCCGCACTAGCGGAAATTATCGAGACTATTCGGTTAAAGACCTTGCGGCGGTCGTTAGAGCCCGGGCTCTTATTGACGCAGGCGTTCCTGTTGCAGACGTTGGCGCAACAGATACGGAAGATTTAAAAAACGCCGTGTCCCGGTCCCTGTACCTGCTGGATAGGCGAATTGCGCATCTCCAACAACAGCGGGAACGGTTATCCATGTTGGCTGCAAATCCTACGGGCACGCCGAAAGAGCTCAGAGGCAAGCTTCGGGGCGTGATAGAGGACGAACAGGCACTACAGCGTGAGTTGGATGCGTGGGATCTAATGGCGTTTACAGGAGTAGCCACTGCTGCCACGTGGGAACAGCTTCGACGCAACTTGGATGATCCGCATTGCGTCAGATCCGAGCGTGAAGTCCGTCGACTCTGGAGCTTACTTGGAGAGTTGCGGCCGCGAGACAACGCAGTTAGATCAATCACTGGAAAGCTCCGCGCACTGCTTCCGAAAGGGGTGTTGAGAGATATTCTTCCAACCCTGCGCCATAGCTCGGTGCCACTCACTGCGGGTGATGTTCCCACCCGTGGCGCGCAGCGGGTGGTACTGAAGGAACTGGCGGAGCAGTTTGATGCATAAAGTTATCACGGTTTTACTGAAGCATCCTGGCTTCCGACTCGCTCGATACGAACTGGGCCTCTACCACGATTTGTTTCGGTGGATGCGGGGAGACAGCCTGGTGCCTGAAGGGGCGGAGCCACTTCCCCACCCACCTGGACGATTGCAGATGCTCTTATGCGTGATTGCGATCCTTTTTATCGAGATGGTGGTTGTCCATCTACTCTTGCCGGAAGGCACTATGCGCCTCGTTGTGCTCTTACTATCAGTATGGGGTGTCGTGTACATCTGCGCACTGATTGCTAGTGAGCGGATCCGTCCCAGCTACGTTGCGGATCCAGGAATAGTTCTGCGTCGGGGAAAGATTGTGTTTGTCGAGATTCCTGCAGAACTCGTGGCAGAAAAACACAGTGAGCGCACGTTCGCGTCTGGCATTTTTATAGACGATGACACGCTCACAGTTGGCGGAACTGCCGGGACCGACACTCTCCTGGTGCTCAATAAACCGGTGAATGCTACGGGTGATCGCTTCCCATGGCAAAAGGTACACCCACAAGCAATCTCGCGTATTCGCTACTACGCAGGAAAATCTTGGCGTGGTGCTTATTATTAATTTCTCGTCTACCGTATGTCCCTTGCTTCGTTAAGCCCGTTCATAGAACGATCAGTCACCAGGATCGCCCACAGCGCCTAATGATCGGTGCTGTGCTTGGCTGCAGCTCGGTTTAGCGCGTCTGCCGCTGCCTTCCGGCGTATTCTGGTGGCACTTTGTTGTCGAGAACACAGCGACGAGGGGCCAGAGCTTTGACGCAGCCGACACGCATGCCGCGCACACAACTGAAGTTCAAATCCGGGCTGGAGAACCCGCTGGTGCCCGAGCGAGACGAGGACTTTTATTCCAGCCCCAACCCGATGCGGGACCACAGCGGGGTCTTCGAGGCAGTGAAAGCGGCCGGGCCTGCGCCCTACCGGGGAGCGCTGCCCGGGCGCATCGCTTTCTTCCTGATCTTCGTGCTCTTCGGCGGTTTGTTCGCGCTGATCGGCTTTCGCTTCCTGCTCAGCGGTCTGAGTGATACCGGGTCATGGCGCGATAAATTCGACGTCATCGACATCGGCTTTGCCGCTATCGGCAGCATCTTTGTCCTCGTCGGGGCGTACGCGATCTCACGCGACGTTTCCCGGCGCAGGCGGATCGTCACAGCCTGGAAGAATGGCTGGATCGACTACTACCCTGCGCTGGTCGGGCAGTTCTATCACTGCCGCACTGATGTCAGTAGTTCCAGCGACTCCGGCCGAACGTTTTATTACTACTACCGGGCGCCGCTGAAAGTGCTCCACCCCGATGGCTCGCTGAAGGAGATGCATTCCTTCGAATTCGAGATGAAGCGCAGGCCCGACTGGTACCGCACACGTTTCAACATGGCGAGCTCGGCGGAGGATGCCAAGTTAGATGACTGGAACAATAACGGCTGGGCGATTGTCGGAATCAGCCGCCGTCCCGGACAGACCTACGCTGAGCTGGACTCGGGGCTGACGAAGAAGCAGCGCGAAGCCGTCTTCAACCTCGCTGAGCGCAACTGGTTCGGGCGGACCGGCTGGTCCTGGTAAGCGCCAACTGCGAACCGGCACACCGTGCCGGACAGCCAACCAACCGACCAGACAGACGGGCCTAGGCCAGCTCGACGATCTCCATGTACTCGTCGTTCCACAGGTCCTCCACACCATCGGGCAGGACGATGACCCGCTCTGGCTCCAAAGCCCGCACGGCACCCGGGTCGTGTGTCACCAGCACCACCGCGCCCTCGTAGGTGCGCAGCGCGTCCAGGACCTGCTCGCGGGACTGCGGGTCCAGGTTATTCGTCGGCTCGTCGAGCAGCAGCACGTTCGCACGTGAGGAGACCAGCGTGGCGAGCGCCAGGCGTGTCTTCTCGCCGCCCGAGAGCGTGCCCGCCGGCTGGTCCAGCTTCTCCCCGGAAAACATGAACGCGCCCAGTAGGCTGCGCAGCTCCTGCTCATCGGCGTCGGGGCAAGCGTCGATGGCGTTCTGCCACACGGACTTGTCCCCGTCGATGGTGTCGTGCTCCTGGGCGAAGTAGCCGATCTTGAGCCCGTGGCCCGTGACGATGCCGCCCTCTCCGTCCGTGCGCTCCACCCCGGCCAGCAGCTTCAGCAGCGTGGTCTTACCGGCGCCGTTGAAGCCCAGGACGACGACGCGACTGCCCTTGTCGATCGCCAGGTCCACGCCCGCGAAGACCTCCAGGGAGCCGTACATCTTGGTCAGCCCCTTGGCGAACAGCGGGGTTTTGCCGCACGGGGCGGGTTTCGGGAAACGGATCGAGGCGACCTTGTCCTCGACGCGCACCTCATCCAGCTGGTCGAGCATCCGGTCGGCGCGGGCAACCATCTGCTTGGCGGCGCGGGCCTTGTTCGCCTTCGCCCCGAACTTATCCGCCTGCTTCTTCAACGCGGAGGCCTTCTTCTCCGCGTTGGCCCGTTCCCGACGTCGACGTGCCTCGTCCAGGGCCCGGGCGTCCAGGTACTTCTTCCAGCCCATGTTGTAGACATCCGCCTCGGCGCGGACCGCGTCCAGGAACCAGACCCGGTTGCAGACCGCCTCGATGAGCTCGACGTCGTGGGAGATCATGATCAGCCCACCCTCGTGCTTGGAGAGGAAGTCCTTCAGCCAGGCGATGGAGTCCGAGTCCAGGTGGTTGGTCGGCTCGTCGAGCAGCAGGGTGGTCTTGGAGCGCCCAGAACCTGCCGTGGCGGCGAAGAGAATCTGGGCGAGCTCCACGCGGCGGCGCTGTCCACCCGAGAGGGTCTTCAGCTGCTGGTCGAGTACCCGTTCCGGCAGGCCCAGCGCGTCGCAGATGCGGGCAGCTTCGGCATTGGCCTCGTAGCCGCCCAGCGAGTGGTACTGCTCCTCCAACCGGGAGTACTTGCGGATCGCGGCATCGCGCTTGGAGTCCGTCGTCGCGGTCTCCATGATCTCCTGCTGGCGCTCCATGGACTGCCGGATCCGGTCGAGCCCGCGCGCCGAGAGGACGCGGTCCCGGGCACTCTGTTCGATGTCCCCTTCCTTCGAGTCCTGCGGCAGGTAGCCCAGCTCCCCGGAGCTGACGACGCTGCCGCCGTAGGGCTCGGTCTCCCCCGCCAAGATCCGCATCGTGGTGGTCTTTCCGGCGCCGTTACGCCCCACCAGCGCGATGCGGTCGCCCGGCTGCACCCGTAGGTGCTCGCCGGGGGCGGTGAGGAGCGTGCGCGCGCCCACCCGAACTTCCAGATCCTTCGTCACAATCACAGGCAATACCCTAACACTGCCCGGCCCTTGGCTAGATTGGGGGCATGAGCTGGAGTATTAGCGCAGCCCCTGGGGCGCCCGCCCGGGGTGCCGGTCCGCGCCGGATCAACGTCATTGGTTTGGGGCCAGCGGGTGCGATCCTCGCGCTGCGGGCGGCCGAGCGGGGTTGGCAGGTGCACGGCTACGACCCCGGTTCTCGTCCGGGCGCAGCGGGGGCGGACGCGTGGCCAGCCTGGCCCGCCACCTATGGAGCCTTCTCCCCGGAAGTTCCGGCCTGGGCCGATGAGCTCTTCTCGTCTGCCGAAGCCATCCGCGTGACCCCCACCCCGGGGAGCACCAAGCAGTTAGGCTTTAGCTACCGGATGATGGCCAAAGACGCCCTGCGGGCCGGGGCGGCCGAGGCAGTGAGGTACGCCGGGGGACGCCTGCACGCCGAAGCCATGACCGAGGAACAATTCGCCGACTTGCCGGGGCTCACGGTGGACTGCCGCGGGGCGGCCACAGGCGGTGCGCTGTGGCAGATCGCGGTGGGCTACGTGCTTCGCCCGGTGCGTGGGTCCAGCGCCCCGCTGTCCGAGGCGCTGACCACCCCGACCCTCATGGACTGGACAGCCTCTCCCGCGGCGGAACCCGGTGGCTCCAAGCCCAGCTTCCTCTACGTCCAGCGCCTCCCCGAAGGCTGGCTGGCGGAAGAGACGATCCTGGCGAGCACCTCCCGCCCCACCGACGCTGACTTCGCCCTGCTGCGCGCCCGACTCGAAGCGCGGCTAGCCAGCCTCCAGGGCGAGGGTTGGCGCGAGGAGCTGGAGGTCGTGGATGAGGAGCTCGTCGCCATCCCGATGGGCACCATCGCTGCTGGCTCAGGGGTGCTCGCCTTCGGGGCCCGAGACGGGTTCATCCACCCTGCGACCGGCTATTCGGTCGGCACTGCACTGCAGGAGGTGGATGGCTTCCTCGACCGCGTGGAGGCGAAATACGCTCGAGCAACACACAGTGGGGCGAAGCTCACGGGGACTGCCCGCCGGGTTAATGTGACCCTCGCCCGGGCACTGCGGCGGATCGGTTCCCTGCTTGTCGCCGAGGCCGAGACCGCGGACGTCCAAAGCTTCTTCGCTGCCTTCTTCTCCCTGCCCACCGCCGACCAGCTGGCCTACCTCTCGGGCCGCAGCGGGCTGCGCACCGCCCGGACAATGTGGCGGCTAAGGAAAAACACCGGGTGGACTCACCCGGTGTTGCTCCCCCTCTATCGCCGCCCCTGGCGCTACCTACGTTTCGGCCTGCAGCGAAACTAGACCGAGAAGCCGAGGTAGCGCAGCTGCTCGCGGCCTTCCTCGTTGATCATCTGCGGGCCCCAGGCCGGGGTCCAGACCCAGTTGATCTGCAGGTCCTCGTACTCCTGGAGAGTGCTCAGGACCGCGGTCTGCGCCTGGTCCTCAATCATGTCGTGCAGCGGGCACGCCGGGGAGGTCAGCGTCATGTTGATCATGACGGTCTTGCCCTCATCCCAGACGTCGTAGACCAGGCCGAGGTCAACGACGTTGATGCCCAGCTCCGGGTCGATGACGTCCAGCAGGCACTCCTCGATCTTGCCGTAACGCTCAAGATCCTCCGGGCTCGGGTTCGCCGGTGGCTCCGGGACCTCGTTGAGCGGCGATGGGTCCATCTCCGGGCTGGAAGGGTTCTGTTCAGACATTGCTTTCCTCGCTTTGGGGGTTGGGCTTAAGTGCCGTGAAAGAAACGGTGGGTTGTCGGTTAACGGTTGATCTTTAAGCGTTCTCGGTCTGCTCGGGTGGCGTGACGCCCGCGTCGATCGCGGCGGCCTCGAAGGCCTTCCAGCCCAGCAATGCGCACTTCACGCGGGCCGGGTACTTGGAGACACCGCTAAAGGCGATGCCGTCGCCGATGAGGTCCTCGTCGCCCTCCAGCTTGCCGCGGGAGGTGATCATCTTCTCGAACTCGGCGAGCTTCGCGAAGGCCTCCGTGACCGGCAGGCCCACGATCTCATCGGCCATCACTGACGTGGAGGCCTGGCTAATCGAGCAGCCCACTGCGTCGTAGGAGATGTCCTGAACCGTCTTGTGGTCCTCGCTCAGGTGCACCCGCAGCGTTAGCTCGTCACCACAGGAGGTGTTCACGTGGAAGACCTCCGCGTCATAAGGCTCGCGAAGGCCGGCGTGCTCCGGGTGCTTGTAATGGTCCAGGATGACCTCCTGGTACATCTGTTCCATTCTCATGTATTTTCACCACCGTTTTGAAGGTTGAGGTTGTGTAGTTGGGTTCAGGTTATCCGCTACGCGAGGGCGTTGACGTCCCAAAAAGGAAGCGTAACCACCCCGGCGGCGGGGCTAGACGCCGAAGAACTCCTGCGCCTTGCGGATGCCCTCGACGAGCCGGTCGATCTCCCACTTCTCGTTATAGACGTAGAAGCTGGCGCGAGCCGTGGCCTGCACGCCCAGGCAGGTGTGGGCCGGCCACGCGCAGTGGTGGCCCACCCGGATGGAGACTCCCTGGTCGTCCAAGATCTGACCCAGGTCGTGCGGGTGGATTCCATCGACCACCATGCTCACCGCGCTACCCCGGTTGTGCATATCCGTTGGACCGATGATCCGCAGGCCCGGGATCTCGCTGAGCTGCGCCAGCGCATAGGCGGTGAGCTCGTGCTCGTGGGCGGCGACCTTATCCATGCCCAGCTCGTTGAGGTAAGCCACCGCGGCACCAAGCCCCACGACCTGGGAGGTCATCTGGGTGCCCGCCTCGAACTTCTGCGGGGCGTCGGCGAAGGTGGAGCCCTCCATCGTCACCTTCTGGATCATCGATCCGCCGGTGAGGAACGGTGGCAGCACCCGCAGGTGCTCCTTCTTGCCGTACAACACGCCCACGCCGTTGGGCCCCAGCATCTTGTGCCCGGAGAACGCCGCGAAGTCCACATCCAGGTCGTGGAAGTCCACGGCCATGTGCGGCACGGACTGGCAGGCATCCAACACGAAGAGTGCGCCGACCTCGCGAGCCCGCCGCCCAGCCTCCTTGACGTCCAGCACCGCACCGGTGACATTGGACTGGTGAGTCAGAGCCACGACCTTCGTCTTCTCGCTGAGCTGCAGGCTGTCCAGGTCGATGCGGCCATCCTCAGTGGCGCGGAACCACTTCAGGGTTGCGCCCGTGCGACGTGCCAGCTCCTGCCAGGGCACGAGGTTGGCGTGGTGCTCCAGCTCGGAGACGACGATCTCGTCGCCTTCGGTGACCTGCAGCTCCCCTGCCCGCGAGTCCCCCAGGACGAAGGCCACCTCGTTGAGTGCCTCGGTGGCGTTCTTCGTGAAGGCGATCTCCTCATCCGCCGCGCCAACGAAGGCCGCGATGGGCTCGCGGGCGCCCTCATAAGCGTCGGTGGCCTCCTCCGCGATCTGGTAGGCACCGCGGTGGACCGGGGCGTTGTGCTTGGTGAGAAAATCGCGCTCCGCGTCCAGCACCTGCAGGGGGCGCTGCGCGGTCGCCCCGGAATCGAGGTAGATCAGCGGCTGGCCGTCCCGAACGGTGCGGGAAAGGATGGGGAAATCCTGTCGGATCGCGTGGGTGTCGAGATGAGTATCAACCATGAAAACCTTCGATTCTTCGCTTCTCTAACCGCAGTGACGCGGTTGAAGCATGCCTGCGGGGATTGAAAACCCACCCCAGGGGTCGCGGGGTGGGACTTTCGGTGCGTCTTTAGGCGTTGACGAACTTGTCGTAGCCCTCGTTCTCCAGCTGCTCTGCCAGCTCCGGGCCACCGGAGGTCACGATGCGGCCGCCGGCGAAGACGTGCACGTGATCCGGCTTCACGTAGTTCAGGATGCGCTGGTAGTGCGTGATCATCAGCACGCCGCCGTTCTCGCGCTCCTGGTAGCGGTTGATGCCCTCGGAGACGATGCGCAGGGCGTCGACGTCCAGACCGGAGTCGGTCTCGTCCAGGATGGCGAACTTCGGCTTCAGCAGGCCGAGCTGCAGCACCTCGTGGCGCTTCTTCTCGCCACCGGAGAAGCCCTCGTTGACGGAACGCTCGGAGAAGGACGGGTCGATGTCCAGCTCCTTCATCGCCTCGCGGGCCTCCTTGACCCACTCGCGCAGCTTCGGAGCCTCGCCACGGGTGGCGGTGGCCGCGGAGCGCAGGAAGTTAGCCATGGAGACACCCGGCACCTCGGTCGGGTACTGCATCGCCAGGAAGAGGCCGGCGCGGGCGCGCTCATCGACGTCCAGGTCGAGGAGGTTCACGCCGTCGAGCAGCACCTCGCCCTCGGTGACCTCGTAGCGCGGGTGGCCACTGATGGCGTAGGCCAGGGTGGACTTACCGGAGCCGTTCGGCCCCATGATGGCGTGGGTCTCGCCGGAGTTGATGGTGAGGTTCACGCCGTTGAGGATCTTCTTCGGCTCGTCGTTCTCGTCCGAGGGCAGGACCTGGGCGTGGAGGTTCTTGATCTCAAGAGTGCTCATACTAGTGATGTTTCCTTTGAAAGATTCTTGGGAGGATTAGCGGGTTAGAGGACGGTGCGCTCAAGCTCGTTGCCGACGAGCTCTTCCAGGTGCTCGCGGACGGACTCCACCGGGATGCGGCGGATGACGTCCGTGAAGAAACCGCGGACGATGAGCATCTTGGCCTGTGCCTCCGGAATGCCCCTGGCCTGCAGGTAGTACATCTGCTCGTCGTCGAAGCGACCCACCGTGGCGGCGTGGCCGGCACCTGCGATCTCGCCGGTCTGGATCTCCAGGTTCGGCACGGAGTCCGCACGGGCACCGGTGGTCAGCAGCAGGTTGTTATTGGTCTCGTAGGTGTCCGTCCCGGTGGCCTCCGGGCGAATCAGGACGTCGCCGATCCACACGGTGCGGGCGTCGCGCTTACGCTCGGACGCCGGGCGATCCGCGTCGGCCGGGTCGCCCTGCAGTGCGCCCTTGTAGAGCACGTTGGAGCGGCAGTTCTGGACGGAGTGGTCGATGAGCAGACGCTGCTCGAAGTACTGATCCGCATCAGCGAAGTTGACGCCCAGCATCTCCACGTCGCCACCCGGTGCGGTGTAGCGCACGTGCGGCACGGAGCGCAGGATCTCGCCGCCGAATGCCGCGTAGGCGTGGCGGACGGTGGCATCTCGGCCAGTCTGGACGTGCGAGTTGGAAAGGTGGACGCCATCGTCCTCCCAGTCCTCCAGCACCACGGTGACCAGCTTCGCGCCGTCGCCGACGACGAACTCGACGTTGTCGGAGTGCGCGCCGGAACCCTGGTAACGCAGGATGACGACGGCCTCGGCGTGACGCTCGAGCTCGACGACCAGGGTGCTGTAAGAAACCTGGTCCTCGCCCGGGCCAGTGATCGTGATCTCGATCGGCTCGGTTAGCGCGGTGTCCTTGGCAACCTGGACGTAGTCCGCGACCGGGGCATTCTCCCAGGCCTGGGCTGCAGCACGGTCGACCGGTGCGCCGGCCAGACCCACGCGCGGGTCGGAAGAGTCAACCTTCGTCACGGAGACGTTGTCCCCGGCATTCTCCGGGACCTCGATGACGACGTTGGCGTCCGTGGGCGCCGCGGCGGTGCCGTCATGCAGACCGCGGAGACGACGCAGCGGGGTAAAGCGCCAGTCCTCGTCGCGGCCCTTCGGGATCGCGAAATCCTCAGCCTTGAAGGAGGTGAAGCGGTCGCCCTTAGTCTGGTGATCGGTTCCCGCCTTGACGGTTTGGTTCTGAACGTTTTCCAAGGTGGTCATCTGGCTTAGCCCACCGATCCTTCCATTTGCAGTTCGATCAGACGGTTGAGCTCAAGCGCGTACTCCATCGGGAGCTCCTTGGCGATTGGCTCCACGAAGCCACGAACGATCATCGCCATCGCCTCGTCCTCCTCGAGGCCTCGGCTCATCAGGTAGAAGAGCTGATCCTCGGAGACCTGGGAGACGGTTGCCTCGTGGCCCAAGGTGACGTGGTCGTTGCGGATGTCGTTGTACGGGTATGTATCCGACCGCGAGATGGAGTCCACCAGCAGGGCGTCACACTCAACCTGGGAGGCGGAGTGGTGCGCGTTCGGGTGAACCTCGACCAGGCCGCGGTAGGCCGCGCGACCACCGGAGCGGGCCACGGACTTCGAGACGATATTGGAGCTGGTGTACGGCGCCATGTGGGTCATCTTCGCACCGGTGTCCTGGAACTGGCCCTCACCTGCGAAGGCGACGGACAGGACCTCGCCCTTGGCGTGCGGACCGGTCATCCAGACGGCCGGGTACTTCATGGTGACCTTGGAGCCGATGTTGCCATCGACCCACTCCATGGTCGCGCCCTCCTCACACTTGGTGCGCTTGGTGACGAGGTTGTAGACGTTGTTCGACCAGTTCTGGATCGTCGTGTAGCGGCAGCGGCCGCCCTTCTTCACGATGATCTCGACGACTGCGGAGTGCAGGGAGTCGGTCTTGTAGATCGGGGCGGTGCAGCCCTCGACGTAGTGCACGTAGGCGTCCTCGTCGACGATGATGAGAGTGCGCTCGAACTGGCCCATGTTTTCCGTGTTGATGCGGAAGTAGGCCTGCAGCGGGATGTCCACGTGGACTCCCGGTGGGACGTAAATGAAGGAACCACCGGACCACACGGCGGTGTTGAGAGCGGAGAACTTGTTATCGCCCGCGGGGATCACGGTGCCGAAGTACTCCTTGAACAGCTCCGGGTACTCCTCGAGGGCGGTGTCGGTGTCGACGAAGATCACGCCCTGCTCCTCCAGGTCCTCGCGGATCTGGTGGTACACAACCTCGGACTCGTACTGCGCGGCGACACCGGCGACGAGGCGCTGGCGCTCCGCCTCCGGGATGCCCAGCTTGTCGTAGGTGTTCTTAATGTCCTCCGGCAGGTCCTCCCAGGTCGTCGCCTGCTGCTCGGTGGAGCGGACGAAGTACTTGATCTGGTCGAAATCGATGCCGGACAGGTCCGCGCCCCAGGTGGGCATGGGCTTCTTGTCGAAGATCTCGAGGGCCTTGAGGCGACGCTCGAGCATCCACTCCGGCTCGTTCTTCTTGGCAGAAATATCCCGGACGACGTCCTCGTTCAGGCCACGGCGCGCGCTGGCGCCGGCATCGTCGGAATCGTGCCAACCGTAGCCGTAGGCACCGATCGAGTCGATGATTTCCTGATCGGATTGCAGTTTGTCAGCAGCTTGAGTCATAGATTCTTTAGCTTTCCTTCGTTGCGGAAGGGGTAATGGTGGTCAGCGGAATATGGGTCGTACAGATACCGTTGCCGTCCGCGATAGTAGCGAGCGGCTGAGTGTGCTGGCCGAGTAGCTCCGCAACTACCCGGTGCTCTGCAGCGCACAGCTCGGGGAACTCCTCCGCCACGTCCTGGATTGGGCAGTGGTGCCTGCAGATTTGGACGCCGCCGGCCGCGTGGCTCACGGTGGCCGCGTAGCCACGGTTGGTCAGCGCCTCCGCGATGTTCTTGGCCTGGGCCTTCACATCACGGTCGTCTGCGTAGTCACCGTCGAGTTCGGGGATGTCCCCCAACAGATCATTGATGCGTTGCGCAGCAAAGGCCTCGACTGCTTCCTCTCCGCCCGAGTTTTTCAGGGCGCGCAGTGCGAGGAGTGCAAGGGTGTCGTAATCATGACCGAACTGTGCTCGACCCGCATCAGTGAGGCGGAATAGCTTCGCCGGTCGCCCACGCTGTCCTGACCGTGGCGCGTCAACGGCCTCAGCGAGCCCATCTGCGACGATGTTGTCCAGATGGCGCCTCACGCCAGCGGCGCTCAAACCAAAAGCCTCGCTGATGGTTGTCGCGCTCACCGGCCCGTGTCTCAACACGTACAGCAGGATGCGACGGCGCGTGTCGGTTTCCACTGGTGCCATATCAACCCGCCTTTCATCGTTGAGTGCCGTCATGATTAGACAACACGAGTGTGTCTTAAATAATTCCCCCTGTCCACTAAGGCGAACCTATGTTCCCTAAAAACGCTGGCTTCATTATCGTGGTTGCATGTCTTCGAACCGACCCGGCCACGCGTTGATCCGCGGCCCCTTCAGCCTGTGGCGCCGCTATTTGGACGTGCTGCCCCGGCTCGGCCTGGCCGGTTCCCGCTCGGCACAGCTCCACCAAGAGGGCCGGGTGCTCCCCCTCCATGCGCCGTTGGAGCCCCTTAACCCCGCCTACCGGCTGCGGCTGCAGATCGCAGTCTGGTTGGGGTCCATCGGCACCATTCTTATCGCTCTCGGGGGTATTGGCGCGGGCGCGATGCCCGTGGTGGGCAACCCATTCTGGTCCGTTCCCGGGATTAATATCCTGGCCCGGATGCTGCACAGCACCACTGTGACCGTCTTCGTCGGAATCGGATTCCTAGTGCTCGCCTGGCTCCTACTCGGGGCCTTCGTGCTGGGGCCAGGGGGAAGGCAGATCCCCCGCCTGCCCATCCGTACCTATTGGCGGATCTTCGCCCTCTGGGTGCTTCCCCTGGCGATCACCGCGCCGATGTTCACCCAGGACATCTACTCTTATCTAGCCCAAGGGGCGATCGCCGCGCAGGGGCTGGACCCGTATAGCGCAGGTCCGGTGGACATCCTCGGGGTGCAAGACCCGCTCGCCCGTTCCGTGCCCTTGATGTGGGCGCACTCCCCTGCGCCCTATGGCCCGGTCGCACTGGGCTACGGGGCCGTGATCTCCATGATCACCGGCAACAACATCGTGCTGGGGGTCTTCGGCCATCGGCTGATGAGCATCACCGGCCTGGTGCTCACCGGCTGGGCATTGACGAGGCTCGCCCAGCGCTGCGGCATCGCGCCCCAGACAGCCTGGTGGCTCGGGGTGCTAAACCCGCTGACACTGCTCCACCTCGTCGCGGGTATCCACAACGAGGCGCTCATGCTCGGCTTTCTGCTCGTGGGCATGGAGTTCGTGCTGCGCGGCACCGACCATTACGAACGACCTTTGAGCAGCCGCCTGCTGCTCATGCTCTCCGGCACGGTGATCGTCACCTGCGCGGGCCTGATCAAGGTGACCGCCCTGATGGCTCTCGGCTTCACCGCAGTGGCGATCGCGCGCTGGTGGGGCGAGGGGCTGCGACACCTTATCGGTGCAGGAGTGGTCAGCGGGGGGGTCGCCGCGGCCACCGCGAGTCTGTTCTCTGTGATCACAGGCGTGGGCTTCGGCTGGATCACCTCCCAGGGCGGGGCGGCAGAAATCATCAGCTGGATGAGCCTGTCCACGTTGGCGGGTTTGGCGTCGTCGTTCCTGGGAGCCCTGCTGGGCCTCGGAGATCAGCAATCCGCCGCGCTGTTCGTCTTCCGTTTCCTCGGCGTCATGATCGGCGCGTTCTGGGTGGTGCGCATGCTGTGGGCCTCCTACCGGGGCCGCATCCACCCCGTGGGAGGGCTCGGGGTGGCCACGCTGTTCCTCGTGATCTTCTTCCCCGTCGTCCACCCCTGGTATCTGCTCTGGGCCATTCTGCCGCTCGCGGCGTGGGCCAACCGGCCGGTCTTCCACTTCGCGACAATCGTGTACTCGGTGGCTTTCAGCTTCTTCATCCTGCCCCGTGGTCTCGGGCTACCGCCGGCGACGGTGGCCTTCATCTACGCCATGTCCGCGCTACTTTTCCTCGCGTTTCTGGTCGCCAGCTGGCGCTACCTCAAGAAACACCCGGCATATGCCAACGCCCTCGCGTTGCCTCGCCCCAAAGAAATGCCCACGAAGGCAGACACACCCAACAACCGGTGATCCCCCAGCCCGCGCCATCTGGCTAGACTGAATAGCTGTGAAAATGCAGGACTCTTCGGCCCCCCAACTCCAACCACTGCTGCAGGTCACTGGCGCGGTGAAGAAGTTTGGCGCCCACACCGCCGTCGATGGGCTGGACTTCCAGGTCTACCCCGGCGAGATCGTGGCACTACTGGGCCCCAACGGCGCGGGCAAAACCACGACCATCGAGATGTGCGAGGGCTTCGCCCGCCCGGATGCCGGCGAGATCCGGCTGTTCGGCCTAGACCCCGCCAAGGAATCCGACGCCGTGCGTTCCCGCATTGGGGTGATGCTGCAGGGCGGCGGCGCCTACCCCGGCATCCGGGTCGGCGAGATGCTGAAGCTGGTTGCCAGCTACAGCGAGGACCCACTGGATACCGAGTGGCTGCTGGACATGGTGGGGCTCACCAAGCACCGCTCCACCACCTATCGGCGCCTGTCGGGTGGCCAACAGCAGCGTCTGGCGCTCGCCTGTGCGCTGGTGAACCGCCCGGAACTGGTCTTCCTCGATGAGCCCACCGCAGGGCTGGATGCACAGTCCCGTCACGCGGTATGGGATATCGTGCGCTCCATGCGTCGCGATGGCGTGGGCGTGGTCCTCACCACCCACCTGCTCGACGAGGCTGAGGCGCTCTCCGACCGGGTCGTCATCATCGACAAGGGCAAGGTCGTCGCCGCAGGCACCCCGAAGGAACTCACCTCCGAGCGTTCAGGTGGCGGTAGCGGGCATACCTTCCAGGTCAGCGTCGACGCCGATCTCGACCGGGACCACTTCCACCGTGCCCTCCTCGAGGTCAAGGCCGGTGCGGCCAAGGCAGGACAAGGAGTACCGCTGGATGAGGTCGGCGGTGCCGCGTCGGCGCCTTCGGTACTAGTCCGGGAGATCAAACCACGCCAGTTCGCCGTAGAGGGCATTCCGGCCACACCCGATGGCGTCCTGATGCTCGCGCTCGCTGCCCGCGACTGCGCAACGATGATCACGAAGCTCGACAGCACTGAACAGACCCTTGAGGAAGTTTTCCTCTCGCTGACCGGATGGGAGATGCGTTCATGACTTCCGCGAATAACCGAGGCATGCAGAACAGCCATCCCGCAGGGACGCCATCGGGTCAGGGGGCCGGAACTCCGGTGGGGCCTGTGGTCGAGACGGGTGCAGTGATGGAGGACGCGCCAGCTACCGGCGGCCGCTTCCCCGTCGGGACCTTCGAGCCTGCCCCGAAACAAGCCAGCTTCGTGCGGATGCTGTTGGCACAGACCAAAATTGAGTCGTTGCTCTTCCTGCGTCACGGCGAGCAGCAGCTGCTGTCCCTGATCATCCCGGTCGGCTTGCTGCTGGGGCTGGCACTCGTGCCGGTCGTCCCGTTGGACGACCCAGTGGCCAGAGCGTTCCCGATGGTGCTGGCGGTGGCGATCATGGGTGCCGGTTTCACGGGCCAGGCCATCGCCGTGGCCTTCGACCGGCGTTACGGGGCACTCAAACGGATTGGGGCGGCCGGGGTTCCCACCTCGGCTCTCATCGCCGGCAAGATCGCTGCAGTGTTGATTGTGGTCGCCATCCAAGTGCTGATCCTCACGGTGGTCGCGCTGCTGCTGGGGTGGTCCCCGCCAGGGCTCGGCCTTGTGATCGCCGTGATCTTCCTCATCCTGGGGGTGGGGTGCTTCACCTCGCTGGGCCTGCTGCTCGGGGGCACCTTGAGCTCCGAGATGGTGCTGGCACTCGCGAACACCATTTGGTTTGTACTGCTGGGTGCGGTTGGTTACTCCACCGTCGCCTCCGACCTGGGGCCCCAGGCACAAACCCTGTTGCAGCTGATTCCATCCGTGGCGCTGGCTGCCGGGCTGGAAGAATCCTTCGCCGGCGGGGTCGACTGGTTCGCCATCGTCGTCCTCGCGGTCTGGGCGATCGTGGGTGCGGTCGCCGCCCGGAAGCTGTTCTCTTTCACCATCAAGGGCGACTAGCCCTCACCGGGAATCCTCCCCTGTATTCGCTAGCCGACCCCCCTGCCCCGCTGCCTGAGGTGGAAAGCTGCCTGAGCTGGCACGCTGCCAACGAACCGCGGGGTGAAACGAGCCCCGCGCGCCCTTTCGCTTTGCTCCCGCACCGCGACTAATCTTGAGTGCTGTGATGGATCCGATTAGCCAACAAGCAGCCCAAACGAACAACCCGTTGAGCCGGGCAATGCTGAAACTCTACGCAGCTATTTACCGCGCGGACCGCAAGGTCGGCCTGCCGCGCCAGGTGGACTCCGATGGCAACAAGGCCGTGAAGGTTCCACGGCTCAAAACCCAGTGGGTACTGACCCTCATCCTGCTGATCTGTCAGACGGGGATCACCTTCACCGGATCCCTCGTCCGCGTGACCGGCTCTGGGCTTGGTTGCGAAACCTGGCCACAGTGCCACCCGGGTTCCTTCGTGCCGGTCCCAGGGTCGGCCCCCTGGATTCACCAGATCATTGAGTTCGGCAACCGGATGCTGACCTTCGTGCTGGCCGCCGCCGCACTCGCCGCCTTCATCGCGCTGCTGCGCGCCGGCCGACGCTCCTCGATCCTCCACCTGTCCTTCATCCAGGGTCTGGGCATTATCGCCCAGGCAGTCATCGGTGGCATCAGCGTGCGCCTGGATCTGGCATGGTGGATCGTCGCCGCCCACTTCCTGCCCTCCATGCTGCTTGTCTTCCTGGCTGCGGTCCTGCTCGTCAAGGTCACCGAGGACGACGACGCCCCCATCAAGGAGCAGATGCCTGCTGCCCTGCGCGTCCTCACCACCATGAACGCCGTGGCGCTGGCCGTTACCCTTTTCACGGGCGTGCTCGTCACGAGTGCCGGCCCGCACGCCGGTGACGAGGCCATCAAGCCGGAGCACCGCCTGCAGGTGAGCCTTGAATCCATCGCCCACATCCACGCCCACGCCATGTACCTCTACCTGGGCTTGACGATCGGCCTGATCGCCGCCCTCATCGCTGTGGTGGCCGCGCCGCGTGTGCGGAAGGCTGCCGCCTGGATGTGCGCCGGAATCCTCTTCCAAGCAGTGGTAGGCATCATCCAGTTCTGGCTGGGCGTGCCACGCTGGACCGTCCCGGTCCACGTCATCGGCTCCGGCCTGGTCACCCTCGCAACGGGTTACCTATGGGCGCTGCGCTACCAGAAGACCCATGAGGAGCAGAGCGAAACGGTGAGCCACGCCGTTCAGGGAGACTAAAATTCCCTCCCCGGCCGGGCCCATGAGACCGGCCTCCCCCGGGGCCATAGCTCGCCCACCGGGCGAGTGCATAAGAATTCAGCCCGCGTGGACAGCGTCGATCGACGACGACCACGCGGGTTTTTTGCTACGGCTGGGCTGGCCCCTCATCGCCGATGGCGGCTTTGGCCTTGCGGGCCGCAAGGATCACGAACACGAGCATGACTCCGACCGCCACCAGGCTGGACCACGCGATCTGCTCCTCGGTGGCGAAGGCGAAGAAGATTCCGCCGAGGATCATCGGCAGGCTACTGGCCTTCAGAAAGCCCGCAGCTGCCTTGTGCCCCTTCTGCCATGCCTCATCGCTGGAAAGCGTCTTGGAAGTCCTGATACCGATCCATGCGTTGCGGGGCAGACTTTCTGTGCCGGCTTTAATTCCGGTCCAGAGCAGTAGACCCCCCGAGACCACGTAAACGGAAGCCATGAGGATGTTAAAGATGCTCATCGAATGCCTTTCGATACGAATAAATAAAGGCCGCATCCTCCCGGATGCGGCCTGCAGATCGGGGCGAATCCCCGGGTTAGGGCTACAGCTTAGTTGCCGAGCATCTGCCAGACGGTGTTCCAGCCAATAACGGCGTCGACGGAGAGGGCAACGAAAAGCAGGGACAGGTAGTTATTCGACAGGAAGAACAGCTGCATCGGCTTCACCGGGGTGCCCTCCTTGACCCCGCGGTGCAGGCCGTGGGCACGGAAGATAAACCAGGCGCCCGACACCAGCGCTGCGACGGCGTAGATCCAGCCCGCGGCGGGAACGAGCAGCAGCGAGGTGATGACCGTCGCCCAGGTGTACCAGAGGATCTGGCGGGTGACCTCCAACGGCGGCTTGACCACCGGCATCATGGGAACGCCCGCGGCCTTATAGTCCTCGCGGTAGCGCATACCCAGCGCCCAGGTGTGGGGCGGGGTCCAGAAGAAGATGACCATGAACAGGATGATCGCCTGAATCCAGGAGCTCCAGCCCGCGTTGAAGGCGCCGCCGTTGTTGTCCGTGACAGCAGCCCAGCCGACCATGACGGGCATGCAGCCGGCGGCCCCACCCCAGATGACGTTCTGCCAGGTGCGGCGCTTCAACCACTTGGAGTAGACATAAACGTAGAACCAGATCGTCAGCAGGATGAACGCGGCAGACAGCGGAGAATGCACGAGGAAGGTCAGCCACAGCACACTGGCGATCATCAGCACCCAGGCGAAAATCTTCGCGTGCTCGACCGGAACCGTGTCCTTGGCTAGCGGGCGGCGACGGGTGCGGCGCATCAACTGGTCGATGTCATAGTCGACGACCATGTTGAAAGTATTTGCGGAGGCCGCGCCCATCCAGCCACCGATGAGGGTGAGGATGATCAGGCCGAGCTCAATCTCACCGCGATTGGCCTGGAGCATCGCCGGGATCGTCGCGACGAGGAGCAACTCGATGACCCGGGGCTTAGTCAACGCTAGATAAGCCTTGACCGCATCCAAGATTCCATTCACGAAGCCTTCTGCCTCCACTTCTCCACGTCTTATCCGCCTATACGCTACCCGAGCGCATTCTGTGGGCGAAACTGCGCCGATACCGCGAGTCGCCAGAATTGGGGGCTGGATTGGCGACGTTTCATCAAGCCCTCTTGAGTAGTCGAAAAAGGAGGCTGAAAAGTTCCGGCTGCCCCAAGAACGCAGAGTTTTGCCGTGGCCGGTAGATTGAATATGCATAGTCAAGCCTCGCCCGCGCGTCCGCGGCGGCGAGAGCTACAACCCGAGTACGTCACACCCCGAGGAAGGCCCAAGTTCGTGTCTTATAATCCGAATCTCCCTGCCGAGCTCCAAGCATTGATGGTCCGCAACTTCCCGGCGGACTGGTCTGAGAAGGACACCCGGGCGGTTGACCTCGCCCGCGTGCTTGCCGCCGACGCCGTGGAGAAGTGCGGTTCGGGCCACCCGGGCACCGCGATGAGCCTCGCGCCCCTGGCCTACACGCTCTACCAGCGCGTGCTGCGCCACAACCCGAAGAACCCGACTTGGGTTGGTCGCGACCGTTTCGTCCTCTCCTGTGGCCACTCTTCGCTCACCCAGTACATCCAGCTGTACTTGGGGGGTTTCGGCCTGGAACTCGAGGACATCAAGCAGCTGCGCCAGTGGGGCTCCCTGACCCCGGGCCACCCGGAGGTCGGCCACACCGACGGCGTGGAGATCACCACCGGCCCGCTCGGCCAGGGCCTGGCATCTGCCGTGGGCATGGCGATGGCCGCCCGCCGCGAGAAGGCGCTCTTCGACCCGAACGCCGGCGACGGCGAGTCCCCGTTCGACCACTTCGTCTACGTCATCGCCTCCGACGGCGACGTCCAGGAGGGTATCACTGCCGAGGCGGGCTCCCTGGCCGGTACCCAGGAGCTGGGCAACCTCATCGTCTTCTGGGACGATAACGGAATCTCCATCGAGGACGACACCACCATCGCCTTCACCGAGGACGTCGCCGCCCGCTACGAGGCCTACGGCTGGCAGGTCCTGGAGGTCACCGGTGAGGACGTCGAAGGCATCCTGGACGCCGTGGAGCGCGCGAAGCAGGAGAAGAACAAGCCGACCTTCATCCGCATGCGCAGCGTCATCGCCTACGGTGCACCGACCGCAGTGAACACCGGCGCCTCCCACGGTGCGGCTCTGGGTGCCGAGGAGATCTCCGGGGTCAAGAAGAACCTCGGCTTCCCGGACGAGGCCTTCCCGGTCGAAGAGGAGATCATCGATCACACCCGCCAGCTCATCGACCGCGGCGAGGCAGCGGAGGCCGAGTGGCGTAAGAGCTTCGACGCCTGGGCTGAAGCTAACCCAGAGAACAAGGCGCTCTTCGACCGCCTCTTCGCCGGCGAGCTGCCGGAGGGCTTTGATGCCGAACTGCCGAGCTACGAGGCCGGAGAGTCCGTCGCGACCCGCAAGGCCTCTGGTGCTGCGCTGCAGGCTCTGGCGAAGAAGATGCCGGAGCTGTGGGGCGGCTCCGCCGACCTGGCTGGCTCCAACAACACCCTCATCAATGGTGAGGACTCCTTCGGCCCGACCAGCATCTCCACCTCCACCTTCACTACCTCCCCGACCGGCCGGAACCTGCACTTCGGCATCCGGGAGCACGCGATGGGCGCGATCATCAACGGCATCGCCCTGCACGGCCCGACCCGCCCGTACGGTGCGACCTTCCTGCAGTTCTCCGATTACATGCGCGCCTCCGTCCGCCTGGCTGCGCTGATGAGCACGGATAGCTACTTCGTGTGGACGCACGACTCCATCGGCCTGGGTGAGGACGGCCCGACCCACCAGCCGATCGAGCACCTGGCTGCGCTGCGCGCGATCCCGAACCTCGCGGTGATCCGTCCGGCTGATGCCAACGAGACCTCCGCCGCATGGGCGGAAGCCCTCGAGGCTCCGGCCGCGCCGAAGGCCATGATCCTCACCCGCCAGAACGTCCCGGTCCTGGAGGGCACCAAGGAGAAGGCCCGCGAGGGTGTGCGCCGCGGTGGCTACATCCTCCGCGAGTCCTCCACCGAGACCCCGCAGGTCATCCTCATCGGTACCGGCTCCGAGGTGCAGCTGGCTATGGCTGCGGCCGAGGCGCTGGAGGCCGAGGGCATCGGCACCCGCGTGGTGTCCATGCCGGTCGTCGAGTGGTTCAAGGCCCAGGACCAGGCTTACCGCGACGAGGTGCTGCCACCGTCCGTGACCGCCCGCGTCTCCGTCGAGGCGGGCATCGCGATGCCGTGGCACGAGTTCACCGGCTTCGGTGGGCGCAACATCTCCATCGAGCACTTCGGTGCCTCGGCGGACTACCAGCGCCTCTACCAGGAGTACGGCATCACGGCAGAGGCTGTCGCCGACGCCGCCCGCGAGCTCGTCTAGCCAGCTCGTTACGGCGCGCTCCCCCGGCGTTTTTCGGCGGGTTTTCTGCCCGGGGGAGCAAAGTCGAAACCATCGCCTGCCAGCAGTAGGCTGGTGAGCGATGAACACTCCAAGCAATATCCAGAAACTCGCTTCCGCTGGCACTTCCGTGTGGCTCGACGACCTGTCCCGGCCACGCCTGACTAGCGGTGAGCTCGCCTCCCTCATCGATGCTAAGGGCATCGTGGGAGTGACGACCAACCCAGCCATCTTCGCGGCTGCCATGTCCCAGGGGGATGCCTACGACGAGCAGCTGCGCGAGCTCGCTGCCGCCGGCGTCGCCGCCGACGAGGCGGTCTTTGCCATGGCGGTCAAGGACGTGCAGGATGCCTGCGACGTCCTGGCTGGCGTCCACGAGCAGACCGGCGGGGTCGACGGCTGGGTCTCCCTCGAGGTCGACCCTCGCCTCGCCCACGACGCTGCCGGGACGGTCGCGCAGGCCAAGGAGCTGGCCGCTCAGGTCAATCGCGCAAACCTGATGATTAAGATCCCCGCGACCACCGAGTGCCTGCCCGCGATCAGCGAGGTGCTGGCCGCAGGCATCAGCGTCAACGTGACCCTCATCTTCAGCGTGGAGCGCTACGAGCAGGTCATGGAAGCCTTCGTCGAGGGCATCGCCGCCGCCGAGAAGGCGGGCAAGGACATCAGCAACATCCACTCGGTTGCCTCCTTCTTCGTCTCCCGCGTGGACAGCGACATCGACCCGCAGCTGGCTGACAAGGGTGCGGAGGCCGCAGCGCTGCAGGGCAAGGCGGCACTCGCCAACGCCCGCCTGGCCTACGCTTCCTACCTCGACAAGCTGGCCAATAACCCCCGCTGGCAGGAGTTTGTTGGCCGCGGGGCGAACACCCAGCGCCCGCTGTGGGCATCCACCTCCGTGAAGAACCCGGAGTACCCAGACACCCTCTACGTCACCGAGCTCGCGGGCCCCAACACCGTCAACACGATGCCTGAGACCACCCTCGACGCGACGATTGACCACGGCGAGACCACCGGCGACCAGCTGAGCGGGCGGGCCAGCGAGTCCCTCGAGGTCTTCTCCGCGCTCACCAGCGCCGGCATCGACCTGCCAGAGGTCTGGCAGCGCCTGGAGACCGAGGGCGTGCAGAAGTTCGAGCAAGCCTGGAACGAGCTCCTCGCGACCCTGCGCGAGCAGCTCGCGAAGGCCAAGTAGTTTCCCGGCACACGTACCGCCAATCGGAAAGGGGATCGCTTCGACGTGGGCGCATCACAGGAGAACCTGAACAACCCGCTGCGCAATCCGCAGGATAAGCGCCTCCCGCGCATCGCCGGCCCCGGCGGCTTGGTGATCTTCGGGGTTACCGGTGACCTGGCACGCAAGAAGCTGCTGCCCGCGATCTACGACCTCGCCAACCGCGGTTTGCTGCCCCCGGGCTTCTCCCTGGTGGGCTACGGGCGACGCGCGTGGAGCAAGGCGGAGTTCGAAGCCCAGGTTCTGGAGAGCGTGAAGGCGGGAGCCCGCACCCCGTGGCGTAACGCGGTCTGGGACCGGCTCGCCGAAGGCATCGAGTTCGTCCAGGGCGACTTCTCCGACGACGCCGCTTTCGACAAGCTCGCTGCTGTCACCGCCCAGCTCGACGAGCAGCGCGGCACGTCCGGGAACTGGGCCTTCTACCTCTCCGTTCCGCCACAGCACTTTTCCAGCGTGATCCATCAGCTGCAGCGCTCCGGAATGGCCCGCAGCGAAAACGGCTGGCGCCGAGTAGTCATCGAGAAGCCATTCGGCCACGACGAGGCCTCCGCGAAGGAGCTCAATGATGTGGTCAACGAGGTCTTCCCCGAGTCCGATGTCTTCCGCATCGACCACTACCTGGGTAAGGAGACGGTGCAGAACATCCTGGCGCTGCGCTTCGCCAACCAGCTATTCGACCCGCTGTTTAACTCCCACTACATCGACCACGTGCAGATCACGATGGCCGAGGACATCGGGCTCGGCGGGCGCGCAGGCTACTACGACGGCATCGGTGCCGCCCGGGATGTGCTGCAAAACCACCTGCTGCAGCTGCTCGCCCTCATCGCGATGGAGGAACCCGTAGCCTTCAACCCCGCAGAGCTGCAGAGCGAAAAGATCAAGGTGCTGCGCGCCACCCGCCCCGTCGGCCCCTTCGCGAAAACCACCGCGCGGGGCCAGTACACCGCGGGCTGGCAGGGCAGCGTTCCGGTGTGTGGCCTGCGGGAGGAGGAGGGCTTCGACCCGGAGTCCACCACCGAGACCTTTGCGGCGGCCACCTTCGAGATCTCCTCCCGCCGCTGGGCGGGCGTGCCCTTCTACCTGCGCACCGGCAAGCGCCTGGGCCGCCGGGTGACCGAGATCGCGCTGGTGTTCAAGAAGGCCCCGCACCTGCCCTTCGTGGACGGCCAGACCACCGCCCAGGGCAGCAATATGCTGGTCATCCGCGTTCAGCCCGAGGAGGGCGTGCTCATGCGCTTCGGCTCCAAGGTGCCTGGCTCCGGGATGGAGGTCCGCGATGTGAACATGGACTTCTCCTACTCCGAGTCCTTCACCGAGGAATCCCCCGAGGCCTACGAGCGCCTGATCCTGGATGCCTTCCTCGACGAGGCGAGCCTCTTCCCCACCAACGAAGAAGTCGAGCTCTCCTGGCGCATCCTGGACCCCATCCTGAAGTCCTGGGAAAGCCACGGTACTCCAGAAGACTACCCAGCCGGCACGTGGGGTCCACCGGGAGCAGACGAACTCATGTCCCGCAGCGGCCGCCAGTGGCGCCGCCCATAAGCCCGCTTCCCCACCATTCAAGCGAGAGAAGGAAGAGTTCAGGCATGCTCATCACGCTTCCGAACACCAGCACCCGTGAGGTGACCCAGCGGCTCAACAAGGCCCGCGAGGAACGCGGTGAGGTCGCGTCTGGCCGCGTGCTCACCGTGGTCGTCAGCTCGACCGCAGCAACCCCGCTGGAGTCAATCCTGGTGCCGGTCACCGACGCCGCCCGCGAGCACCCCGCCCGTGTGATCATCCTGCAGGAGGCCGACGGACCCAGCGATGAACCGCGTTTGGACGCGCAGATTCACCTAGGCGGCAAGGCCGGTGCCTCCGAGATCATCGTGCTGAGCCTGCACGGTGGCCTGACCGAGCACGAGGACTCCATCGTCCGCCCGCTGCTGCTGCCGGACACCCCGATCGTCGTCTGGTGGCCGGGAGATGCGCCCCGCAATCCCGCCGCCGACCCACTTGGGGTGCTAGCGGATCGCCGCATCACGGACGTCAACGCGGAGACCACCACCCGCAGCATTTACCGCCGCCGTACCACCTACTCCCGCGGGGATTCCGACCTTGGATGGAGCCGCATCACCCTGTGGCGGGCGCTGCTGGCATCCACGCTGGACCAGCCGCCCTTCGAACCGGTGGAATCCGCTGAGGTCACCGGCCCGACCGACGATGCCGCCGTGGATCTGGCAGCGGGCTGGCTTGCCGACCAGCTGGGGGTTCCGGTGAAGCGGATTAATTCCGACGCCCCCGTCCCTCCCGTGGACGCTGCGGGCCACGAGACCATTCCCGTTCAGAAGACGGTCCTGAAACGGAAGGGTGCGGACATCACCGTTGCTGTTCAGGACGCCCACACCGCCGAGGTCACCGTCGGGACGCGACGTTCCCTGGTGGCCCTGGCTCCCCGAGATCTGGGCGACTGCCTCGCCGAGGAGCTGCGCCACCTGGATTCCGACTACGCTTTCGGGCGGGCCCTCCGTGGACTCGTGCGTGTGAATCGCCCCCGCCGCAGCGGTGAGACGGTCACCCGCATCGTCGAGGACCTGGAGAGCCTCGAGTCCCAGCGCTAAGCACTTCTTTCCCACCCAGTTGTGGCTGAACACAAGGAGAAAGCATGACCGCAGAACACCGTGGAGAACACGCCACCATCGACGGCACCGTGAGCGAAGGTGGCGTCACCGTCGTCCAGAATGCTGACCAACGAGGCCTGGCTGCTGCCGCGGCCCGGGAACTCGTGCGCACGGTCACGAAGATCCAGCGCGAACAGTCCGGCGTCCACGGCGATGGGGTCGCACGCATCGTGCTGACCGGCGGGGGTGCCGGCATCCAGACTCTCCGCGATCTCGCGGTGCTGGATCACGCCGCTACGACGGCCGCGGAGGACTTCCCCATCGATGCGATCGATTGGTCCCGGGTGCTGATCTTCTTCGGCGACGAACGCTTTGTGCCCGCAGGTGATTCCGAGCGCAACGAGAAGCAGGCCCGCGACGCCCTGCTGGACCACATCGCGATTCCGGCTGAGAACATCGTGAGCTACCTCGCCCCCACCGGTGCCGGTCCAAGTGATGGTGCGGAGCTGGATGAAGCGGCCCGTGACTACGAGGAGAAGCTGGCCCGCCTGGCGCCACAAGGCTTCGACGTTCACCTGCTGGGGATGGGGCCGGAAGGGCACATCAACTCCCTGTTCCCCCACACCCCTGAGCTGCTGGAGGCCACCGTTGAGGTGGTGGCGGTGCGTGACTGCCCCAAGCCCCCGCCGGAGCGGGTCAGCCTCACGATCAACGCGGTGAACCGGGCAGCCCAGGTGTGGCTGCTGGTCTCCGGGGCCGAGAAGGCCGAGGCTGCCGAGCAGGTGGCCAACGGCGGCAATGGGGCCCAGTGGCCGGGCGCGATCGTGGCCGGAGTGGAGCGCACCGTGCTGTGGGTCGATGAGGCCGCCTCCCCATGGCTGGCCGCGGGCGCCAGCGACACTGCTACGGTCGCGGCCACAGAAGACGCCGAGAACGCCGAGAACTAGGTATAGGTAGCACGACGCCCCGCTCGCAAGACTGACGAGCGGGGCTTAAATCTGTGCGGGCGTCGCAAACGCTATGCAGCTACGTGGGAAATGTGGTGTCGCGAGAACTGCTTAGCCGTAGTGCAGAACCAGGTTCAGCGCGATGATGCACAGCAACCACACGACGCCGGTGCCGACGGTGAGTCGGTCCAGGTTCTTCTCTGCGACCGTGGAGCCGGAGAGGTTGGTCTGCATACCGCCGCCGAAGAGGCTGGACAGGCCGCCACCCTTGCCCTTGTGCAGCAGCACGGACAGCCCCAGCAGCAGGCTGGTGATGACAAGGAGAATCTGGAGAGTGAGAATCAAAGCCTTAAACCTTTAAAAACTTCTCGCTGAAGAATCTAACTAACAGAATAAATCTACCCACCCTGGCGGGCGGCGGGCAATTCGGCGCGCCGCCCGGTCGGTGGGAATGTTGCGTGCCGACTAGCTGACGGACGCCGCGACGAGGCGGGCGAACTCTGCACCGTCGAGGCTTGCGCCGCCGACCAGGCCGCCGTCGATATCCGGCTGCGCCATCAGCTCGCCGATGGACTCCCGCTTCACGGAGCCACCGTAGAGGACCCGGACGTCAGCGGCGACGTCCTCTCCTCCCAGCTCAGCGAGCGCCTCGCGGACCGCGGCGCAGACCTCCTGCGCGTCCGCGGCGGAGGCGACCTTGCCGGTGCCGATGGCCCAGACGGGCTCGTAGGCGATCACGATCTTGGAGAGTTCCTCCCCACCGAGGCCGGAAAGCGACGCCTTGAGCTGGTCGACGACGTAGCCCACGTGCTCGCCCGCCTCACGAACCTCCAGCGGCTCGCCGACGCAGGCGATTGGGGTCAGACCATGCTTGAGCGCGGCACGCGCCTTCGCAGCGACCGTCGCATCGTCCTCACCGTGGTACTGACGGCGCTCAGAGTGACCGACAACCGCGAAGTTGCAACCCAGCTTCGCGAGCATCGCACCGGAGACCTCACCGGTGTACGCGCCGGAGTCGTGGGCAGAGACGTCCTGGGCGCCATAGCTGATCTGCAGCTTGTCACCCTCGACGATCGTCTGCACGGAGCGGATGTCGGTGAACGGTGGCAGAACCGCAACGTCGACTCGCTCGTAGTACTCCTTCGGCAGAGCGAAGGAAAACTTCTGCACCACCTGGATCGCCTCAAGGTGGTTGAGGTTCATCTTCCAATTGCCCGCGATCAGGGGCTTGCGCTTGACGGCGCTGTGAGCTGCCACTCAAGAATCCTTTCTGTGACTTCCCCGCCCCGTGCCTCGGGTGCGGGAAAAACGGCGGGTTGCGGCCCGGTACCTCGGACTAACCCGGTATCTCGGACTAACCCAGTACCTCGACGCCCGGCAGGGTCTTGCCCTCCAGGAACTCCAGGGAGGCGCCACCGCCGGTAGAAATGTGGCTGAAGCCCTCCTCATCCAGCCCCAGGGTGCGCACAGCGGCAGCGGAATCCCCGCCACCGACCACGGAGAAGGCACCGGCGTCGGTGGCCTTGATGATGGCCTCAGCGACCGCCTTGGTTCCAGCGGCGAACGCCGGGAACTCGAAGACACCCATCGGGCCGTTCCAGAAGACGGTCTTCGCCTCGCCGAGTACCGCAGCGAACGCGGCCGCGGACTCCGGTCCGATATCCAGGCCCATCCAGCCGGTCGGGATCTCGGACAGGCCCACGGCCTTGTGCTCGGCGTCCTTGGAGAAGTTTTCTGCTGCGACGACGTCCGTCGGCAGGACGATGACGTCGCCGTAGCGCTCCAGCAGGTCCTTGCAGGTGTCGATCATGTCTTCCTGCAGCAGGGAGCCGCCGACGTCGTGGCCCTGGGCGGCCAGGAAGGTAAAGCACATGCCACCGCCGATGATGAGACGGTCGACCTTCGGTGCCAGCGCCTCGATCACGCCCAGCTTGTCGGAGACCTTGGAGCCTCCCAGCACGACCGCGTACGGGGCCTCCGGGGAGCCCGAGACCTTCTCAAGAACCTCGAGCTCCGCGGAGACCAGGCCACCGGCGTAGCTCGGCAGCTTCTTGGCCACGTCGTAGACACTGGCCTGCTCGCGATGAACCACGCCGAAGCCGTCGGAGACGAAGGCGCCGTTATCGGCGGTGAGCTCGGCCAGCTCCGCGGCGAACTCCGCGCGCTCGGCCGCATCCTTAGAGGTCTCGCGGGGGTCGAAGCGAACGTTCTCCAGCAGCAGGATGTCGCCGTCGTCCAGGCCGTTGGCGCGCTCGTGGGCGTCCTCCCCCGTCACGTCGCCAGCCAGAGGCACCCACTGGTCCAGACGCTCGGCGAGCGCCTCGGCGACTGGTGCCAGGGACAGCTCCGGGTCGACCTCGCCCTTGGGGCGGCCCAGGTGGGCGGCGACGATGACGCGAGCCCCCTCGTCCAACAGGGCGCGCAGCGTCGGGATGGACGCGTCGATACGGCCCGGGTCGGTGATCTCCCCGTCAGCCAGCGGAACATTCAGGTCCGAACGAACCAGCACGTGGCGGCCTTCCACGCCTTCGGCCAGAAGGTCCTTGAGGGTCTTTACTGCCATGAAACTCGACATCCTTTGAAAGAAGCTTGAGGGAAAGTTTTCTGCTCGCACCCACGCTCAGCGGCCGGAAGCCACCGGGCGTGTGCGATAAGTAACCGCTGCGATTCTACCTAGAGGCGGGCGCCGATATAGTCAGCCAGGTCCGCGAGTCGGCAGGAGTATCCCCACTCGTTGTCGTACCAGGAGACAACCTTGACCTGAGAGCCGATCACCTTCGTCAGCTCCGAATCGAAGATCGTGGAGTGCGGGTCACCGATGATGTCGGTGGAGACGTAGGGCTCCCCGTTGGAGTACAGTGCGATGCCCGCCAGCGGCCCCTCCGCAGCATTGCGCAGGGCGTTGTTGACGGCCTCGACGGTCACCGGCTTGCTGGCCTCGAAGGTGAGGTCAACCAGGGATCCGTTGATGACCGGCACGCGCACGGCGTAGCCATCCAGCTTGCCTTCCAGCTCCGGCAGCACCAGGCCGACGGCGCGGGCAGCACCGGTGGAGGTCGGGACGATGTTCTGGGCGGCGGCGCGAGCACGGCGCAGGTCCTTGTGCGGGGCGTCGTGGATGCGCTGGTCACCGGTGTAGGCGTGCACGGTGGTCATCAGGCCACGCTCGATGCCGAAGGCGTCGTTCATGACCTTGGCCAGCGGTGCGAGGCAGTTCGTGGTGCAGGAAGCGTTGGAGACGACGGTGTGCTTCTCCGGGTCGTAGTCCTCGTGGTTGACGCCCATGACGAGGGTGGCGTCGACCTCCTTGCCAGGTGCCGAGAGCAGAACCTTCTTCACGCCGGTCTCGAGGTGGCCGTGGGCCTTTTCGTTCTTCGTGAACTGGCCGGTGCACTCCACGACGATGTCCACCCCGGCCTCGGACCATGGGATGGATGCCGGATCCGGCTCCGCGAAGGTGCGGATGGTCTCCTCGCCGATGCGAAGAGAGTGCTCGGAGTGCAGTACCGGCTCGCCGAGGCGTCCCATGACGGAGTCGTACTTCAACAGGTTCGCCAGGGTGGCGTTGTCGGTCAGGTCGTTGATCGCGACGATGTTGAGGTGGGGGTGCATCTCGCGCACCGCGCGGAAGAAGCTGCGTCCCACGCGGCCGAAGCCGTTGATGCCGATGTTGATTTTCTTCTGGTTGCTAGCTGGCATGCTTATTGCCTCTGTCCTTTCGCTTCCTCGGTCCCGTGGGGCCGGGTGCCGGCGGATGTCATCAGCCGCTGGCGGGGTATCTATTGGTCGTGGTGTTTGGGTGCTGGAGGCTTCCAGTTCCCGATCTTAGGGATTATTCGACGTCCTGGAAGAGGTCCTCGGTCACCGCGGCGTGGGTATCCGGGATGTCCAGCTCCTCGGCCCGCTTATCCGCCATCGAGAGCAGACGGCGGATGCGGCCGGCCACCGCGTCCTTCGTCATCGGCGGTGACGCCAGCTGGCCGAGTTCCTCCAGGGAGGCCTGCCGGTGCTTGACGCGTAGCTGGCCGGCTTCGGCGAGGTGGGGGGGAACATCCTCACCCAGGATCTCCAGAGCCCGCTCCGCCCTGGCGGCAGCGGCCACCGCCGCGCGGGCGGAGCGGCGCAGGTTCGCATCGTCGAAGTTGGCCAGGCGGTTCGCCGTGGCACGAACTTCCCGTCGCATGCGGCGCTCCTCCCAGACCAGGCGCGTGGCCTGCGCCCCCATCAGGGTCAGCAGCGCGCTGATCGATTCGGCATCCTTGACCACCACGCGGTGCACCCCGCGGGTCTCCCGGGTTTTCGCGGTCACGCCAATTCGGCGCCCCGCACCCACGAGGGCGAGCGCCGCCTCATTGCTCGGGGTCGCGACCTCGAGCGCGCAGCTGCGACCAGGCTCCGTGAGGGTGCCGCGCGCGAGGAAAGCGCCCCGCCACGCTGCCACGCAGGCGGACTTTGGGCCGCCGATGATCGTCCGTGGCAGCCCCTGCACGGGCCTTCCTGCGCGGTCGATCAGCCCGGTGCGGCGGGCGATCTCCGTGCCGCCCTTGATCCACTTCACGATGTAGCGCGCGCTCTTGCGCAGGTTGCCTGCGCCGATGATCTGCAGCTGCGCCTCGTGGTGGTAGAGCTGCTCCACAAACTCCATCAGGCGTCGCGCCGTCGCGGAGCTGTCCACCTCGGACTCCACCACGATCTGTCCGGCGACCAGATGCAGCGCGCCGCTATAGCGCAGCAGTGCTGCCACCTCGGCGTTCATGTCCTCAGCGCGAACGACGCTGACGCGGGCGATCTCGTCCTTCACATCGGCGGTGAGAGCCACGGCTTGATTACCTCTTTCCTCTTCACATTCTCTTCAACCTGGGTGCCGCGTGGGCCCCGTGGGTTTTACCGGGTGCGGTGCTTCGCGGCGATGTCCGCCAGCGCGGCGGCCAGTTTCTTGGGCTTGTGCCGGTCGGTCCAGCGCCCCCGGTTGTCGTCCTCCCGGACGTCAGCGCAGATCAGCTCCGCCCCCATCGACGCTGCTGCGCGTTCGATGTGGGTGCCCATCGTCCCGCCCGGCATGGTGGACTGGTCGATGAGCATGTAGTCCACGTTCAGGTCGCGCGCGTGCTGGTGCAGCATGTGGACGTGATGCTCCTGGGAGAAACCGGAGGTCTCCCCGGCTTCCGCCACGAGGTTCAACACCACCACAGTCGGGGCCTGCGACTCGTTGAGAGCTTCGACGATCCCCGGAACAAGGAGGTGCGGAATCACCGAGGAGAACCAGGACCCGGGACCAAGAGTGATGAGGTCGGCGTCCTTGATCGCTGCGACGGCCGGCGCAGCTGCCGGCGGGTTGGCCGGGTGAACACGCACCCGGCGCACCTCCCCGATGGTGGTGGCCACGGCAACCTGGCCGCGAACCTGCACGCTCTCTCGGGGATCCTTCGCCAGCCCCAACACATCCGCCTCTAGATCCAGAGGCACGGTGCTCATTGGCAGAACCCGGCCCTTCACGCCCAGCATCTTCGCGAGCGTATCCAGGGCGGCGATGTCATCGCCCAGCACCTGGGAAATCCCGGTGATGAGGAAATTACCGATGGCGTGACCGTTGAGAGCACCCTGCCCGCCGAAGCGGTGCTGGATGACCTCCTCCCAGAAGCGTCCCTTGTCGCTGTCCTCGGTCAATGCTGCCAGCGCCATGCGCAGATCCCCCGGCGGGAGGCAGTCCAGCTCTCGGCGCATGCGGCCCGAGGAGCCTCCGTCGTCCGCGACGGTGACGACGGCGGTCACGTGATCCGCGATGGTGCGTCCCGCGCGCAGGGTGGCGAAGAGGCCGTGACCACCACCGAGCGATACGAGGCGCTGGAGAGGCTTGTTACCCGTGTCAGTAGCGGGCGGGGTGGTCGGGTTATCGACCACGGGGTGATCGTTATGAGACATGAGGTGCAACTTCCCAGTGAGCAGTGTGTGCTCCCCACACGACGGGGAACGAAGGGGTGAAGGAAAAGTTCAGTGCGTCGGTGACCATCAGCCGCGTTCCAGATCACGGTGTCGGGTCCGAACCTCCATTCCCCGCTCCCGCAACCTGGCGGAAACCTCCTCGGTCACCGCGACGGAACGGTGATGGCCACCGGTGCAGCCGATCCCAATGCTTAAGAAACCCTTCCCCTCGCGGTGGAATCCCGGCAGCATGGCCAGCAGCATCGACTCGAAGGAGTCCAAAAAGCCCGGGGCACCCTGCTGGCTCAACACGTAATCGGAGACCGGCTTATCCACGCCCCGCAGGCCCCGGAGCTCGGGAACCCAGTACGGGTTTGGCAGGAAGCGCACGTCCAGGAGGATGTCCACGTCCCGAGGAGCCCCGTGCTTGAAGCCAAAGGACTGCAGAACCACCCGGGTGCTATCACCGGCCGCATCGGAGAACTTCATCTCCAGGATGCGGCGGAGGTCATGGATGCTGGTGCTGGAGGTGTCGACCACAATGTCGGCCTCCTGCTTGATCCCACTGAGCATCTCGCGCTCGCGGTCGATCCCGCTCTGCAGAGAATCGCCGTCCTGCAGCGGGTGGGAGCGGCGCACCTCGTCAAAGCGGGAAATCAGGGCCTCGTCGGACGCCTCCAGGAAGAGCACGATGGGTTTGCGCCCGGAGTCGACCAGCTTCTCGAGCACCCCCGTCAGGCTGCCGGCAAAAGAGCGCGACCGCACGTCGGTGACGATCGCCAGCTTCTCCACCGGGGATTCCGCATCAAAGCTGAGCTCCACCATCCGGACGATCAACTCCGGCGGGAGGTTATCCGTGACGTACCAGCCCATCTCCTCGAGTACGGCCGCGGCGGTGCGGCGGCCAGCACCGGACATGCCGGTGACGAGGATTAAGGAGGGTTCTTTCTGCGGCGAGGTCATGCTGACCATAGTAGCTACCCCGCAGGCTTAGTGGGGCGGTGCTGTACCGCCTCGTGCACCTTCTCGGCCAGCGCGGGGCCGAAACCAGGTACCTCGGCGATCTCCTCAACGGTGGCGGCGCGCACCTTCGCCACAGAGCCGAAGTGTTTCACCAGCTCCTGCCGGCGTTTCGGTCCCAGCCCCGGCACGTCATCCAAGACGGATGTGCGCATCCGCTTGCTGCGCTGCTGGCGGTGGAAATTGATCGCGAAGCGATGCGCCTCATCGCGGATGTGCTGCACGAGATAGAGGGCGTCGGAATCGCGCGGGATGATCACCGGGTACTGGTCCTCCGGCAGCCAGAGCTCCTCCAGGCGCTTGGCGATGCCCACCAGGGTGACATCGTTGACCCCCAGCTCGTCCAGCACCTTCTGCGCGGCGTTGACCTGCGGTGGGCCGCCATCGACGATGAACAGCTGCGGCGGGTAAGCGAAGGCCCGCTTCGGCTCCTCACCTGCCGTCTGCTCCAGTTCTTCCTCGCCTTCCAGCCGGTCGCCGGCGTCGTCGCCGGTCGGGACGGCGGTGATGTCCTCCTTGTGCCGCAAGAAACGGCGACGGACGACCTCGGCGATGGAGGCGACGTCGTCGGAATGTCCGTCTCCCGCGGCGTCCCGGATCTTATAGCGACGGTAGTCGGCCTTCTTCGGCAGGCCGTCTTCGAAGACGACGAGGCTGGCGACGACGTCCGTTCCCTGGATGTGCGAGATGTCCGTGCACTCAATGCGCAGGGGTGACTCGTCCATCCAGAGGGCCTCCTGCAGGTCACGCAGGGCTGCGGAGCGTGCGGTGATGTCCCCGGAGCGCTTCAGCTTATGCTGTGCCAGCGCCTGGGTGGCATTGGTGTGCGCGTTGCTCAACAGCGCCTTCTTATCGCCACGCTGCGGAACCCGGATGGTGACCTTGGAGCCACGCAATTCGCTGAGCCACGCACCGAGGCGAGCATTACCGGCGGGCAGCTCGGGCACCAGTACCTCGCGGGGCACGGGCGAGATCTGCACATCCCCCACCAAACCGCCGAGCTCCGCGGCGGAGGCCGGGTTGATGGCGGTCGCCAGGTCGACATCCACATGCGAGCTTGCGGCACCACCAACCGCCGTCTCCGTCGCGGCGACCAGCTCGGCCTCCCCGCCGTAAAACTGCGTGATGAACTGGCCGATCATCTCCGCACGGGTTTCGTCGGAATGCTCCACCACCCAGCCGCGCTGGCCGTGGATGCGCCCGCCGCGGACGTGGAAGATCTGGATCGCCGCTTCCAGCTCGTCCTGTTCGATGGCAAGGACATCGGCGTCCGTGGCGTCGGAGAACACGACCGCTTGCTTCTCCATCGCCTTCTCCATGGCCTGCAGCTGATCACGCAGGCTCGCGGCCCGCTCGAAGTCCAGGTTCTCGGCGGCCTCCTCCATCTCGCCGCGCACCCGGCGCAGCACGGGCTCGGTGTTGCCGGCCAAAAAGCTACTGAACTGGTCGACGAGTGCGCGGTGCTCGTCCTCGGTCACCTTGCCGACGCACGGTGCGGAACAACGGTCGATATAGCCGAGCAGGCACGGCCTGCCCAGGGCCTCGTGTCGGCGGAACACGCCGGGCGCGCAGGTACGGATCGGGAATACCCGGGTCAGGGACTCCAGGGTCTCCCGGATCGCCCAGGCTTTCGGGTACGGGCCGAAGTAGCGCACGCCCTTGCGTCGCGGCCCACGGTAGAGATAAGCGCGCGGGAAGCGATCCTTCACGCTGATGGCCAGCATCGGGTACGTCTTATCGTCCCGGTACATGACGTTGAAGCGCGGGTTGAAGCGCTTAATCCACGTGTATTCGAGGTTGAGGGCCTCGAATTCGCTGCCCACGACGGTCCACTGCACCCGGTTGGCAGTTTGCACCATCGTGCGGGTGCGCGGGTGCAGCTGGCTGAGGTCCTGGAAGTAATTGGACAGGCGCGCCCGGAGGTTCTTGGCCTTGCCCACGTAGATGACGCGGTCGTGCTTATCGCGGAAAGTGTAGACCCCCGGCTGCGTGGGGATAGTGCCGGGGGCTGGCCGATAATCGACGGTGTTGGGGGTGCGTTCCGCCACCGGCTAGTCCTCCGGCATATAGCGGTCCTCAAGCAGGCGGAACCGCTCGACGTTCGCGGCGATGGTCTCCTTGTCGTAGATATTCAGCGCCATCATCGGCACGAACTCGAAGTCCGGGAGCTCCAGCCGCGCCATTTTCGCCTTAGCCGGGAAGGAGAGGCCGTGGATGATCTGCCAGGGGTAGAACTGCGCGTTGGCGATGTTGCGCACCTCAACCCCGCGCTCATCAATGCGGACGCGGGGACGCAGCAGGAAGAGGCAGACGCCGGAGAAGAGCAAGCCGATGCCGACGAAGGACCACTGATCCGCCGAGGTCAGCGTCACGCCGGTGTCGCCGATGCCAACGATGATGGCCATGACGATGTGGATGATCATGATGACGACGACACCGATGATCGCGATCCGCTTGAGGAACGGCGAACGGGCCTCAAAGAGCCACTGCCCCTTGGCCGGTGCTGCCTGCGACACTGGGTTACTCATCTGTGAAACTCGACCGCTCTCCTCATTCGTACTGCTACAACGTATCGGCTACTACCCTACCGCCGCGATCTGGCGGAGAACTAATGCGGCGTGGATGGCCGCGGCCGCCGAGTCCGCGCCCTTGTTTTCCTTGGCATCCGGACCGCCCGCGCGGTCGACGGCCTGCTGGTGGTTGCCGACGGTGAGTACGCCGTTGCCGATTGGCACACCCGTATCCAGGCCGACGCGGGTCAGCCCGTAGGTGACGGCATCGCAGACCACGCGGAAGTGCTCGGTCTCACCCTCGATAACGCAGCCAGTGGCAATGACGGCGTCGAAATTCTTGCAGGCCGCGGCCACGACGACGGGGAGCTCCAGGGCGCCAGCCACCCGCCAGTCCTCGACGCTGGCGCCGAGCTCACGGGCAGCTGTGATGGCCTCGGCGTGGAGCTTATCGGTGATCTCGGCGTTCCACTGGGCGCTGATCACGGCGACACGCAGCCCCTCTGCTGCGCCGGGGCCCAGGTTGATCTGCGGGATACCTTCGGCTGGCATGCTAGTTCTCCTTCTCGGCTGTCGCGGCAGCCGGTGCAACGTTGAGGTTGTCGAGCTGGTGGCCCATCTTGTCCCGCTTGGTCTGCAGGTAACGAGCGTTATCCTTCGTTGCCGGTGGCTGCACTGGGATGCGGCCGGTGACAGAGACCCCGAAGTTCTCGAGGCTCTGCTTCTTCGCCGGGTTATTGGAGATCAGGTGGACGCTCTCGATCCCGAGTTCCTTGATGATCGACGCTGCCGCGCTGTACTCGCGGGCGTCGGCTGGCAGGCCCAGGGCGGTATTCGCCTCCACGGTGTCCAGTCCCTCGTCCTGGAGGACGTAGGCACGCAGCTTCGGAACCAGGCCGATCCCGCGGCCCTCCTGGTTGCGCAGGTAGATGACGACGCCGTGGCCCTCGTCCTGGACAGCCTCCATGGCGGCGTGGAGCTGTTCGCCGCAGTCGCAACGCAGGGAGCCGAAGACGTCGCCGGTGAGGCACTCAGAGTGCACGCGGACTGGGACGTCCTTCTGACCGGTGACGTCCCCGTGGACGAGCGCGACGTGCTCGGTGCCGTCGACGAGGCTGGTGTAGCCTACCGCGCGGAACTCGCCGCGGGTGGTCGGCAGGCGGGCCTCGGTGCTGCGCTCCACGGTCTGCTCGGTGGCGCGGCGGTACTCGATGAGCTGCTCGATGGAGACCATGCGCAGGCCGTGCTCGTCGGCGAAGCGGCGCAGTTCCGGGCCACGAGCCATGTCAGTGGGGTCGTCCTCGGAGACGATCTCGCAAAGCACGCCGACGGGTGCGCGGCCGGCGAGCCGGGACAGGTCTACGGAGGATTCGGTGTGGCCATCGCGGGCGAGCACACCACCGCGGCGGGCGCGCAGGGGGACGATGTGGCCCGGCCGGGTAAAGGCCTCGGGGCCAAAGCTCTCGTCGGCGAGGCGGGTGATGGTTTCGCAGCGGCTGCGGGCGGAAATGCCGGTGGAGCCGGTGGCCGCATCCACGGTGACGGTGTAGGCGGTCGAGCGGGCATCCTCGTTGCGGGCGACCATCGGCGGCAGGTTGAGCGCGTCGGCGCGGTCGTCTCCCATGGCGACGCAGATGTAACCGGAGGTGTAGCGCACCATGAAGGCCACGAGTTCTGGGGTTGCCAGATCCGCGGCGAAGATCAGGTCGCCTTCGTTTTCGCGGTCCTCATCATCGACGACGACCACCGCTTTGCCGGCGGCAATATCGGCGATGGCGGATTCGACGGAATCCAGGACTAGCGAGTCTCGTTCAGCGGTCATAGCTTCTTTCCAACGATGCCACCCTCGCCCGGTTGGGGCGGGTGGCTTAAGGCTTGTCGAATTCTTCTTTGTGGTTCTGTTGCGGCGGGTCAGCGGTCGAGCATGGCGCGGACGTATTTCGCAAGCACGTCGCATTCGATATTGACCTTATCCCCCGGCTGGAGTTCGCCCAGCATCGTGGCCTCCAAAGTGGCGGGGATGAGGCTGACCTCGAAGAGCCCATCGGCTAGTTCCGCGATGGTCAGGGAGGTGCCGTTGATTGCAATCGATCCCTTTTTCACCAGGTAGGTGGCAAGTTCCGGGTCGTCAAGCTGGAAGCGGAAGACCTCCCAATGTTCGGAGGGCACGCGTTCCTGCAAGGTGGCGGTGCCGTCGACGTGCCCCTGGACGACGTGTCCGCCGAAGCGCCCCTGGGCGGACATCGCGCGCTCCAGGTTGACGGACGCCCCCTCGGAGAGTGTGCCCAGCGACGTGTAATCGAGGGTGACCTTCATGACGTCAGCGGTGAAGCCGGTGTCGTCGAAGTCGGTGACGGTCAGGCAGACGCCATTGACGGAGATGGAGTCTCCCAGACCGGCATCAGAGACCACTCGCGATGCGGCGACGCGGATGCGCGCGGAGTCGGGAAGCCTTTCGATCTTCTCGACGTGACCGATCTCTTCGATGATTCCGGTGAACACAGCCATCCTCTCTGACGTCGGGACCAAAACTACCAATGATGATATATCTTCTTGCGCTTGAGCACGGGTCAATCCCCGGTCTAGCGTTGCGCCAGCCAGAGGATGTCCTCGCCGATGCGCTGCACACTACGGGTGGCGAAGCGCTGCAGATCCGTGATCGAAGTACTGCCGATGCCGCCGGCTCCCAGTGCGGGTAGGCCGCGCGGCAACCAGGCGGGGGCAAGATAGGCCCGGATCTCGTCGACCAGGCCGTGGGCAAGGAAGCTTCCCGCTAGTTCGGGTCCGCCCTCCACCAGCACATCCGAGATGCCCTGCCGGCGCAGCTCCGCCAACGCCGCATGGAGGTCCCGGGTTGCCAGGTGCTGGCCGGCCGGCGCGTGAGTCCCAGCTTGCAGGAGGCGAGCGTTAGTGGGGAGCTCCCGCTGCCCCAACGCGAAGCGCAGCGGCTGCCGGGGTCCTTCCGCCCCGCCGGGGCGGGCGGTGAGCTGCGGGTCATCGGCCAGGACGGTTCCGGTGCCCACGAGGATCGCCTCCCGGTACTGCCGGTCTGCGTGGACGTCCGCGCGGGCGGTCGGGCCGGTGATCCACTGGCTCGTGCGGTCCGTGGCAGCAGCCAGGCCATTGAGGGTGCTGGCGAACTTCAGCGTGACGTGCGGCCTGCCCAAATGTGCGGCGCGCAGCCAGGGTTCCACGCTGAAACGGTGCTCCCCCAGGTGGAAGGGCTCGAGGTAGGGGCCGGTGACGGTCACGCCGGCAGCGCGCAGGCGCTGGCCTCCCCCGCCCTCGGTCTTGCCCGGGTCGGCGAAAAGGTAATGCACCTCAGCGATTCCAGCGGCGATCAGGGCCTCCGCGCACGGCCCGGTGCGTCCGGTGTGATTGCAGGGCTCGAGGGTGACGTATGCGGTGGCACCAGCGGCGCTCGCACCGGCAGCCTGCAGCGCGACCACCTCGGCGTGCCTCCTGCCTGCCGGTTCGGTAGCGCCCCGGCCCAGAATCGTGCCGACCGAATCCACGATCACGCAGCCCACTGGCGGGTTCGGCCGGGTATTGCCCGCAGCGTGCCAGCCCATCTCGTCGGCCAGCAGAAATTCCGCTGGGAGGTCCGCTGGTACCTCGGTCCGCGACGGGGTCGCCCCCTGCGTCGCAGCCTGAGAACCGCGCTGGGGGGTGTTAGGCACCTGCGTTGGCCTCCGCGGCCGCGCGGATCTCGCCGATCGCCTGATTACGGTCCTCCTTGCCAAAGACCGAGGAACCCGCAACGTAGACGTCGACCCCGGCCGCAGCAGCATCCGCGGCGGTCTCTGGTCCGATACCGCCGTCGATTTCGATGAGGGTGTCCAGCCCCTCAGCGTCGATTTCTTCGCGCAGGGCACGCACCTTATCCAGCACCTCGGGCATGAACTTCTGCCCGCCGAAGCCAGGCTCCACGCTCATCACCAGGACGAGGTCGAACTCGGCCAGATGCTCCAGCAGCGGCTCCACCGGGGTATTCGGCTTGATGGACACACCGGCCTTGGTCCCGGCGGCGCGCAAGGCACGAGCCAGAGCCACCGATTCCTCAACCCCTCCGGCAGCCTCCACGTGGAAGGTGACGTTGTCGAAGTCGGTGTACTCCTTCACCCAGCGCTGTGGGTCCTCGATCATGAGGTGGACGTCGAGGAACTGCTCGGTCTTCCCGATCAGGGACTTGGCGACCGGGGCGCCGAAGGAGAGGTTGGGGACGAAGTGGCCGTCCATCACGTCAATGTGCACCCACTCGGCGTCCGAAATGGCCTCGACTTCCGCGCCAAGGGCGGAAAAATCCGCGGCGAGGATGGAGGGGGCGATGATGGTCTGCTGTCCGTTGGCTGTGCTCATAACACTCACTCTACTTAGGCTTTTCTGATGCCCGCGATGAACATCGCGTCGGTGCCGTGGCGGTGCGGCCACAGCTGGATATAAGGGCCGACCGCTCCCCCGGCGGCCGCTGCGGCAGCCAAGGCCGGCACCTCGGAGCCAAGGTCGATGGGCTGGGCTCCCGCCTCCCGGCAGAAGGAGTCCACCAACTGCGTGGTCTCCAGCGGATGCGGCGAGCACGTCGAATAGATGACGACTCCGCCCGGTGCGGTGGCCTCCCACGCCGAGCGCAACAACTCGCGCTGGAGGGGAACCAGCTCGGTGACGTCCTTCTCCTGCTTGCGCCAGCGGGCCTCCGGGCGGCGGCGCAGCGCGCCCAGGCCGGTGCACGGGGCGTCGACGAGGACCCGGTCGAAACCGTCCTCGGGCAGCTGGAGGCCCCGCACCTCAGCGAGTTTCCGGCCGTCGCCGGTATGAACCTGCACCGGCAGTTCCTTGGTGGATTTCGCGACGAGGTCGGCGCGGTGCGCGGAGATCTCGGTGGCATCTACCGTGGCCTGCTCGGCCTGTGCCCAGGAGCCGATGAACGCGGTCTTTCCGCCCGGACCCGCACAGAGGTCGAGCCAGCGCCCGCGGTCCTCCCGTTCCAGCGGCGCCTGGACCAGGGTCAGAGAGATCAGTTGCGAACCTTCGTCCTGAACGCTCGCCAGGCCTTGGGTGATCGCCTCAAGCTCGCCCGGCGCTCCGGAGTCCAGGTAGACCGCATAATCGGACCAACGACCCTGCTCGCCTCCGGTGATGAGGGCGAGCTCTTCAGCGGAGATCTGCCCTGGTCGGGCGGCGAGGTGCACGATGGGTCGGGCGTCGTCGGCTTCCAGAGCCTCGGCCAGATCAGCCGCAGGGTTCTCCGCCGTCCCGCCGAGCGCCTGGTTGAAGGCGGCGGCGATCCACTCCGGGTGGGAAGAGCGCAACGCCATGCTGGCCAATCCCGAACCGGGTGCCACCCGGTCCAGCCATTGCTCGGGTGTGCTGCGGGAAATCGTGCGCAGCACACCATTGACGAAGCCGCTGGCCTTGCCCCCGCCATTGGCCTTGCCCAACTCCACCGAGGTGTCCACCGCGGCGTGCGACTCGACCCGGGTGCGCAGCAGCTGATAGGCACCGATGCGCAGTGCGTCCAACGCCACCGAGTCAATCTTCTCTACTGGTCGTCCCGCGGCCTTGGCGATGATCGTGTCGAGCAGCCCGGTCGCTCTCAGCGTTCCGTAGGTCAGCTCTGTGGCGAAGTTCGCATCCCGGCCGTTGATCCCGCGCTCCCGCAGGACGGCGGGCAGGGCGAGGTTGCCGTAGGCGTCCTCCTCGGTGACCTGCCGAAGCACGGTGAATGCGGCGTCGCGGGCCTTATCCCCGGTCCCGGCACGTCGGCTCTTTTCCTGGCGGTGTTCCGGGCGGCGCTGCTGATAGCCCCGAGCCCGCCCCGATTCGCGTTGCTTAGAACGTCCGGTGCCGCGGGAGGCCGTGTTGGGGCGTGCCTTGCCGCTACGTGCGGACTCGGACCTCGAACGAAAAGAACTCATTTAGCCGTGTCTTCCTCGATATCAAAGCGTGGGGACTGCGCCAGCAGCTCCTGCTGGCCACGGGCCCAATCGGCGGCCCGCATCATCTTCTTGCCTGGTGGCTGGATGCTTTCCACCAGCAGTGGATCGTCACCAGTGCCGACGAGCACCCGCGTCTTATTTGCCCACAGCTGGCCGGGGGCCAGCTCCGGGCACTCCTCCCCCTCTGGAGCAGGCAGTAGCAGCCCGAACTTATAGCGCTGGCCGTCCAGCGTGCACCACGCACCCGGTGCCGGAGTGTGGGCGCGGGCGCGGCGTTGAATCACCTTCGCCGGCGTAGAGAAGTCGATACGCGCGTCAGCGGGGTGAATCTTCGGGGCGTGTGTCGCGCCCTCCTCCGGCTGCGGCTGCGGGGCGGTCGTGCCCTCGCCGAGTGCGACCAGGGTGTCGGCCAGCAGCGACTTGCCAAAGTCCGTCAGTTCGATGAGCACGTCCTCGGCAGTATCGCGGATGCCGATCTCATAAGTCTTTTTCGACAGCATCGGACCGGTGTCCAAGCCCTGCTCGATGCGGAAGATCGTCGCACCGGTCTCTTCGTCGCCCGCGGCGATGGCGGCCTGCACGGGAGCGGCGCCGCGCCAGCGCGGCAACAGGGAGTAGTGCAGGTTCACCCAACCGTGGTCAACGGCGTCGAGCAGGTCAGCCGGGATCAGATTTCCATAGGCAACCACGGCCACCGCCGTGGCGCCCGCCTCGCGATAGGCAGCCAGCGTGTCGCGCACATCGCTTGCGTCCTCGGCGCTCGCCCCGAGGGAGGCCCACTTGTGAACCTTCAGCCCCGCGTCCTCAGCGACCTCCGCGACGGGGCTGGGGTGCAGGCTGCGCCCACGGCCGCGGCGAGCGTCGGGCTGTGTGATGACCCCGAGGACCTCCAGCCGTGGATCAGCGAGCAGGTGCGCCAGAACGATTGCGGCGGGCTTGGGGGTGCCGGCGAAAAGAATCTTCATTTAAAACCACTCCGAGCGTCGAATATCTGCCATAGCTTGCTTGCGATCCTCCGGCGCGAGGTGCTTGAGGAAAAGCACGCCGTCCAGGTGATCGGTCTCGTGCTGCACGCAGCGAGCCAGTAGGCCCGAGACCTCCCTGTCGACCAGTTCGCCGTCCAAAGTCTGTCCACGCAGGCGCACGGTCTCCGCACGCTCTACCTCGCCGCGGATCCCGGGAATTGACAGGCAGCCTTCCGGGCCTGTTTGCGTCTCCTCTCCCACCGGCTCCCAGGTGGGGTTGATGACGTGCCCACGGTCGGACTCGCAGTCGTAGACGAAGACGCGCTTGGTCACGCCGACCTGGTTTGCGGCCAAGCCGACGCCACCGTGGTGGTCCATGGTTTCCAGCATGTCCGCCACGAGAGTGGCCAGGGTAGCGTCGGAGGAAAAATCGGCCGCGACCTCGGCGGCAGGAGTGCGTAGGACGGGATCGCCGAAGTAGCGCAGGGACAGAACAGCCATGGGGATACTCTAACCGATACGAACTGGATCCATGACCACGCGTAGGGGTGCAGAGTGCCGCTGCGAAGAGCGCACCGCGATAGCGCTTTTGAGGGCGTTGCCCAGGGACAGCGCGTCAGAGTGTGGCACGCGAATGATGAGCCGGCGTGCCTCATCCGCATGGCCGCTCGACAGCCCCGCGGGAAGCCTCACCCCGGTGGGAAGCTCGACGGGGCCCAAAAGCTCCGCTGATTCTGGCAGCTCCCAGGACTCCTCGAGCTCGGCGAGGCTCGCAGGAATGCCGTCCACCACCGCCACCACAGCCGCCGGTGGGAATTCTGCCTCCACCCTGCTCGCCAACTCTGCGGCGGCGGCCGCATCCGGGTTCCAGCGGATGAGCTGCTGGATCGCGCTCAGCCGATAGTCCCCTGCCACGATGACCCGGCCACCGGCCTCACGGGGTGCGACGAGTGCGGCAGCGCCCATCCACTGGCGCAAGGCGTTCTCCTCGGCCCGCAAATCCGCGCGCGTCAACGGCGCCCAGGGATCGAGGACGATTAACGCCCCATAGTGCCCATTGGGCTGCTGAGGTGGTGTACCGGCTGCTCGAAGGATCGGTTCGGAGCCGGGGGTAGCGACGACGATGCGTCGCCCTGGTGGCACTGATGTTTTGACCTGTTCCCCGCCCGAGACGGTCACCGGCACGCCCGGGAAGGCCCGGCCCAGTTCCTCAGCGGTGCGGTCGTGGCCCACCACGCTCATGCGCAGTGCGTGGTTACCGCAGTTCGTGCAGGTGAAGGTCGGGTGCAGGTGCCCGCACCACCGGCAAGCGGGGGCGGAGTGATCGTTAGCCTGTGGCAGTTCGAGTGGGCCATTGCAGTTCCGGCACCGGGCCGGGGTGCGGCATCGAGCACAGGCCAAGGCCGGAGCGTAACCACGGCGCGGCACCTGGACCAGCACAGTGCCGTCCGCATCCACGGTCTCGCGGATCGTGGCGAAGGCCAGAGCCGGCAGCCGGCTCCCCGGGCTGTGGCTCTCGGCCTCGAGCTGGCGTTCGGTGTCCCCAAGCCCTCGAATCCAGGGCAGCTGCTCACGCAGGGTTTCGGGCGTGGGGCGGATGGAAGCCAGCTCCCCCGCCGCGACCCACTGCTGGACCTCGGCGGTGCGGTGGTGACCGATGATTGCCAACGCCGCGGACTCACCCTGACTGCGGGCCTTCGCTACCTCCCTGGCGTGCAGGTAGGGGGCTCGTGGGTCGACAAGGGAATCGTCCCCCTCCCCCAATACGACCACCAAGCCGAGATCTTTGAGCGGCGCGAAGACTGCATTGCGGGTTCCGACGACGATCCTGGCCTGACCGAGCACGATGGAAAGGAAACGCCGGTAGCGCACATGCGAGGACTCTGCGGCCGTCATTTGGAGCACCTGCTCGGTGGACGTCCAGGCCGCCAGGGCCTCGCTGACGCGGTCCACGAGCCGCTGATGTGGAGCGATCACCAGTGCCGACTTCCCTGCCCACGCGGTCGCAGCGGCGAGGACGGCGGCTAGGCGGGCGTCGTCGTCCCCAGGAGCGGTGAGCAGCGACATGCGCGGGGCGGAACCCTCGTCCAGGAGGGCAGCAAGGAAGCGCGGGCCAAAGTGATACTTGCCGAGCGCGGATTCGGCATCTGACCGCGCCTGGGTGCGCAACTCGGCGACGGGCTCCAGCGTCGAGTAGAGATCCTCCCACGCCTTACCGCCTGCAAACAGCCCTGCCTTCTCGGCGCTCGCATGGCGGGGCGGGATCGCTGCCCGTAGAACATCCGCTCGGGTCCCTGCGGCGCGCTCGGCGAGCTGATTCACCAGCCGCCACATGTGCTCCGGTAGCAGCCGAATCGGGCTGATGACGCGCTCCAACGGGCGCAGCTTTCCCGAGTGGTCGCTGCTCGAGCGTCGCTCGATGATGAAACCGTCCACGAGGCGCCCGTTGAACCGGATACGGACTCGCACGCCGGCCTGGGCCTCGGCGTCCATCTCGGTGGGAACCTCATAGTCGAAGAGGCGGTCGAGATGTGGCACCCCGACCAGCGGCAATACCCGCGCGATCCGGCGAGGCCCGCGCCCCGCACGGGCAGCGAGCAGTTCCCGATCACCGGGGTTGGCTGCGGCTGGCTGTGCGGTCGTGTTCATGAGCTACAGGCTAGCCGACGGTGCGGACACACCCAGCAGGGCGCCGAGATGCGCACCCGGAAGAGCTGCTGTTAGTTGCCGCCGACAGCCTTCTTGAGCTCCTCAACCTTGTCCAGGCGCTCCCACGGCAGGTCGAGGTCATTGCGACCGAAGTGACCATAAGCAGCCGTCTGGGCGTAGATCGGGCGGAGCAGATCCAGCTCGCGCAGGATCGATGCCGGGCGCAGATCGAAGACCTCGGCGACAGCGCGCTGGATGTCCTCCACCGGTGCCTTCTCGGTGCCGAAGGTTTCCACGTAGAGGCCGACGGGGCGGGCCACGCCGATCGCGTAGGCCACCTGCACCTCGGCGCGGTCGGCCAGGCCAGCAGCCACGATGTTCTTTGCCACCCAACGGGTCGCATAGGCAGCAGAACGGTCCACCTTCGACGGGTCCTTGCCGGAGAACGCGCCGCCACCGTGGCGAGCCATGCCGCCGTAGGTGTCAACGATGATCTTGCGACCGGTCAGGCCGGCGTCACCGGCAGGGCCGCCCAGGATGAAGGAACCGGAGGGGTTAACCAACAGTTCCAGGTCCTCGGTCACGAAGGGCTTGAGGCTCTCGTCAGAGAGCACGTGGTCCACCACATGCTCGGACAGGAGCTCCCGCAGCTCATCCTGGGTGCGCTCCGGGTCGTGCTGCGTGGAGATGACGACGGTATCCAGACGCACCGGGGTGCCGGCCTCGTCGTATTCGAAGGTGACCTGGGTCTTGCCGTCCGGGCGAAGGCCGGTGACGATGCCCTCCTTGCGCACCTCAGTCAGGCGACGGGAAAGGCGGTGGGCGACGGAGATGGGCAGCGGCATGTACTCCGGGGTCTCGTTCGTCGCGTAGCCGAACATCAGCCCCTGGTCGCCCGCACCCTGGCGGTCGTCCTCGTCGGTAGAGGAGGAACCGCGGACCTCGTGGGAGGTATCCACGCCGGCTCCAATCTCTGGCGACTGCGCACCAATGGACACGGACACGCCGCAGGTGGTGCCGTCGAAGCCCATGTCGGAAGAGGTAAAGCCGATCTCCTTGAGGGTATCGCGCACCAGCTGCGGGATCTCAACGTAGCCCGAGGTGCGGACCTCACCGACAATGTGGACGAGGCCGGTGGTGACCACGGTCTCCACAGCGACGCGGGCCTGCGGATCCTCGGCGAGCATGGCGTCGAGGATCGTATCGGAGATCGCGTCACAGATCTTATCCGGGTGACCCTCGGTGACGGATTCGCTGGTAAATAGGCGCTTAGACACTAGTTATCTCGCTTCTATCGTTCGTATTGTTGGTGCGGCCCGTCGGTGGCGGGTGGCGGGCGACGACCTAGACGGTGAACTAATTCATCAATAATAGACCAAGCGGTCTAGAAATGCACGCTAGCGATCGGCGGTTCGTGGCAAAGCGTCAAGAATCGCTCCGGCTACCTCGAGCTTATGCCCTGCCGGGACTTCACGGACATCCAGCGTCTCCGGATCATCGGAGCCGGACGGATTAGCGATCAGCCAGCCCGCGGAGTCCTCCTGACCGAAGACCTTACCGCGGCCGACAGCGTTCGCCATCAGCAGGTCGCAGCCCTTGCGGAGAAACTTCCGCTGCGCGTGCTCGAGAGGGGTAGATTCCGCGTCACCGGTCTCCGCTGCGAAACCCACGATGCGCAGATCCTTCGGCAGCTCCCCTGCCCGGCGCAGCTCGACGAGCCCCGCCAGGATGTCTGGGTTTTCTACCAGTTCGATGACCTCCAGCTGATCCTCTCCGCCCTTCTTGAGCTTCGACTCAGCCTGCTGGGCGGGACGGTAGTCCGCCACCGCCGCCGCCATGATGACGACATCCGCTTCCCGAGCGGCCTGCTCGGTCGCGTCCTTCAGCTCAAGAGCGCTGTTGATCCGAGTCACCCGCGCGCCGGAAGGCGTCGGCAGATCCTCGGTATGCCCCGCGATGAGGTGAACGTCGGCGCCACGTTGGGCGGCGACGTCCGCCAGCGCGTAGCCCTGACGGCCCGAGGAGGCGTTACCAAGAAACCGCACCGGGTCGAGATCCTCGTGCGTGCCGCCGGCGGTGACCACCACGCGGGTGCCGACCAAGTCCTGGTCGAAGATTCCCGGCTGGGCGTGGGCCGCCAGCGCCAGTGCCGCGATGTGATCGGGCTCGGGCAGCCGACCAGGGCCGCTATCCTTGCCGGTGAGGCGCCCGTGGGCGGGCTCCAGCACGGTGATCCCCCGGCTCCGCAGCGTCAAAACATTCTCCTGCGTCGCCGGGTTTTCCCACATCTCGGTGTGCATCGCCGGGGCAATGACCACCGGGCAGGTCGCGACGAGGCAGCTCGCGGTGAGCAAGTCATCCGCGCGCCCCATACGCAGTCGCGCCATAAGATCGGCCGTGGCCGGGGCGACCACGATAAGGTCGGCCTCCTGACCGAGACGGACGTGCTGAACCCCGGAGACGTCGTCCCAGACGGTCGTACTGACCGGATTACCGGACAGGGCCTCCCAGGTGGCAGCACCCACGAAGTTCAGTGCGGATTCGGTGGGAACGACGTGGACGTTGTGCCCCCGTTCCGTGAAATAGCGAACGAGGTGGGCCGCCTTAAACGCAGCAATGCCGCCCCCAACACCCACCAGGATGCGGAGCGGCTTGCTCTTATTCTTCTTCGAAGCGTTATCAGTCACACGTGACAGGATAGCCTCTTAGCCCTCGGTGTGCTCCAAGAGATCCGCGTTAATCTCGCGCAGGGCGATGGACAGTGGCTTCTCGTGCATCTCCGGGGTCACCAGCGGGCCAACGAACTCCAGGACACCTTCGTCAATGCTCTGGAAGTAGTCGTTGATCTGACGCGCGCGCTTAGCAGCGAAGATCGCGAGGGCATACTTCGAGGACACCTTGGTCAGGAGCTCGTCGATCGGCGGGTTGGTGATGCCGACTGGCGGATCGAAAACCGTCTCGTTCGAGTTGACGTCCTGATTTTCCACGAAATGCACCTATTCTTTCGATTGCTTAATTAAGCCGCGTCTGATCCCCACGACGGCTTAGGGGAAACTATATCTTAATCACCTGGAAGCGCCTAACCCCACGCCCACGTCGGTGGGTCGCGGGGTGCGGTAACAGGCTGGGTGGAGCCGGTGCCTCTGGGGCGAGGTGCCCTAGGCTTCCGGCACCAGGATGTCGCGGATTCCCGCGACGGCCTCGTCCACATCCGAGTTCACGATGACGTGGTCGAACTCATCCTTAGCGGCCAGTTCCCCGCGGGCGGTCTCCAGGCGACGCTGGATGACCTCGTCGGATTCGGTGCCACGGCCGGTCAGCCGTTCCACCAGCACCTCCCACGAGGGCGGAGCAAGGAAGACGGTGTGGGCCTCCGGCAGGAGCTTCTTCACGTTCCGCGCACCCTCGAGATCCACCTCAATGAGGACGGGGTGCTGGGCGGCCATGGCCTCCTCCACCGGCTTGCGGGGCGTACCGGAGAGCTGCAGCCCACCGTGGATCTCAGCCCATTCGAGCATGAGGTCGCTGTCGATGTTGGACTGGAACTCGTCTCGCGTCACGTAGAGATAGTCACGACCGTGTACCTCGCCGGGGCGAGGTTCGCGGGTCGTCATCGATACGCTGAAGAAGAGGTTCGGGACCGACTCGCGGAGCTTAGAGACCACCGTGGACTTACCAACGGCGGACGGCCCGGCGAGGACGACCACGCGGCCGCGGCCCGATTCCTGCGTCACGGCTTAAGCCTCTGGGTCGAAGCCGAAGTGCTCCAGCAGAGCGCGACGCTGACGGTCGCCCAGGCCGCGCAGACGGCGGGTCGGGGCGATCTCGAGCTGGTTCATGATCTCCTCGGCCTTGATCTTGCCGACCTTCGGCAGGGAGACCAGCAGAGCGGAGACCTTCATCTTGCCCAGGATCGGGTCAGTCTCGGCGTCCTTCAGGACCTGCTGCAGATCGGTGCCGCCGCGCTTGAGCTTCTCGCGAAGTTCGGCGCGTGCCTTACGTGCCTCGGCTGCCTTCTTCAGGGCCTCTGCACGCTGCTCCGGGGTCAGCTGGGGAAGTGCCACGGGATTCCTCCGTACGTAATCGTTTTTGAAAATCTTGTGGAATGTCTTGCATTTTAGCCAATCAGCGTCGGGCTGCTGGCTTGAACACCCCTTTTCAGGGCGCTACTTGCTTAAGAAAGCAAAGCACGAAGGTGAATCCTAAGGTGCTTTTGCCGTGGTGGCAACTGCGACGCGCGGATTCACCTTCGCCAAATTTGCAGGCTACACCTGAAGTTCCGCGGCGAAGCGGCGCGCTGCGGCCTGCAGATCCGCCACGGCAGGCCCTTCGTTCAGGACAGCGCGGGAGACATTCGGGCTCGCGAAGCGTGCCGCCTCACCGCAAATACGCCGCACATCGGCCATCGTGCCGCCCTGGGCCCCGACGCCGGGCATGAGGATCATGCCGTTGACCTGGTCCAGAACCGGTGGATTCTCCACCGTCGCGCCGACCACGACGCCGACGTTGCCGGGCTTGTCCCCCGCGTTGAGTTCGGCCACGCGGTCGCACACCGCCTGGGCCAGCGTGGCGCCGGACTGCGTCTGGGACAGCTGCACAGACGGGGCCTCCGGGTTGGATGTCGCCGCGAGCACGATGGCACCCTTGTTGTACTCGGCTGCCAGTTCAAACACCGGGGCCAGGGAATCCACACCGAGCCACGGAGAGACCGTCACCGCGTCCGCCTCCAGGGGCGAGCCCGGCCGCAGCCAGGCGCTGGCGTAGCCCGCCATGGTCGAGCCGATATCGCCTCGCTTGGCGTCAGCGATCACCAGCACGCCGGCCTCCCGCAGCTCCGCCATCGCGTTCTGGAGAACCTCGAAGCCTGCAGCCCCGAAAGCCTCATAGAAGGCCACCTGTGGCTTGACGACGGCGACGGTATCCCGGAAAGCGGCAACCGCGGTATCGGTGAATTCTTTCAGCCCGGCCAGGTCATAGCTCAACCCCCAGCGCTCGAGGATGTGTGCGTGCGGGTCAAGCCCCACGCACAGCGGCCCCAGGTCGGCAGCCCGAGCCAGGAAGCGCTCGCCGAAGGTCTGAGACTGGTCTGCAGCCTGCCTCACCGGCGTGGTCATTAGTGCTCCACTTCCTGAATCGGGGTCACAGTGGTGTCGTGGTCCAGCAGAGCCTCGATGCCCTGCACCGCTGCGACGGTGCCCTGAACGGTCGTCGCGCACGGCACGCCGCTGTTCACAGAGGCCGCGCGGATCTCGTAGCCGTCGGTGCGCGCGTCAGCGGTACCGGCCGGGGTGTTGATGACCAGGTCGATCTCGCCGTCGCGGATGTAGTCCACGACGTTGCGGGCGTTCTCGCCCTCGCCGCTGGTGGCGGAGACCTTCGCGACGACCTCGCACTCCACGCCATTGCGGCGCAGCATGCTTGCGGTGCCCGCGGTGGCGAGCACGTTGAAGCCCAAGGAAGCCAGGCGCTGGATCGGGAGGATCAGGGTGCGCTTGTCGCGGTTAGCGACGGAGACGAAGACGTTGCCCTTGGTCGGCAGCGCGCCGTAGGCACCTTCCTGGGACTTCGCGAACGCGGTACCGAAGTCCGAGTCGAGGCCCATGACCTCGCCGGTGGACTTCATTTCCGGGCTCAGCAGAGAGTCCAGCACCTTGCCCTCGAAGCTGCGGAAGCGGTTGAACGGCAGCACTGCCTCCTTGACGGCAATCGGGTGACCGATCGGCAGCGAGCCACCGTCGCGATCGGAAGGCAGGATGCCTTCCTCCTTGAGCTCGGCGATGGAAGCGCCCAGCATGATGCGCGCGGCGGCCTTGGCCATCTGCACGCCCGTGGCCTTGGACACGAACGGGGCGGTGCGGGAGGCGCGCGGGTTGGCCTCGATGACGTAGAGGATGTCGTCCTTCAGTGCGTACTGGACGTTCATCAGGCCCTTCACGCCGATGCCCTGGGCCAGCTTGCGGGTGGATTCCCGGACCTTTTCGATGTCCTGCTCCCCCAGCGTCATCGGTGGCAGCGCACAGGCGGAGTCACCGGAGTGGATACCGGCCTCCTCGATGTGCTCCATCACGCCGCCGAGGTAGACGTCCTCGCCATCGCAGAGGGCGTCGACGTCGATCTCGATGGCGGAATCCAGGAAGCGGTCGACCAGGACCGGGTGCTCGTCGGTGATCTCCGTGGCGCGCGAGATGTAGTCGCGCAGGCTGGCCTCGTCGTAGACGATCTCCATGCCTCGGCCACCGAGGACGTAGGACGGGCGGACCAGTACCGGGTAACCGATGTTTGCGGCGACCTCACGGGCCTCCTCGAAGCTGGTGGCGGTGCCGAAGGCCGGGGCTGGCAGCTCGGCGTCGCGCAGGACCTTGCCGAACGCGCCGCGGTGCTCCGCCAGGTTGATGGCCTCCGGGGTGGTGCCGACGATCGGCACGCCGGCGTCGGAGAGGCGCTGCGCCAGGCCCAGTGGGGTCTGGCCACCGAGCTGGACGATCACGCCCGCGACGGTGCCGGACTCGGACTCCGCGCGGTAGATCTCCATGACGTCCTCGAAGGTCAGCGGTTCGAAGTACAGGCGATCGGCGGTGTCATAGTCGGTGGAAACGGTCTCCGGGTTGCAGTTGACCATCACGGTCTCGTAGCCAACGCGGGAGAGCTCGAGGGCCGCGTGGACGCAGGAGTAGTCGAACTCAATGCCCTGGCCGATGCGGTTCGGGCCGGAGCCCAGAATGATGACCTTTTCCTTCTCCTTCTGCGGCTCGACCTCGGACTCGGCGTTCGGGTCCAGCTCATAGGAGCTGTAGTGGTACGGGGTCTTCGCCTCGAACTCGCCGGCGCAGGTGTCCACGGTCTTGAAGACCGGGTGGATGCCGAGGGACCAGCGCAGGGATCGCACGCCGTCCTCACCTGCGAACTCCGGACGCAGGGCGGCGATCTGGCGGTCGGAGAGGCCGAGGAACTTCGCGTAACGCAGGAGATCCACGTCCAGGACCGGCGCGTCGATCAGCTGCTGGCGGAACTCCACCAGGGCCATGAGTTCGTGCAGGAACCACGGGTCGATGCCGGAGGCCTGGTAGATCTCGTCCACGGTCGCGCCGAGGCGCATGGCGAGCTCGACGTCGTAGAGGCGGCCCTCGGTCGGGCGCTTCAAGTCCTCGAGGACGGCTGCCTTGTCGGTGGCACGCTCGCCCGCAAAGTCCTCATCCGGGACGGTCCAGAAGCCCGCCTGCTTGGTCTCCAGGGAACGCATGACCTTGTTCAGGCCGGTGATGTAGTTGCGGCCGATGGACATGGCCTCACCGACGGACTTCATCGTGGTCGTGAGGGTGTCGTCGGCGCCCGGGAACTTCTCAAAGGCGAAGCGCGGAGCCTTGACGATGACGTAGTCCAGAGTCGGCTCGAAGGCAGCCGGGGTGACCTGGGTGATGTCGTTGCGGATCTCGTCGAGGGTATAGCCGATCGCCAGCTTCGCGGCCAGCTTCGCGATCGGGAAGCCAGTAGCCTTGGACGCGAGCGCGGAGGAACGGGATACGCGCGGGTTCATCTCGATCGTGATGATCCGGCCGTCCTTGGGGTTGATGGCGAACTGGATGTTGCAGCCACCGGTCTCCACGCCGACCTCGCGGAGGATGGCGATGCCCTGGTCGCGCATGATCTGGAACTCGCGGTCCGTCAGGGTCATGGACGGGGCGACGGTGACGGAGTCGCCGGTGTGGACGCCCAGGGCGTCGACATTCTCGATGGAGGCGACGACGACCACGTTGTCCTTCGCGTCGCGCATCAGCTCCAGCTCGAATTCCTTCCAGCCGAGGATGGACTCCTCGATCAGGACGTTGGCCTCCGGGGACGCGGCGAGGCCGCCGCCGGCGATGCGCTCCAGGTCCTCGTAGTCGAAGGCCAGGCCGGAGCCAAGGCCGCCCATGGTGAAGGACGGGCGGACGACGACTGGCAAGCCCAGCTCGGCGACGGTCTCGTGGACCTCGTCCATGTTGTGGCAGACGCGGGAGCGGGCGGAGGATCCACCGATCTTCTCGACGATGTCCTTGAACTTCTGGCGGTCCTCGCCGCGCTCGATGGCGTCGATGTCCGCGCCGATGAGCTCGACGCCGTACTTGTCGAGGATGCCGCGGCGGTCCAGCTGGATCGCGGCGTTCAGCGCGGTCTGTCCGCCGAGGGTGGCCAGCACGGCGTCGATCGGGTGCCCCTCTGCCTTTTCCTTGGCGAAGATCTTCTCGATGTACTCCGGCTGAATCGGCTCGATGTAGGTGTGGTCGGCGAACTCCGGGTCGGTCATGATGGTCGCCGGGTTGGAGTTGATCAGGGTGACGCGGAGGCCCTCTTCCTTGAGCACTCGGCAGGCCTGGGTGCCGGAGTAGTCGAACTCGCAGGCCTGACCGATGACGATCGGGCCGGAACCGATGACGAGGACGTGGTTGATGTCTTCACGACGTGGCATGAGTGTTTTCTCTTTCTGTTGGGCGTTGTGCTGCTGGATGCGTTCTGTGCTGTGAGAAGGCGTCGGCTTAGGCCTTCTTCTCCTGCTCCAACAGGTTGAGGAAGTGGTCGAACAGGGGGTTTGCGTCATGCGGGCCGGCGGCGGACTCCGGGTGGTACTGCACCGAGAAGGCGCGTCCGCTGGTCAACGCCACACCCTCGACGACGTCATCGTTGAGGCAGATGTGGGTGACCTTGGCGGAACCGAACGGCGTGTCGAATTCCTTCTCCAGGCCGCCGGCGGGGGCCGCGAGGGCGAAGCCGTGGTTCTGGGCGGTGATCGCGACCTTGCCAGTCTCCAGGTCCTTCACCGGCACGTTGGTGCCGCGGTGGCCGAACTTCAGCTTGTAGGTGTCCAGGCCGAGGGCACGGCCAAAGAGCTGGTTGCCGAAGCAGATGCCGAAGAACGGGATGTCGGCCTCGAGCACCTTCTTGACCTGCTCCACCGTGTGGTCGGCGGTGGCCGGGTCACCCGGGCCGTTGGAGGCGAACACGCCCTGGGCCTCGTACTCGCTCAAGTAGCCCTCGAGGGTGGAGAACTCGGTATCGGCCGGAATGACGACGGTGCGGATGCCGCGCTTGGCGAACTCGCGCGGCGTGTTGGTCTTAATGCCCATGTCGTAGGCGAGGACGGTGTACTTGCGCTCCCCTTCCGCGTCGACGACATAAGGCTCGTCGGTGGTGACGTCCGCGGTCAGGTCCGCGCCGCTCATCGACGGCTGCTCCTTGACCTGGGCGATCATCTCCTCGTCCGTGCCGAGGGCGTCGCCGGAGAAGATGCCCGCGGCGATGGATCCCTCCTCGCGCAGGTGGCGTACGACGGAGCGGGTATCCACGCCGCAGATGCTGACGATGCCCTGTGCCTCGAGCTCCTCGTTGAGGCTGCGCTTGGCTCGCCAGTTGCTGACGGTGTTGGAGAGGTCGCGGATGACCAGGCCAGCGGCCCAGATCTTGCCGTCGCGGGACTCGGAGTCCTCGTCGTTCCAGCCGGTGTTACCGATCTGTGGGGCGGTGAGCACCGTGATTTGACGGTGGAAGGAGGGGTCGGTGAGGGTCTCCTGGTAGCCGGTCATGGCGGTGGTGAACACTGCCTCGCCGAGGGTCTTGCCGGTCGCGCCCATCGCGAAGCCGCGGTAGATCGTGCCGTCTGCGAGAACCAGTGCTGCTGGAGTGTGAGTCTGCATATCTTTAGTCCTTAGTTTTTCTTTCAAGGTCAGTCGCCGATTGTTGAGTTATCGGGCAGCTAGTCGGTTGTCACAGGGTTGCCGTCGCGGCATGTCACCTTGCCACGCAGGATCGTCGTGGATACCCGAACCGGCATGGGCATGCCTTCGTAAGGGTTGTTCTCGGACTTGGAGGCCATCTGCTTGGCCTCGGCGGTCCAGCTAGCGTTGGTATCCACCACGCACAGGTTCGCTGGCTCGCCTTCGGCGATCGGGCGGCCGTGGCCCGGCAGCTTGGTGATCTCGGCTGGCCGCTCGGACATCACCTTGGCGACGAAGCGCCAGTCCTGATCGCCGTTGATGACGAAGAGGTCCGCGATGATCGCCAGGGAGGTCTCCAGGCCGAGCATGCCCGGACGAGCCTGGTCGAATTCGCAGCACTTCTCCTCGGAGGAGTGCGGGGCGTGGTCGGTGGCCACGCAGTCCACCACGCCGTCGATGAGTGCCTGGCGCAGGGCCAGGGTGTCCCGCTCCTCACGCAGCGGCGGGTTCACGCGGTTCACGCCGTCGAAGGTCTCCAACCGAGAGTCGGTGAGGATCAGGTGGTGCGGGGTGACTTCGGCGGACAGCGGGATGTCCTGTCCCTTCGCCCAGCGCAGCAGCTCGACGGTGCCTTCCGTGGAGGCGTGACAGATGTGGAGCCGACCGCCGTAGTCGCGGGCCATGAGGGCGTCGCGGGCGACGATGGACTCCTCCGCCACGCGTGGCCAACCACGAAGGCCCAGGCGGGCGGCAGTCTCGCCTTCGTGGGCGACCGCGCCCTCGGTCAGGCGGGGCTCCTCGCAGTGCTGCGCGAGCAGCACGTCCATGCCACGCGAGTACTCGATTGCGCGACGCATCAGGCGCGGGTCGTCGACGCACTTGCCGTCGTCGGAGAACATGCGCACCTTGGCGTCGGAATCGGCCATCATGCCGAATTCGGTGAGCTCCTTGCCCGCCAGTCCCTTGGAGATGGAACCGACGGGGTGGACGTCGCAGAGGTTCGTGTTCTGGCCCTTGTACCAGACGCTTTCCGCGATGGCGGGGTCGTCCATGACCGGGGAGGTATTAGCCATGGTGAACACGGCGGTAAACCCGCCCTTGACAGCCGCCGCGGAGCCGGAGGCGATGGTCTCGGTATCCTCGCGGCCCGGCTCGCGCAGGTGAACATGCATGTCCACCAGGCCCGGCAGGAGCACCTGGCCGGCAAGGTCGAGCACCTCGGCCTCAGCCGGAGCCTCGTCGGAGAGATCCGCGCCGATCTTGGCGATCACGCCGTCGGAGAGCAGGACATCCTGCGGCTCCCCTTCACCGTAGATGAGCACGCCCTTGAGGAGCACCGCGTTCTCGGCACCCGCCGGGTGCGCAGCCAGTGGGCCAGTCGGGGGAAAGTTCTTGTTGTCGACCATAAAAATCGCTTATCCTTTCTGGCCTTAAGCGTCTGTCTCGGTCTCGGAGGCCGAGTGGCCGCCGATCAGCAGCTGGAAGAGGATCGCCATGCGGACGTGAACACCGGCAGTGACCTGCTGGAGCACGACGGTGTTCGGGGCGTCCGCGACGCTGTAGTTGATCTCCATGCCGCGCAACATCGGGCCTGGGTGCATCACAACCGCGCCCGGCTTCAACATGGCGTGGCGGGCCTTCGACAGCCCGTATCGGGTGGCGTACTCGCGGTGCGAGGGGAAGAAACCACCGTTCATGCGCTCCGCCTGGACCCGCAGCATCATGACCGCGTCGGCGCTCGGCAGCTCCGCGTCAAGATCGTGGCTCACGCGCACGCCCCAGTTCTCCACCCCGATCGGAAGCAGCGTCGGAGGTGCGACGAAGGTGACATCTGCGCCGAGGGCATTGAGCAGCTGCGCGTTGGAGCGGGCGACGCGGGAGTGCAGGATGTCACCGACGATCACGACGTGCTGCCCCGACAGATCACCCCGTTGACGGCGCAGCGTCGTGGCGTCGAGCAGCGCCTGGGTGGGGTGCTGGTTGGAGCCATCTCCGGCGTTGATCACCGCGGTATCGCCGATGAAGTTGGCAACGTGCTGCGCCGCCCCGGAGGACGGGTGGCGCATGACCAGTGCGTCGGCGCCGATGGACTTCAGCGTCAGTGCCGTGTCCCGGAGGGACTCGCCCTTCTTCACGCTCGAGGAGGACGCGGAGATGTTGATAACGTCCGCGCTCATCCACTTCCCCGCCGTCTCGAAGCTGGCCCGGGTGCGGGTGGAGTTTTCGTAGAACATCGTGAACACGGTGCGCCCCCGCAGGGTGGGCAGCTTCTTGACCTCGCGGCCCTTCAGCGCCTCGGCGAAGCGGTCCGCCTCGTCCATGATGCTCACAATCTCATTCGGAGTGAGATCGGAAATGCTGAGCAGGTTCTTCACTACGCACGCCCCTTGTCTGCGGCGGACGGTACCTGCCCGCCCTGATTCGCTGGTTGCTGGTCGGCGGGTGTGGTCGACCGGGTCAGGGTGACCTCGTCGCGGCCGTCGAGCTCGTGGAGAGCGACGGTGACGTCCTCGGAGGCTGCCGTCGGAATGTTCTTGCCCACGTAATCGGCGCGAATCGGCAGCTGCCGGTGACCGCGGTCAATCAGGACGGCCAGCTGGACGGTATCGGGACGGCCGAGATCCCGGAGGGCGTCCAACGCGGCGCGGATGGTGCGGCCCGAAAACAGGACGTCGTCGACCAAGATGACGGTTGCGCCGTCGATCCCCTCGTCCGGGATGATCGTGGGCTTGAGAGCACGGTGCGGGCCGCGCCCCAGATCGTCCCGGTACAGCGTGATATCCAGCGAGCCTTGGAACACATCCACGCCACTGAATTCGCTGATCTTTTTCTGCAGCCGCTCCGCGAGCGGCACTCCCCCAGACGGAATACCCAACACCACGACCCGCCGGGCGGATCCGCTGTCTAGAGCCGTCTTCTCAATGATTTGGTGCGCGATGCGTGCGACCGTGCGATTGACATCGTCCGGGTTCAGCAGAACCACGGAGTGCTGATCGACTGTCGGATTCATCGTGACCTCCTTTCCCGCCTCTCTGTGCGGTCTGTTAAAGGATGCCTCTGAAAGAAAACCTTTCATGTGAACGATAGCACAAAGCACTACCCCCGGCTGCGCGGGGCAACCGGGGGTAGATGGGTGCGATTTACTCATTCGCCGACACGATGCCGCGACTGAAAAACCTCGCTTTTTAGACGGAGTTCTGGCCGTCAGCGGCGGTGTCTTCGCCAACCCCCGCCTGGCCGTCTTCGGTCTCTTCTGCGGCGCCGTTCCCCACCTGCTCGGTGGGGTCTGCGATCACGGAATCAACCAGCGCCTCGATATCTGCCGGGGCAGGAGCAGAGCCCTCCTCGGACCCCGACTGTTCCTGCTCGCGCTGGGTGGCCAGACGGTCAGCCATCGCGGCGTCCGCGTCTGTGGCCACGCCGTCGAGCACAGCGTTGACGTAGTCCGGGGCCTTGACGTGGGAGTACTCGCTGGCAAGTTCGATCCCCTCGGACAGGGCAACGCGGTGCGGAACGTCCGGGTTAAACATCAGTTCCCACGCCGCCACGCGCATGACCGCGCGGTCCACGGCGGGGATGCGATCCAGGGTCCAATCGCTGGTGAGGTGCACGGCGATGGCGTCGTCGATCGCGTCGAGGTTACTTGCCACGCCGGGCACGATCTGGGAGGTGTACTCCGGGATCGGCTTGATCTGGTTTTCCTGATCCTTAGCTAGCTCCGCGCGCTCTTCCATGATGTCGACCGGGTCGATGTCGCGGAACTCCGCCTCGAAGAGGATGTCCACGGCACGGCGGCGGGCCTTATAGCGCGCACCACGCCGCTTGAAACGCGCAGCCGAACGCTCATCCTTCGAGCCTTTGCCCTCCCCCGCAGACTGCGGGTTCTGGCTTTCGGGGCGCGAGGATGGCGACGGCGACTGTGGTTCAACCATGAGGAAGTATCAGGCTCCTGGGGTGTTACTGGGTGACGCGGGACAGGTACTCGCCGGTGCGGGTGTCCACCTTGACGACGTTGCCGGTCTCGATGAACAGCGGCACCTGGATCTCGGCACCGGTCTCCAGGGTGGCTGGCTTGGAGCCACCGGTGGAGCGGTCGCCCTGCAGGCCCGGATCGGTGTGCTCGATCTTGAGGTCAACGTTGGCCGGCAGCTCAGCGAACAGCGCCTGGCCGTCGTGGAAGGAAACGTTGACGCGGGAGTTCTCCAGCAGGAACTTCGCGCCGTCACCCATGAGCTCCGGCTGCAGCTCGACCTGGTCGAAGGTCTTGTCGTCCATGAGGACGTAGGCGGAGCCGTCGTTGTACAGGTAGGTCATGTCGCGGCGGTCGACGGTGGCCTGCTCGACCTTCACACCTGCGTTGAAGGTCTTGTCCACGGTCTTGCCGGAGACGACGTCCTTGAGCTTCGTACGCACAAACGCCGGGCCCTTACCTGGCTTGACGTGCTGGAACTCCACGATCTGTTGCAGCTTGCCGTCGATCATCAGGACCATACCGTTTTTGAAATCTGCAGTGGTTGCCACTAGTTCAGGCTCCTCTATTCTCGTTGAGATTTTTTGCGCGCACGTCGACGCCCGAGGTCTCGGGCGTTCTCGTTCGACTTATTCTAACACCTTAAACGATGCGCAGATCAGTGCTGGAGGCGTTGCAGCTCTTCGCCCCGTCGGCCGTGACCACGTAGGTGTTTTCGATGCGCAGGCCGGTCTTGCCCGGGATGTAGATCCCCGGCTCCACGGTCAGCGTCATCCCCTCAGCAAGCGTTACTGATCGGTCGACCCGGGAGTTCGCCGACGGCGCTTCGTGGACGTCCAGGCCCACGCCGTGGCCCGTCGAGTGCACGAAGTACTCGCCGTAGCCAGCATCGGTGATGATGTCCCGGCAGGTCTTATCGATATCGAACAGAGCGGTTCCCGGGGCGACGGCCGCGGCACCAGCCCGCTGCGAGCGCAGGACGACGTCGTAGAGGGTGGCGGAGAGCTCGTCCGGCTCCCCCACGCAGACGGTGCGTGTCTGGTCGGAGGCGTAACCGTCCAGGTAGATGCCGAAATCGACGGTGACCAGACCGGGCACGATCGGGTCGCGGGAGACACCGGCGTGCGGCTTGGTGGCGTTAACTCCCGACGCCAGGATGGTATCGAAGCTCAGTGCTTCGGCACCGGCCTTGCGCAGGCGGTACTCAAGGTCCGCTGCGGCCTCGATTTCAGTGCGTCCCTCGCGGATGCCGCCCTCGTCGAGGAATTCCTGCCACACCGAATCTGCGAGCTCCCCGGCTGCCTCGAGGGCGGCGATCTCCGCGCTGTCCTTGACCAAGCGAAGCTCCTCGACGATGCCGACCGCCACCTCCGGCAGCGGCCCGTCCGCGGCAAGCTTCTTCGCCTCGCCGATGCTCAGGCTGGACTCCACAGCAAAGCCGGTGACCTGAGCCCGCTCCGGGACTTGCTCGAGCAGCTTATTGTCGATGAGGAGCTCGACATCCTCTGGCTGGCCGGTCTCGATCTCCACCTGGGTGGCGTATCGGCCATCGGTGCCGAGCACGCCCCGGCCGTCCGGCCGCTGCAGGTACACCGCATTGGAGCCACTGAAACCGGTGAGGTAGCGAACGTTCTTCAGGTCAGTGACCAGAAGGCCCGGCAGGTCGCGCTCCTGTAGGCGTGCGGCAAGCTTGTTGCGGCGCTCGGCGTATCGCTGAGTCTGGGTCATTCGCGCTCTCCTTCGATCGTTGTTTCCCCCATGCTGGGTTCAATCACCCCCACGCTACTCCCCTGGGCGTCCACACTCGCAGGCGCGGGTCATTGCGCGGAGCGTTGAGCCCGACCCCGCCCTCAAAGACGTCGGCGGTGCTAGCTCTGCGCGAGGTAACGCAGGGCCGCCAGGTATCCCTCGATCCCCAAGCCAGCGATCACGCCGCGGGCAATGGGGCTGAGGTAGCTGTGGTGACGGAAGGGCTCGCGGGCGTGGACGTTGGAAATGTGGACCTCCACGAAGCCCTGCCCGTCGGCGACCTCCGCGAGAGCGTCGCGCAGCGCCACAGAAGTGTGCGTCCAGCCACCCGGGTTGATGATCACCGCATGCCCCTGGTCAGCTGCCGCATGGATGCGGTCCAGCATCTCGCCTTCGTTGTTGCTCTGGAAGAACTCCACCGCCACACCCAGGCGTGCCGCCTCATCGGCGATCAGGGCCTCAACGTCGGCTAGCGTCGTCGCCCCGTAGACCTCCGGCTGGCGCTTGCCCAGCCGGTTGAGGTTCGGGCCGTTGAGCACGCTCACCGTCAGCTGCTGTTCCTGTGCGGTCACTGCGAAATCGCCTCCCACGCTGCGTCCAGGTGTTCCCTGCTCGGGGACTCGAGCCGGGTTGGTTTCGCCAGTCCCTCGAGGACGACGAAGCGAATCTTGCCCTGCTTATTCTTTTTATCCCGCCCCATGACCTCAATGAGGGTGTCGAAATCGGAGTGCTGATAGGTCGTCGCCAACCCAACGCTGCGCAGGATGTTCCGGTGCCGGTCCACGAGCTGCTGGTCGATGAGACCGGCGGCCTTGGCCAGCTCAGCCTCGAACATCATGCCCACGCCCACGGCCTGACCGTGACGCCAGCGGTAGTTCTCCTGCTGCTCGACCGCGTGGCAGAAGGTGTGCCCGTAGTTGAGGATCTCCCGGATATAGGACTCCTTGAGGTCCTGGGCCACCACCTCTGCCTTGACCTTGATCGCCCGCTCGATCAGCTCCGGGAGTACATCACCGGCGGGGTTCAGCGCCTCGACCGGGTCCTCCTCATAGATCTCGATGATGCGCTCGTCACGGATGAAACCTGCCTTGATGATCTCCGCGGAGCCAGCGATGAGCTCCTCGCGTGGCAGATCTTTGAGGGTGTCCAGGTCGATGAGGACCGCGGCCGGTTCGTGGAAAGCACCGACGAGGTTCTTACCCCGGGTGGTGTTGATCCCCGTCTTGCCGCCCACCGCGGCGTCGACCATCCCCAGCAAGGAGGTCGGGACGTGTGCCACACGGATACCGCGCATCCAGGTGGCGGCGATGAACCCGGCGAGGTCGGTGGCAGCGCCACCGCCCACGGAGACGATGCAGTCCTGACGCGTCAGCCCGGCATCCGCGCAGCGATCCCAGCAACGCTCGGCTGATGCAATGGTCTTGCCGTCCTCAGCGTCGGAGATCTCCAGCAGCTCGGCGACCTTGCCCTCGGCCTCCAGCAATTTCGCGACATGGGCTGCGCGCTCAGCCAGGGCCGGCTGGTGGATGATCAGGAAGGTGCTGGCGCCCTCGGTGGCCTCGAGCATCGGCGGGATCATCGTCTCGATGCCGCGGCTGATGAGGACCGGGTACGGCGAAGCGGTGCGCACATCGATGCGCGTTGGGGTGGGCTGCTGCGTGGAGTAAGGCGTTGTCACGCTGTCACGTTCTTTCTCAATCGCTGTGGTGGTTTGGTGGTCGGCCGTGGTGGCAGTGCCGCGGGTGAACGGCCCAGTGATGTCTCCTAGAGCTGTTCCGCGTCTTCGAGGTACTGCAGGATGGCAGTCACTGTCCGCTGCGGGTCGTGGTTGCCGGAGCGGATGCGGAAGCTCGCAACCTCTTCATAGAGCTCGTGGCGCTCGTCGTAGAGTCGCTGATAGACCTCTTCGGGGTTGGGGACATCCAGCAGCGGGCGGGTTTTGTTCCCGGAGGTACGGCGCACGCCCTCAGCGACGTCTACATAGAGGTAGACGACTTGGTGGTTCATGAGGGCCTCGCGGGTCTTCGCGCTCTTCACAGCTCCCCCGCCCAGGGACACCACCGCGTTAGTCTGCAGTGCCTGAGCGACGGCTTCCTCCTCAGCAGCGCGGAATTTCTCCTCGCCGAGCTCCCGCAGCACGTCGCCGCAGGGCTTGTTGAAGCGTTCGGCGATGAGCTCATCGGTATCGATGACGGGCAGGTGGAGGGCATGCCCGATGCGCCGGCCCATCGTGGATTTACCCGCGCCCGGCAACCCAGCGAGCACAACCTTGGGGCGCTGCCCAGGTGCCGTGTGCTGCGCGTTAACCGGTGTGGATTGCCCTGGTCGAGTCATCTTTCGCGAAGCCTCCTTGTCTGCGGGTTGGTTAGAAATCCAGCCGCTCGGCGACCTGCTGCTGATAAGCGGCCACGTTGCGCTTCATCTCGGCGAGGGAATCGCCCCCGAACTTCTCAACGGTGGCCCGAGCCAGCACGAGGGCGACCATCGCCTCGGCGACGACTCCTGCTGCGGGGACGGCGACGACGTCGGAACGCTGGTGGATGCCGGTCGCGGCCTCTCCGGTGGCCATGTCGACGGTGCGCAGGGCGCGCGGGACCGTGCTGATCGGCTTCATCGCGGCGCGGACGATGACGTCCTCACCGTTGGTCATGCCGCCCTCGATCCCGCCAGCGCGGTTGCTCAGTCGGGTGATCTCCCCGTCCTCGCGCACCATCTCGTCGTGGGCTTCGGAGCCGCGGCGGCGGGCTTCCTCGAAGCCGTCGCCGATCTCGACCCCCTTGATGGCCTGGATCCCCATGACGGCGGAAGCCAACTGGGCGTCGAGGCGAGCGTCACCGGACGTGTGGGAGCCCAAGCCGATCGGCAGGCCCTTGACCACGACCTCCACGATGCCGCCGAGGGTGTCGCCGCTCTTCTTGGCCGCCTTGATCTCCTCGACCATCGCGTCCTCCGAGGCCTTATCGAAGGCGCGCACCGGGGAGGCGTCGATAGCTTCCAAGTCGGAGAAACTCGGGGTGGGGCCGGTATAGGGCTCGCTACGACCGATCGAAACGACGTGGCTGAAGACCTCCACTCCCAGTACCTCGCGCAGCAGGGCGCGGGCGAAGGTAGCGGCGGCGACGCGGGCAGCGGTCTCGCGGGCGGAGGCACGCTCCAGGATCGGGCGGGCCTCGTCGTGGTCGTACTTCAGCATGCCGGCGAAGTCCGCGTGACCCGGGCGCGGGCGGGTGAGTTTCGCCCCGCGACCGGAGGCCATCGCCTTGGCCACCTCCGGGTCCTCCAGATCAACCGGGTCGGCGGACATGATGGTGGTCCACTTCGGCCACTCGGTGTTGCCAATCATGACGGCCACCGGGCTGCCGAGGGTCTTGCCGTGTCGGACGCCAGAGACGAAGGTCAGCTCGTCCGCCTCAAACTTCATCCGGGCGCCGCGACCATAGCCGAGGCGACGGCGGGCGAGCTGTTCCGCGACATCCTCGCGAGTCACGCTCAGCCCAGCGGGGAGGTTTTCCACCAGCGCGATCAGCGCCTGGCCATGGGATTCACCAGCAGTAGTCCATCGAAGCATGCCGACAAGTCTACTATGTGAGCTATCGAACAATTATAAGGACACTGCGAAGGCCAGCAGCGTACCCAGAACCATTGCCGGTCCCATGGCGACAGGCCGATGGGGTGGAGCCTTTCTGGCCCGATCCTGGATCAGTATCCCGCCGGTCGTGAGCACGCCGGAAGTGCCGATGGCGAGCAACACCCAACCCACTCCGTGCCAGGCAGCAAGGATGCCGCACACCGCCGCAAACTTGGCGTCCCCGCCACCGAAGTACTGGCCAGGAGCTCCGCTCCCCTCGTGGCGGTTCTTTACAGAGCGTTGGTGGAAGAAGCTGAACAATAGCCACCACACCGCGCCCCCGACGAGTGCTGAAGGCTGCCAGACACACGCCGCGACAACAGCAGAGAGGATGCTGGGGAGCACCACGGCGTTGGGGATGCGGCGATGCCGCCAATCTACGACCCCCAGGTAGGCCACAGCCACGCCAAGCGTGGCAAGCACGGCGCACATCACCGATGGCTCCCCCCTTAATCTTGCTCCCCTACAGTCTTCTCCCCTGCCGCAAAGCGCCCCCTGCGTCCCCACGCAGGAATCTCTTTCCCCGCCTGCGCTGAGAAGATAATGCTCCGGCTTAGTCCAGCGCCAGGTGCTGGTGCAGTTCGGCCAAGAATAGTCCCTCGGGAGCCTGCTGGCCGGTGAACAGCCGGAACTGCTCCTCCGCCTGGCCAGCGAGCATCTGCAGACCATCGGAGACTGGCAGCCCCTGCTGCTTGGCCTGAGCCAACAGCGCGGTCGGATAAGGATCGTAGATCACGTCGATGACAGACTCAGCGCGACAGAACTCATCCACGTACTCCGCAGCGACGTCCTCCGGGACCGTCGAAATCAGCGCTGCAGCCTGGCCACACACGTGGCCCAGCTCCGGGGCATCGAACCGGGTCCAGGAAAACTCCATGCCCAGCGACTCGGTGAGCGCCTGCAGGTTCAGCGCACGCTCCGAACGGGCGACCACGTTAATCTCGGAGAATCCGGCAGCCGCTGCGGCAGCAACGGCGGGGCGGGCGGTGCCACCGTTACCGACAATGACGGCCGTCTGCCCGGCGAAGGGTGCGCCTCGTTCCGGATCGCGCTCGGTGAGCTCGGCTGCCACCGCGTTCAGGCAGGCGGTGAGACCGTCGACGTCGGTGTTATCCGCGAGCCAGCGGCCATCCTCCTGCGGCACCAGCGTGTTGGCGGAGCCGATGTCCTCGGCCCGCTTCGTCGCCAGCCCCGCCAGCTCGAGTGCTGCGCCCTTGCCCGGCATGGTGACGGACAATCCGCGGATGTCCGGATCCTGCGCCTGAACGATCACCCGGATGTCCCGGGCCTCCGGCGCCTCCACCCGGTAGTAATCCAGGTCCAGGCCCGTGGCCCGGTAGCCAGCCTTGTGGATCACCGGGGACAGCGAATGCGACACCGGGCTGCCCAGGACCGCGCAGCGGGGGCCGCTTAGCGCAAAAAATTCTTCCGGACTGAGCACACTCGCACCTGCCGAGTCCGCAGTGGGCTGAGGGTCACCGCCGGTAGACAACTGGGCATCCTGGCTTTCCGACATCGGCTTCCTCTTCCTCCTGGCTTATTGCTTAGCGGGCCGAGTCCAGCACGCCGTTGGCGCGCGCCTTCTCGATCGCGGCCTCGTGGGCATCGAAGTCCCGGTTGAACACGGTCTCGCCATCCTTGTTGATGGTGACGAAGTAGAGCCAATCGCCCTCAGCGGGGTGCTCCATCGCCTGCAGCGCCTGAATACCCGGGGAGGCGATAGGGGTCTCCGGCAGCCCCTTCTTCGCATAAGTATTCCACGGGGTGCGGCGAGCGCGGTCGCTATCCGTCGTGGCGACCTCCTGCTCGTCGACGTCGTAGTTCACCGTGGAGTCGAACTCCAGACGCTGGTCTTCCTTGAGTCGGTTGAGGATCACGCGAGCAACCTTGTCGAAGTCCCCGGCAGGCGCCTCGCGTTCCACCAGGGAGGCCGCGGTGATCATCTCATATGGGCTCAGGCCCACAGTCTCAGCAGCCTTGAGCAGCCCCGTCGCCTCGTATTCCGCCGCAGAGTTGCTGATCAGCTCGCGCATGATCTCCTGCGGGGTCGAGGTCGGGTCGAAAAGGTGCACGCCCGGGGAGATCAGCCCCTCGATGCGGCGCGGATCATCGGCGCGGTCGGCCACCGCCCCCTTCGCCCACTGCGGCACCTCCAACTCCTCCGGGGTGGAGCTGACCACGGCTTCGCGCAGCGTATCGGAGGAGATGCACTCATCCTCGCTCGAGCAGGTCTGGGCGGAGATCAGCGAGTAAATCCCCTCGCGCGTCTTCCCGCCCACGACGGTGACGTCCTCCAGCGGCAGGCCGGTCGGGATGTCGACGACGCCGCGGCGGTTAGCGTCGTCTGTCAGCGCGTCCAGCGCGGCCGAGGCCGACATTTTTTCCTGAAGCGGATAGTAACCGGTCTGCAGGCTGGCGTCACGGGCTTCGGCCTCGCGCATCAGCGCCCGCCGGGAGCCAACAACCTTCTTCTCCACCAATGTCGGGGCGATGGAAGACAGGCTGTCCCCCTCGCCGACCTTGACCATCACGACCGTTCCATTGCCCGCACCCTCGTAGTCGCGCTGGCCGACGACGGACCGCTGGTACCAGACGTACCCGGAGATGCCCACCAACAGCAGGGTGAGCGCCAAAGCCAGCGCGACTGCCAGTTGACGGCGGCGCCGGTACTTCGGTTGCATACTCCGCTTCAGGGTCATGCAACTATGCCTTTCGGATCTCAGGTGCTACGGAACGCGCGGCCACGCTCGAAGCGTGAAGGCAACGCGAAGCATCGCCATGGGACAGCGATGCATCCGATGATCGTGGATCGATCATCGGACATTATTCCATGATCACAATTCGATTACGAGATGACGCGCCGACGGGAGTCAAGCCACCCCTGGAGAATGTGCACCGCCGCGGCTTGGTCAATCCGCTTTCGACCCTTCTTGGCGCTCACCCCGGAGGCCTGAAAGGCCTGGGTGGCTGCCATGGTGGACATGCGTTCGTCGACGAGCCGTATCGGGAGGTCGGGCAGCTCTTCGGCCAGGTCCTCGTAAAAGTCGAGGGCTGCCGCGGTGCTCGCGGTGTGGTTGCCGCGCAGCGCCACCGGAAGACCGACGACGACCTCCACGACGAAGTTCTCCTCGATCAGTTCCACGACGCGCGACACATCGGAGCCGTCGACGGCGGCGGCGACCGTCTCCAGTGGAGAGGCCAGGATGCCATCCGGGTCGCTCAGCGCAACGCCGATCCGCACACTGCCGACGTCGAGAGCCAGCCGCCGTCCCCGCCCCGGGTCGGTTTCCGGGTCGGGACGATCTGGCGAAATCTCCTCGCGGGAAAAATCGGATGCCATCGGCGATCGACCTCGCGGAACTAGCTCAGGGTCTCGTTCACGAGGCGCTGCACGGCGGCCAGGCCGGCGTCGACACCGGAAGCATCGGAACCGGAGCCCTGCGCCAGGGCTGGCTTACCGCCACCGCGGCCACCAACCTCGGCGCCGAATGCCTTCACCAGGTCGCCGGCCTTCAGCCCACGCTCGACAGCCTGCGGGTTGGCCGCGGCAACGAACGGAACCTTTTCGCCGTCCTGGGCAGTGAAGAGCACGACCGCCGCCTCGGAGTTGAAGCGGGCGATGGCGTCCTGCGCCACCGAACGCAGGTCCTTCGCACCCAGGCCCTCCCCGAGGTTCTGGGTCAGCACCTTCACACCGGATACATCTGCGGCGCTGTCCACGATGCTGCCGACCTGGGCTGCCAGCTGCTGGGCACGCAGCTGCTGGACCTGCTTCTCTGCGGCCTTGAGCTTGGCGGTCAGCGCGTCGATGCGCTCCGGGATCTCCTCGCTGGTGGCCTTAAAATTCGCTGCGAGGTTCGCGACGAGGGAACGGTCGGCAGCGAGGTGGCGGAAGGAATCCATTCCGGTGTAGGCCTCGATGCGGCGCACGCCGGAGCCCACGGAGGACTCACCGAGCACGCTGATCGGGCCAATCTGGGAGGAGTGGTCCACGTGGATACCGCCGCACAGCTCCATGGAGAATGGTCCGCCAATCTCGACGACACGAACCTGGTTGCCGTAGTTCTCGCCGAACAGCGCCATCGCACCCATCGCCTTGGCCTCCTCCAGGGAGGTCTCGATGGTATTGACCTGGTAGTCAGTGTCCACCGCGGAGTTCGCGATCTCCTCGATCTGCTGCAGCTGCTTCTCGGTCAGCTGATCCCCGTAGGAGAAGTCGAAGCGCAGGTAGCCGGGCTTGTTCATGGAACCGGCCTGCACGGCTGTCGGTCCCAGCACCTCGCGCAGCGCGGCGTGGATCAGGTGGGTACCGGAGTGCGCCTGACGGGCCTGGTGGCGCCACTTCTGGTCGACGCGGGCCTCGAGGAGCTCTCCGATGGCGAGCTCTCCCTCGGTGACCTCGATCTGGTGCGCCCAGACCTTCTTGGCGATCTTCTGGACGTCCACGACCTTAGCCAGGCCACCTGGGCCGCGGAGGTCGCCACGGTCGGCCATCTGGCCACCCGACTCAGCGTAGAACGGGGTCTGATCCAGGATGACCTGGGCGTGCTGGCCGGCGGACGCGCGGTCGGCGAGCTGGCCGTCGACGACCAGGCCCAGAACCTTGCCCTCGTCCACCGTGTTCTCGTAGCCGGTGAAGTGGGTCGGGTGGGAATCGATGAATGCGCGGTAGACGCTCAGGTCCGCGTGGACGTGCTTCTTGGCGGCGTTATCAGCCTTGGCGCGAGCCTTCTGCTCGGCCATCAGCTCGTGGAAGCCCTCCTCGTCGACCGTCAGCGAGGCCTCCTCGGCCATCTCGCGGGTCAGGTCGATCGGGAAGCCGTGGGTGTCGTGCAGCGAGAAGGCAACCTCGCCCGGTACCACCGTGGCGCCGCTGTTGCGGGCCTCCGTGAGGAACTGCTCGAAAAGCTGGGAACCGGACTCGAGGGTCTTCAGGAAGGCCTTCTCCTCGATCACGCCCACGGAGCGGATGCGCTCCCAGTTCTCCGCGATCTCCGGGTAGGACGGGGTCATCGCCTCGCGGACGGTGTCCAGGAGCTGCTCGATGACAGGCCCCTGAGCACCCAGCAGTCGGGCGGAGCGAATGATGCGGCGGATCAGGCGACGCAGGATGTAGCCACGCCCCTCGTTGCCTGGGGTCACGCCGTCGAGGATGAGCATCAGCGCGGTACGGCTGTGGTCGGCGATGACACGGAAGCGGATATCGCCCTTATCCTCCGAGCCGTAGCGAGTGCCGGTCAGCTTCTCGGCGGTGTCGATCACCGGGCGCAGCAGGTCGGTCTCGTAGACGTTATCCACGCCCTGCAGCAGGAATGCGAGGCGCTCCACACCCATGCCGGTATCGATGTTCTTCTTCGGCAGGTTGCCCACGATGTCGAAGCTGCCGTCGGGCTTGGTTTCGCCGCGCTCGAACTCCATGAACACGAGGTTCCAGATCTCGATGAATCGGCTATCGTCCACTGCCGGGCCACCGTCCGCACCATAAGCCGGGCCACGGTCGTAGTAAATCTCGGAGCACGGCCCACACGGTCCGGGCACGCCCATGTGCCAGTAGTTATCCTCCATCCCGAGGCGCTGGATGCGCTCGGTGGGTAGACCGACAAGGTCGTGCCACAGCTGCGCAGCCTCGTCGTCGTCCTCGTAGACGGTGACCCAGAGGCGGTCCGGGTCCATTCCCAGGCCACCGTCGTCAACGGAATTGGTCAGCAGCGTCCACGCGTTCTTAATCGCGCCTTCCTTGAAGTACTGGCCGAAGGAGAAATTGCCGGCCATCTGGAAGAAGGTGTTGTGGCGGGTGGTGATGCCGACCTCGTCGATATCGAGGGTGCGCACGCACTTCTGGATGGAGGTGGCGGTGCCGAACGGCGGGGTCTCCTGGCCCAGGAAGTAGGGCTTGAAGGGGACCATACCCGCGTTGACGAAGAGCAGGTTCGGGTCGTCGAGGATCAACGACGCGCTGGGCACCTCGGTGTGACCGCTTTTCACGAAATGGTCGGTGAAGCGCTGGCGAATCTCATGCGTCTGCACGGTTGTGCTACCTCAATCTGTCTCGGGTTGTCTTGGCGGCCTGAGTGGGGCCGACCGCCTCCTGCGGGTTGCGTGCCGCGGGGAAAGCTAAAACTACAGATGGCATTCTACTTGCCCGGGCGCGACCCACGCACAATACCCCGCAGCGTGTCCAGGCGACTGTGGATCGTACGCTCGTGGCCGTGAGTGGTGGGCCGGTAGTACTCCGCTTCGACCAGGTCATCCGGCAGGTACTGCTGGCGCAGCACGCCCCGGGGATCATCGTGCGGGTACTGGTAGCCGGTAGCGTTTCCGAGGGCCTTCGCGCCGCTGTAGTGTCCGTCGCGCAGGTGGGCTGGAACGATCGCCCCCTTGCCCGCCCGGATGTCGGCGATGGCCTCGTTGATGCCAACGTAGGCGGCGTTGCTCTTCGGGGCGGTGGCCATGTGGACGGTGGCATGGGCCAGCGTGATGCGGGCCTCCGGCATACCGATGAAGCTCACCGCCTGGTGCGCCGCGACTGCGACCTGCAGGGCAGTAGGATCCGCGGTTCCGATGTCCTCAGAGGCGACGATGACTAAACGCCGGGAGATGAACCGGGGGTCCTCCCCTCCTTCGAGCATCCGCGCAAGGTAATGCAGCGCGGCATCCGGGTCGGAGCCACGCATGGACTTGATGAATGCGCTCGTGACGTCGTAGTGCTGGTCGCCGTCGCGGTCGTAGCGAGCCACTGCCTTATTCGTGGAGCGGGTGACGTCGGCGACCGTGATCGTGGGAGCCTCGTCACCGTCCTGCTGTTGTTGCAGGACGTCCTCGGCGACGGCCTCGAGGTACGTCAGGCTGCGTCGAGCATCCCCGCCGGAGACCCCCGCGAGCTGGTTCAGGGCGTCGTCAGCGATCTGCACCTGGTCGGCCAAGCCCCGCTCATCGGCGATGGCGCGACGCAGCACGGATTTGATGCCTTCTTCGTCCAGAGACTTCAGCTGGACAAGCAGCGAGCGGCTGAGCAGCGGCGAGACCACGGAGAAGCTCGGGTTCTCGGTCGTGGCGGCCACCAACAGCACCGTGCGGTTCTCCACCGCCGCGAGCAAGGCGTCCTGCTGGGTTTTGGAGAAACGGTGCACCTCGTCGATGAAGAGCACGGTGCGCTCCCCGTGGAGCAGCCGACGACGGGCGTCCTCGATGACAGCCCGGACCTCCTTGACCCCGGAATTCAGGGCAGACAGAGCGACAAAGTGGCGCCCGGATGCCGCCGAGATCAGCGATGCGATGGTGGTTTTGCCCGTGCCGGGTGGCCCGAACAGGATGACGGAGGAGTCGCCGCGCCCGTCAATGAGCCGCTGCAGCGGGGTCCCCGGCCCCAGCACGTGGTCCTGCCCCACCACCTCAGCCAGGCTTCGCGGCCGCATGCGGACTGCCAGCGGCGCATGCGAACCCGGGTGAAAGTATGCTTCCGCCTCCGCTGCACCGGTCCCAGACTGGTTGGGTTCGGCCTGGGTGAACAGGTCCTCCACGTCGCGCCTAGTCCTCGCGTCGCTGCGGGTGCGCGCCCAGCGGGGCCAGCGCCGCCAGGAGATTTTCTGCAAGCTCAATGACGGGTGCGAAACGCTCCTCGCCCAGCCCCGCCGTGAAGCGCAAGACGGCGTCCACGGTGGTCGCGAGATCGATGAGCTGTGCGGTCGTCAGCTTCTTCAAGTCATCGACCTCGATATCGAATTCGCGCAGGTCATTAACCTTATCGGAACCGTAATACAGGAGCGCCAGAGAGAAGAAGGCCCACGCGACCAGCGAGGCCACCAGGACCTCGTTGAAGTAGGCGTCGTCCCGGAACTCCGGCCAGTAGTGCACGACCTCTGCGCGCCAGGCATCGAGGAACTCGGCGGTCTCCTGATCGTTCAGGGCCGGGGTCGTCAGGTCCTGTGGGAAACCGGCCATGACACACGCGACGTCGAAGGCAATATCGCGGAACCCTGCCCACTCGTAGTCGAGGAAGAACACGCGCTGCGCCAAGACGATGTTATCCGGCATGAGGTCGAACGGAGTGAAGGCACGAGCGGTGGCATCCGACTGTCGCTTCGCCGACAGGTTCGCCAACCGGGTGACCTCCGGGTGCATGGCGATTGAGTTGCCCTCCATCAGCTCCAGTCCGAGCGCGATGGTGTCCTCAATCTTCGGCTGCTGGTCGGCGACATCCTCAAAGTCGTAGCCATGCTTCTGGCACTGGCGGCGGAAGAGGGTGTCATAGGACTCCTCTTTACCTGCGGTAGCTACGTGCATGCGACCGAGTGACCGCCCCAGCTTCCGCAGTGCGGTGCGGCGATCCTTGGCCGGCAATTGAGTGAGCACCTCAGCGAAATTCTGGCCTTCACCAAGGTCCGAGAGGATCAGGAGGCGTTCCTCGATGTCATACGCCAGCAGCAAGGGGCCTGGCCGTGATTCCTCAGCCAGGGTGTTTGTGAACTGATAAGCCACGAGCTCGCGGAAAAGCCCGGTGCGGTCGAAGGAGATTCTCCTGCTACCGCGTGACCGGTTGGCCTCCGGGTCCCCGAGGGATGAGTGATCTTCGCCCGAGGCCTCAGGTGGTAGCTGTTTGACCACCACCGTGCGTTCTTGGAGGAAGTCATTGTGCCCGACCCGAGCGCGCAGGACCAGGGAGGATCCGTTTCCTCCGAGGTTCTCCGGGCTGCTCAGTTCCGGCGATCCGCCGAAGCGGGCGGCGAGGACTCGCTGCGCGGACTCGCCTACTGCCGCCACGGAGAGGGCTGGATTGTGTTCGGACACCTGTTTACTCATCCTCATTGCCAACGGGCCGGCACCATGTGCCACCCAGCTGGTCTTTTTATCTTTTCGCGCTACTTGGAGCTGGTCTTGGCTGCACCGGCCTGCGCCTCTGCGGCCTTCTTCGGCTTCGCGTCGATGCCGGATTCCTTACGCTGCTCCGGGGTGATCTCGCTCGGTGCATCCGTCAGTGGGTCGACACCGCCGCCGGACTTCGGGAAGGCGATGACATCGCGGATGGAGTCGAAGCCGCCCAGCAGGCTGACGATTCGGTCCCAGCCGAACGCGATGCCGCCGTGCGGCGGAGCGCCGAAGGCGAAGGCGTCGAGCAGGAAGCCGAACTTCTCGCGGGCCTCCTCCTGGGAGATTCCCATGACCTGGAACACTCGTTCCTGGACGTCCCGCTGGTGGATACGAATGGAGCCGCCACCGATCTCGTTGCCGTTGCAGACGATGTCGTAGGCGTAGGCCAGCGCGGAACCCGGATCCTGGTCGAAGGAGTCCAGGAACTCCGGCTTCGGGGAGGTGAATGCGTGGTGCACGGCAGTCCATGCGGAGTTGCCAAGAGCCACATCGCCCTCTGCGCGGGCATCTGCTGCAGGCTCGAACATCGGCGCGTCAACGACCCAGGTGAAGGCCCACTTGTTGTCGTCGATGAGCCCCAGCTTCTGGGCGATCTCGCCGCGTGCCGCGCCCAGCAGGCCGCGGGAAGACTTGGTGTCGCCGGCTGCAAAGAAGATGCAGTCGCCCGGCTTCGCACCGACGTGGTCGGCAATACCAGCGCGCTCGTCGTCGGTGATGTTCTTCGCGACTGGACCGGACAGCTCGCCGTCCTCGCCCACCAGGATGTAGGCCAGGCCCTTTGCACCGCGCTGCTTGGCCCACTCCTGCCAGGCGTCGAGCTGGCGGCGTGGCTGGCTGGCCCCACCATCCATGACGACGGCACCGACGTACTCGTTCTGGAACACGCGGAAGGTCGTGTCCTTGAAGAACTCGGTGCACTCAGTGATCTGGATGTCGAAGCGCAGATCCGGCTTATCGGAGCCGTAGAGGCGCATTGCGTCAGCGTAGGTCATGCGCGGGAACGGGGTCTGGACCTCGTAACCGGCGGTGGACCACACCTCGGTGAGGATCTCCTCGGCCAGGGCGATGACGTCCTCCTGGTCGACGAAGCTCATCTCGACGTCCAGCTGGGTGAACTCCGGCTGGCGGTCGGCGCGGAAGTCCTCGTCCCGGTAGCAGCGGGCAATCTGGTAGTACCGCTCCATGCCGGCGACCATGAGCAGCTGCTTGAACAGCTGCGGGGACTGCGGCAGAGCGTAGAAGGTGCCTGGCTTCAGGCGTGCCGGAACCAGGAAGTCACGTGCGCCCTCCGGGGTGGAACGGGTCAGCGTCGGGGTCTCGATCTCCGTGAAATCGTGGCGCTCGAGAACCTTGCGAGCCGCAGCGTTGGCCTTGGAGCGCAAGCGGAGTGCGTCGCCCTGGGAGGCGCGGCGCAGATCCAGGTAACGGTACTTCAGGCGGGTCTCCTCGCCGACCTCGCCGGCGGAGGACGGGTCGTCGATCTGGAACGGCAGCGCGGCGGACTCGTTGAGTACCTCGAGCTCGCTGACGTTGACCTCGACGGCGCCGGACGGCAGGTTCGGGTTCTCGGAACCCTCCGGACGGGCCTCCACGCGACCGCGGACGCGGACACAGTACTCGCTGCGCAGCGCGTGGGCGCGCTCGGCGACCTCGGACTCGCGGAACACGACCTGTGCGACGCCGGAACGGTCGCGCAGGTCGATGAAGATCACGCCACCGTGGTCTCGGCGACGGCCTACCCAGCCGGTGAGGGTGACCTCCGAGTCGATGTCTCCTGGGCGAAGTTCGCCTGCTAGATGGGTTCGCAGCACGTCGCTTATCCTTCCGATGCTTTCAATCTTTGAAAAAGGTGTCGAATTCAACCCTTCAGCTTAGTCCATCAACAAGTGTGGCAAACTTTAGGGCGTGACCTTCAATCAAAATCTAGGCGACTCCTCCGGCCGCGCCCAAGGTGGCGGCAATTCCGGGGGCTCCAACTTCGGCGGCGGAAACCGTGGCGGCGGCAACTTCCTCATCAACATGTTGGTGAGTCAGGTGGGCGCTCGTTTCGGGCTGCCCGGCATCATCATCGCCGGCTTGGTGATCTTCTTCCTCAACAGCGGCGGCGGAATCCCAGGCATTGGCGGCGGGGCCAACAATGTGCAGGGCCCGCAGACCGACTCGGATGCGCTCGCGCACTGCAAGACGTACGAGGACGCCAACGAGCACGACGACTGCCGCATCCAGGCCACCGCGACGGTTCTGGACGACTTCTGGGGCGAGGCGCTCCCCCAGGAGGCGAATATTGAGTACACCAAGCCGGGGCTCTTCATCGGCTCTGGTCAGTTGAACACCGCCTGCGGGGCGGCTGATGCCTCCCAGTCCGGACCGTTCTACTGCCCGGGCGATGAGACCGCCTACTTCGCGACGCCATTCTTTAAGCAGCTGCGGCAGATGGGTGGCTCCGATGGCCCGTTCGCCCAGATGTATGTTGTCGCCCACGAGTTCGGCCACCACATTCAACACCTCGAGGGCAACCTCGGTCTCTCCGATTACAACAACCCGGGTGAGGACTCCAACGCCGTGAAGATGGAGCTGCAGGCTGACTGCTACGCGGGTCTGTGGGCTAGCCAGGCAGATAAGGGGCCGGACGCCATGCTCGACCCGATCACACAGGACCAGGTGGATCAGGCCGTGAAAACTGCCCAGTCCATCGGCGATGATGCCATCCAGAAGTCCGCCGGTCGCTCGGTCAACCCGGAGAAGTGGACTCACGGCTCCTCCCAGCAGCGCGTGGACGCATTCCTGCGCGGCTACCAGGGCGGAACAATGGCCAGCTGCGAGGCGAACTTCCGCCGCTAAGCGCCATCAGCTTGGGCGCACGCCATCGGCTAAGGCCCTCCAGTAGTGCTTCATTCTGGGCGGCCGAAGAACCCACGGCAACGAAAACGGCACTGTGCGAGAAAGCACAGTGCCGTTCTTTTTGGCCGAAAGTCCCGCGTGGTGATCCGGGGACTACGCCAGCTGCTGACGGATGTGGGTGGTCAAGTCCGCCACCGCGACGTCGTGCTGCTCCCCAAGCTGCAGGTCCTTCACTGCCACGGTGCCGGCCTCGAGCTCCTGGTCGCCGATGACGACGGCGAGCTGAGCGTTCGCCCGGTTGGCTGCCTTCATCGCCCCCTTGAGCCCACGGTTGCCGTAGGCCATGTCCGCAGCAACGCCCGCCGCGCGCAGCTCGTTGATCAGGCCAACCATGTGGCGCTTCGCGGCATCGCCCATCGGGATGCCGAACACGTCCACGCGGCGACCGGTCGAGGCGGTCTTGCCCTCCGCTTCGAGCGCCAGCAGGGCTCGGTCCACGCCGAGGCCGAAGCCGATGCCGGAGAGATCCTGGCCGCCGAGCTGAGCCATCAGACCGTCGTAGCGACCGCCACCGCCAATCCCGGACTGAGCCCCGAGGCCGTCGTGAACGAACTCGAAGCAGGTCTTGGTGTAGTAATCCAGCCCGCGAACCATGCGCGGGTTGACCGTGTACGCCACTCCCATGTCCTCCAGCAGGCCGGTGACGGTCTCGAAGTGCTCGCGGGAGGAATCGGAGAGGTGGTCCTTCATCAGCGGTGCATCTTGCAGCATCTCCTGCATCTGCGGGCGCTTATCGTCCAGCACACGCAGCGGGTTGAGCTCCGCGCGACGCTGGGTCTCCTCATCCAGCGGCAGCGTGGCCAGGAACTCCTGAAGCTTCGCGCGATATGCCGGGCGATCGGTGCTATCCCCCAGGCTCGTCAGCTCGAGGCGGAAGCCGTCCAGCCCGATGGCGCGGAAGCAGCGGTCTGCCAGGGCGATGACCTCGGCATCCAGCGCCGGGTCGTCCACCCCGATGGCCTCCACGCCGACCTGCTGGAGCTGGCGGAAACGGCCGGCCTGCGGGCGCTCGTAGCGGAAAAACGGACCGTGGTAGGCCAGCTTGGCTGGCAGCTGCCCACGATCGAGGTTGTGTTGAATCACCGCACGCATCACGCCAGCGGTCCCCTCCGGACGCAGCGTCACCGAGCGACCACCCCGGTCAGCGAAGGTATACATTTCCTTGCTCACCACATCGGTAGACTCCCCCACACCGCGGGCGAACAGCGAGGTGTCCTCGAACACGGGCAGCTCGATGTGCTCGTAACCGGCGTTGTGGGCGGCGTCGAGAAACGCGGTGCGCACCGCCAGGAATTCGCTGGACTGTGGTGGCACGTAGTCCGGAATGCCCTTCGGGGCGTGCAGCGGCTGGAACTTCTTTTCACCTGAGTTAGTCACGCCACCAGATCTTAGTGGCTGGCCCGCCGCGGGCGTAGCACTACCCCACCTCGTGCAAGAAGGGGTTGGTCTTCTTTTCCTGACCGATCGTTGTCTGCGGACCGTGACCGGGCAGGACGACGTCGTCGTCATCGAACTCGGCGGACAGGCGCTTCAGGGAGAGCGTCATATCAGCTGGGTCCGAACCAGGCAGGTCCGTCCGTCCCACGCCGCCGTTGAAGAGGACGTCCCCGCCCAGGATCAGCCCCGGCATGCGGAACATGACGGATCCGGGCGAATGCCCCGGCATGTGGTGGACGGTAAAGGTTTGACCACCGATGCTGATCTCGTCGCCGAGGTTCCGGATATCCTCCGGGACCCGCATGTTCTCCGTGTCGAAGATGCGTGCAAAGTCGAGGACGTTGGTGTACATGCCCGGGTTCTCGAGCATCGAACGGTCATATTCGTGGACGTGCACGGGCACCCCGAACTCCGCGGCATCTCGCATGTGGTCGATGTGGCCATGGGTCAGCACGATCGACTCCACATAGAAGTTGTGCTCGCTCGCGGCATCGATAATGACCTCGTGGGCTCCGTGTCCTGGGTCCACCACCGTTGCGGGCCTGCGTCCCTGCTCGTCGCGTGCTGCGGATTCGTCCGCATTGATCAGCACGTAGCAATTGGTCTGAAAGGCGCCCGCCGGAAAGCCCAGCAGCTCGAAGGTGGGTGCGGGCGCCCCTGCACCGGTGTTCTCGGAGTTCTTCATGCCCCCATCGTGTCAGAAAATAGTTTTCTTAGGGCATAATGGGAAAGGTTACGCAGGCCCGCGGCCCCACAGCCAGGCTCTGCGCGAATCGTCCATGATCACGCTGAAGATGATCACGCAGGAAGAAAGGCACCGGTTCAACACGTGAGTGAGAACACTGGGCGCAAGATGCCCAACGCGCAGCGCCGCGACGAGGCGCTGGATAACCTCGACAAGGCGATTAAAGGTCGCGAGCGCAAGGCTAAGCTCGCGCCGCTCGGCGTGATGGTGACCACCGTCGTGGTCCTGGCCGCGATCGTGGGCGGCATCTACTTCGCCAGCACCTACACGGGCTCCGATGACTCCGAGGATCAGACCGAAACCCAGGCTCAGGAGGAGCAGCAGTACCCGCCGCTGCCAGACGGCCCGATGACGGCCTACCCGAAGCAGGTCAGCTGCGAGTACGAGGATGAGGGCGGCGCGGCCAAGCAGGTCGATAAGCCGGGCACCGAGAACATCCCGACCGATGGCCTGGTGAAGGTGAACCTGAAGACCACCGCCGGCGAGATTCCCATCGAGCTGGACCGCGGCACCTCCCCGTGCTCGGTGAACAGCTTCGAGTCGCTGGCCAAGCAGAACTACTTCGATAACACGGTCTGCCACCGCCACGTGAAGTCCGATCAGATGGGTATCCTGCAGTGCGGCGACCCGACCGGCAAGGGCACGGGCGGACCGGGCTACAAGTTCGGCGACGAATTCCCACTCAACGGTGTGGCCGAGGGCGAGAGCCAGTCCCCGCTGACCTACCCGCGCGGCACCCTGGCAATGGCTAACTCCGGCCCGGACACCAATGGCTCCCAGTTCTTCCTCGTCACGAAGGACACCACGCTGCCACCGGCGTACAACGTCTTCGGCAAGATCAGCGACGAGGGCCTGGCCACCCTGGACAAGATCTACGACGCCGCCCCAGAGGGCGACGGCAAGCCGGCTGATGAGGTCAAGATCGAAAAGGCCACCGTCAGCTAGATCCCTACTCCAGCTGCGCAAAGCCCGGGTACCCCGCATGGGTGCCCGGGCTTCGTCGTTGCTCCTGCCCCGACGGGGGTTGGCTGGGTCCTAGCCGCCCGTGGTGACTCGGTAGACGTCGAACACACCCTCGATGTTGCGCAGCTGCCCCATCAGGTAGCCCAGCTGCTTAGTATCGGAGACCTCGAAGGTGAAACGGATCATCGCCACCCGGTCCTCCGAGGTGCGCGAGCTCGTCGCGATGATCGGCACCTTCTGCTCGCTAACCACGCGGGTGACCTCGGAGAGCAGGCCGTTGCGGTCCAGACCCTCGATCTGGATCGTCACGAGGAACACGGCGTTCTGGAAACTCTGCGCCCAGCCCACCTCGATGATTCTTTCCTGGTCCTGGTGCAGCTTCGGAGCGTTGGTGCAGTCTGTGCGGTGCACCGAGACTCCGCCACCCTTGGTGATGAAGCCGAAGATCGCATCGCCCGGCACCGGGGTGCAGCACTTCGCCAGCTTCGCGGAGAAGTCCGCCTCCCCCTGCACGAGGATGCCGGAGCCGTCGCCACGGCCCTCCTGCGGGGTGTTCGCGATCCGGCTCGCCGGGTGGACGGGAACCTCGTTGGGCAGCATCGGGGGCGCATCGTCCTCGCCAGCGAGCTGGTCCATAAGCTGGTTGACGACGTGCCCGGCGGTGACCTCGTGGCGGCCGATGGCAGCGTACAGGGCGTCGACGTCGTCGTACCCCAGGTCGGCTGCCAGGGCGCGGACTGATTCGGGAGTGAACAGGCGCTGCACCGGCACGCCATTACGCTGCACCTCCGCGGCGAGCGCGTCACGTCCGACCTCGACAGCCTCACCGCGGCGTTCCTTGGCAAACCACTGCTTGATGCGGGCCCTGGCTCGGGGCACAACGACGAAGTTCAGCCAGTCCTTGCTGGGGCCCGCCGACTGGTCCTTGGAGGTAAAGATCTCTACCTTGTCGCCGGTCTGCAGCTTGCTTTCCAGCGCAACCAAACGTCCATTGACCTTCGCGCCAATGCAGCGGTGCCCGACCTCGGTGTGCACGGAGTAGGCGAAGTCCACGGGGGTTGCTCCCGCTGGCAGCGTGACGGCGTCGCCCTTGGGGGTGAACACAAAGATCTCGTCGGTGGAGAGGTCGTAGCGCAGCGAATCCAGGAACTCATTCGGATCCGCAGCCTCCTTCTGCCAGTCCAACAGTTGGCGCATCCACGCCATCTGGTCCAGGTCCTCGCTGGTTCCACTGTGGGTGCCGCGGGTCTCCTTGTAGCGCCAGTGCGCGGCAATGCCGTATTCGGCGTTGCGGTGCATCTCCAGAGTGCGGATCTGGATCTCAAGCGGCTTCGCGTCCGGGCCAAGCACGGTGGTGTGCAGGGACTTGTAGACGCCGAAACGCGGCGAGCTGATGTAGTCCTTAAAACGGCCGGGCATGGGCTGGTACAAGGCGTGGACCGCGCCAACGGCGGCGTAGCAGTCGCGGACGGTTTCCACCAGGATTCGGATTCCCACCAGGTCGAAAATCTCGTCAAAGTCGCGGCCGCGGACGATCATCTTCTGGTAGATCGACCAGTAGTGCTTCGGCCTGCCCACGACCTCGGCGTTGATGCCGGTGTCCTGCATCGCGGACTCGATTTCATCCTTGACGCGGGCGATGTACTGGTCGCGCTTGGGGGCTCGGTCCGCGACGATGCGGACGATCTCCTCGTACTTGCGCGGATACAGGATCGCAAAGGCGAGGTCCTCCAGCTCCCACTTGACGGTCGCCATCCCCAGCCGGTGCGCCAGTGGTGCGATGACCTCCAGCGTTTCGCGAGCCTTCTTCGCCTGCTTCTCCGGCGGCAAGAAGCGCATGGTCCGCATGTTGTGCAGCCGGTCGCAGACCTTGATGACCAGCACGCGGGGGTCGTGCGACATCGCCACGATCATCTTTCGGACGGTCTCGGCCTCCGCTGCGGAACCGAGCGCCACCTTGTCCAGCTTGGTGACACCGTCCACGAGGCGCGCAACCTCCTCGCCGAAATCAGCGGTGAGCTCCTCGAGTGAATAGTCGGTGTCCTCGACGGTGTCGTGCAGGAGTGCTGCCACCAGCGTGGTGGTGTCCATGCCGATCTCCGCGGCGATGGTCGCCACGGCGAGCGGGTGGGTAATGTACGGCTCGCCCGACTTGCGCATCACGCCGTCGTGAAGTCGCTCCGCGGTGTCATACGCCCGGTTGAGAACCTCGAGGTTCGCCTTCGGATGGAACTTCCGGTGCACCACGATGAGTGGTGCCAGCACAGGGTTCACCTTCGGGCGGGCGGTCCCCGTCAGGGTGCGCGCGATGCGCGCCGCCATCCACAGCGAACCCTTTTCGTTACTCATGATCGGTTCCTACGACATACAACGGGATATCAGGGAAGCGCTGTCGACCGTCCAGCGCTTGTACCTCAAGTACTACCCCAAGGCCACAGACCGTCGCACCAGCTTTGTCAAGCAAGCTGCGAGCGGCCTGGAGGGTGCCCCCGGTCGCCAGGACGTCGTCGAGCAGCAGTACCCGGCGGCCCCGCAGATCCAAGCCGTCGGCTGGGATCTCGAGCGTGGCGGTGCCGTACTCCAGCTGATAGTTGGCCTGGTGAACCGGCGGCGGCAGTTTTCCGCCCTTGCGCACCGCGAGGATACCGAGGCCCAGCTCATAAGCCACGGCGCTGCCGAGCAAGAAGCCACGCGCATCGAGACCAGCGATCAGGTCTGGTTCCATCTCCCGGGCAGCGTCAGCCAAGGAGCAAACGACAGCTCGGAAAGCCTCCGCGTCGGCGAGTGCCGGCGTGAGGTCCTCGAAAACAATGCCTTCGGCGGGGAATCCTGGCACGAGCCGAATGTGATCGGCGAGCAGCTTCTGGGCATACTCCTGACGCTCAATCGCGCTCGGGTCGGAGAGGATGAACTCTGATGCCTGGGTCATGGTTGTCGACTAATCCTTTAAGACTTCTTGGTGGGGGTGTCCGTGGGGCTGTTGGTTTCGGGGATGTGGTCTAGCTCGACCCACCGGTCCATGTTCCAGCTGAGCCCCACATTGCCCGGGTTATCCACGACATTGTCCACATTTTTCAGGGTTGCGATGGCCCGCGGCTCGGTGGTCAGCGGAATCGTCCACATCGCTTGCTGCAGTTCCTTTTCCGCGCGGAGAAGCTCCGGCAGCAGCGATGCCTGGTTGGCCTTGCTGAGCCCATTGCGGCCGAAACCGCTGAGGGTCGACAGCAACGCGTCGTAGTCCTCCCCCAAGGTTCCATAATTCGCGGCGGAAAGAGGCACCGCTTCTACGGTGATCCCGGCCTCCGCGCAGCTGTTCTTGATGCTCTCCACCTGCTTGGCGTAGCGCTCGCGTTCCTTCAGGTAGCCGATGCGCACGGTAGCTCCCTCGAGAGCCCCCTTCGCCGCCTGGATATCCCGGTTCATGTGGGCCCCGGACAGCGCGCGCAAGCGGGGGTGAGTCGGCGCAGATGGCTGCACAACACGCAAACCGGTGGCTGTCACGCGATTGCGGGAGAACTCCGACACGGTCTTCACGAGGGCCTTGCGGTCGATGCAGGCGCTGAAGGCGTGCCGGGCGCCTTCGTCGGCGAAGATTCCGGTGTCCGCGAGGCTCAGGGTATCCAGACGATCGCTGGGCTGGCGGCTAATCGAGAACTTCTCGGACGCGATGCCGGCGGCGGCGAAATCCGTCTTTACGGGCGCATCGAGCACCGAAATCTGGTGGTCCTCGGCGAGCTTCGGTAGGTCTGCTTCCGGGCCCCACACGTAGATCGGCACCTGCGCGGGGCGGTCCCCCGCCCATTCCGGGTTCTCCCGGAGCACCAACTGGCCTTGCTCCCCCTTCTCAGCGATTCGGTATGGGCCGAATGTCGGGACTGAGGCGGGGTCCGTCTTGGTGATATCGAAGAGCTCTTGCCAGGCCTTGCCGAGGCGAGCCAGGTCCTCCTCTACCCCAGATTCGGTGGCTGCGGTGACTGATTCCACCTCGGCCCGCTTGGTGACGCTGTGGGCAGGAAGTACGGTTCCCGCGCTGAAAAGTTCGCGGTACCGCTGGCCGAACCCCGGTTTGAACACCACCCGGAAGCGGTCGGCGCCCGGGGCGCAGTGTAGTTCGGCGACCTGGTGATAGATCGGCAAATCGGAGGCGAAAAGATCGGCACGCTCGCTGGCCAGTTTTGTCAGCTGGAAGTCATCGCACACGACCTTGTGCCCATCGGAGTATTTTGCCTTCGGGTTGATCTTGTAGTCGACGACTTCCTGGTGCTTCTCGCTCGGAGTGACCTCGACCAGATCCCGGTTGGGCAGCATTTGGCCCTCCGGTCCAGCGAGGAAGGCACCTGGGTACAGGCGGGCAGAAAGTTTTGCCGCATCAGTAGCCACCCCGACAGCCGACCCCGCGTTGGTGGTGACCGGGGTGGTCGGAAGCTGGTAGCCGAACTGTGGTTCGGCGCGGCCCAACCCGCCGCCATTGCTAGAGCAGCCGGCCAGCAGAGCGCCAACGGCCAGGGTCGCTATTCCCGCGCGGAATCCGCGATGCTTGAACACTTCACACCTCCTTAAGCGTCCGCTGGGATTCACCGCCATGCGAACGCTCCACGGGGTCTCCCCCGATTCTTTGAGCTTTCGCCAGCTACATTCCAGGTCGCCAGGATACCCCGCTGGTATCCGGGCCCGTGGCATCCGGTTGCTGTTCGCGCTGCGCGCGAAGCCCAGCGTTCGGGCTCACGACGGTGCGGGTTCCGGCGCGGGGCGCATCCTCGGCGTCGTCAGCCGGTTCTTCGCCAGCAGCTGCCCGTTCGCGAGCCTTGCGAACCTTCTCGTCGTGCTCTTGGTACTTCTTCTGGCGCATCTTCAGGCTCACCAGCATGGGGGCAGCGAAGAAGATGGAGTTGAAGGTACCGCAGATCACGCCGATGAACTGCACGAGCGCGAGGTCCTTGAGGGTGCCTACGCCCATGAGCCACACGGCGATAACCAGCAGCGCAGCGATCGGCACCAGCGAGAAAATGGAGGTGTTGATGGAGCGCATCACCGTCTGGTTGATCGCGAGGTTGACCTGCTCCCCATATGTCGCGCGGTTCGAGTCGAATAGCCCCGCAGTATTCTCCTGCACCTTGTCGAACACGACGACAGTGTCATAGAGCGAATAGGCCAGGATCGTCAACAGGCCGATGACCGTCGCCGGAGAGACGTCGAGCCCCAGGAGGGCGTACAGCCCCGAGACGATGGTGAGGTCGATGATCACACCGATGATCGCGGAGATCGCCATGTCGCGCTCCATACGCAGCCCGATGTAGGCGAAGACGGCGAGAACGAAAACGCCGAGTGCGAGCAGCATGCGCTGGGTGATGGACGAGCCCCAGGACTCGGAAACCGTGGAGTCATTCACGGCGTCCTCGGAGGGCTGCCCCTGAGCATTCACGGGCTTGAACTCTTCGAAGAGCGCGGTCCGGGCCTGACGGATCTGTTCTTCGCTGAGCCGCTCGGAGTTGATCTCGATGACCTGCGAGTCTCCCGAACCGACGGTCTGAACCGCATTGGGTTCTACTCCCGTGGCCTCGGTGAAAACGCGCTCAACGTCATCCTGCTGGACGCTTGCGGTCGGCGGCATGCTGATGCGCGTACCGCCCTCGAAATCGATGCCGAGGTTAAAGCCCCGGAAGCCGATTGTCGCGATGCACACGACGAAGATGGCAATGAGAATCTGGTACGAGAGGCGCCGCTTCGCCACGAATGGGAAGTTGCCGGTGCCGTTGTACATCTGGCTCAACCAGGAGCCCTTGTCCTGTTCCTTCTGCTGCGCAGTGTTCACGCTGCTCATGGCGGTGTCCGTGCTGCTCATCGGGTCTCCTCCTCGGTCGAGCTGCTCTCTGTGGAGCCACTCGTCGTTTTAACGTCCGCCGTGGCGGCAGCAAACTTTGGTCGGGTCGGCGAGTAGCCACGGGACTCCGCAAGGCGGAATGCCGGGCCCAGACCGTTGACCTTGCGGTTGGCGCTGAAAGGCTTACGGGACAACATGATCGTCAGAGGCGCGGTCAGCAGGAAGGCCACCAGGACGTCGACGACGGTGGTGAGCCCCAAGGTGAATGCGAAGCCCTTGACGTCGCCGATGGCGAGGAAGTACAGGATCACCGCTGCAATAAGCGACACGAAGTTACCGGTGACGATCGTCCCGCGAGCCCGATCCCACGCGCGAGGCACGGCGGAACGGAAGGTCGAACCACCGAGGATCTCGTCCTTGATGCGCTCGAAGTAGACCACGAAGGAGTCGGCGGTGGTGCCGATACCGATGATTAGGCCCGCAATGCCGGCCAGGTCCAGGCTGTAACCGATCCAGCGACCCAGCAGAACGAGGAGACCGAAGACCGTCGCCACGCTGGCCACCAGCGAGACGATGGCGATCAGGCCGAGTCCGCGGTAGTACCAGAGCGCGTAGAGGGAGGCGAGCACGAGTCCAACGAGCCCGGCGATCAACCCAGCGCGCAGGGAAGCCTCACCCATGGTGGGCGAGATCGTCGTCGCGGTACCACCCGGCTCGCCGTTCTCGCCGACGAAGCTCAGCGGCAGCGCACCGTAGCGCAGGTTGTTGGCGAGGTCTTGGGCTTCCTTCTCGGTGAACTGGCCCGTGATCTGGGAAACCTCGCCTGGCGGGGTTGCGCCCTGAATTTGCGGGGCGGAGATGACCTGGGAATCCAGAGTGATGGCGACCTGCTGGTTCATCATGTCCTGGCCGAGCTTGTACCAGGTCTCGCCACCCGGGGTGTCCTTGCCGGTCTTGAAACGGAATGTGATGGCCATCTGTGCGGACTGAGCGTCGAAACCACCGGTGATGGTGGAATTCATATCGATCATGTCACCGGTCAAGCGGCGGGGCTTGTCCTTGTTCTCATCACCGATCAGCACCGGAGCAGGCCCCAGCACCATCGGTCCCTGCGGCGAACAGGTCACCAGCGGCTTGGCAGGATCGTCGGCACCGGAGAGCGGATCAGGTCCGGAGCAGTCGAGCAGCCCCGCTGCTGCGGACTGCGTATCCGGGTCCTCGGACTGGCGGTCCTTCAGCAGGATCTGAACCTGCTTGTCACGTCGCTTCTGCTCCTCGACGGAGTTCTTCGGCTCCGCTGGCTCCTTGGCGGTTACCGTCAGCTTGTCCGGCAGCCCTGGAGCATTCTGCTCCTTCATGGCCTTGAGGAGATCGTTCATCTTCTCCTGGGTGGCCTTCTTCTCCACGATGCCCGCCTCAACCCAGCGGTTGGCCATGTCCTTGTAGACCTCGGCGAACTTCGGGGTCGTCGGCTGTGGCTGGGAGTTCGGGCGGAACAGCAGCTGGGAGGTCTGTCCCAGGGCGCGGGCCTCGCTGGCGTCCTCCCCCGGGACGGTGATCACGAGGTTATCGCCGTCGGTGACGACCTCGGCGCCGGAGACACCCATGCCGTTGACGCGGGACTCGAGGATGCGACGTGCCTGCTGCAGCTGGTCGGCGGTCGGCCGCTCCCCTTGCGGGGCGAGGGTAACTCGCGTGCCACCCTGCAGGTCGATGCCGAGTTTTGGCGTAGCGGACTTATCGCCGGTGGTGAAGACAAGTCCGTAAATGGCGAGGAAAATAACGAAGAAGACGAGCAGCGAGCGCTTCAACCACTTCTTTTTCGTGGGCTTCTGCTGCCGAGTTCGCGCTGTGGCCACAGTTGGGCTCCTGAGCTGTTAATCGGGATTAAATGAAAAGCTGGGAAAATATCTTAGTGCCTGCTGGAGACACAAAACATCTGGCACCCGGATTCCTGTCTCCGGTCACCAGATGTCCAAGTCCGCGCGGGGTGTGCGTGCGCGTCCAGCGGGTCGCGCACCGACGCCTAGTTGCGGGACTCGCCGCGGGCGCTGGTACCACCGTCGACGTCGGAATCCGTGTTCTGGACGTCACCGTCCACCGTCTCGGCCTGGTCATCCGGACGGTTGCTCAGCTGCTCTTCCTGCTGCGAGCCAGGCTCCACGGAGTTCACGGCCTGCAGGACGGCGGCGCGGTCCCAGGTGGTCACCACCGCAGGGCTGATCTCCAGGTCAATCGAGGTGTCACCCACGTGCGCCACACGCCCCTGGATGCCCGAGGTCATCTGGACGACCATGCCCGGCTGGAGGGAGTCCTGGAATTCGCGAATCTGCTTCATCCGCTGGTTCTGCTTGCGGATCTGCACCAGCGGCAAGGCGATGAATACGACGACGATCAGGATGAGTATCAAAGAATTCATAGTTTTCAGTGTCTCACATTCTTAGGTTTTTGCACGTAGCCGCTACCGTTCCCACCTCGGGGACTCGACGCCTGGGGGCCCGACGCGCGGTGCTTCGATGCGCGGGGCGCGCTAGGCGCGGGCCCGTCGGCGCTGTTCTCCACGCGGCGCTACATGCCAGGTGCGTTCTCCGGTGGCTCCAGGCCGACGTGGCGCCATGCTGCCGCGGTAGCAACCCTCCCCCGCGGCGTGCGGGCCACCATGCCTGCGCGCACGAGGAATGGTTCGCAGACCTCCTCGACCGTCGAGGGCTCCTCCCCAACCGCCAGAGCAAGCGTGTTCACTCCCACGGGCCCGCCACCGTGGCCACGCACCAGAGCGTCCAACACCCCGTTGTCGAGACGGTCGAGCCCCATTTCATCGACGTCGAAGACCACGAGCGCCTGCCGGGCGATGTCCACGGTGATCTGGCCGTCGGCCTGCACGTCGGCATAATCTCGCACGCGACGGAGCAGCCGGTTGGCGATACGCGGCGTGCCCCGCGACCGGGAGGCGATCTCGGTGGCAGCGTCGTGATCGATTTCTACGCCGAGAATGCCGGCGGCACGGGTGACCACCCGGGTGAGCTCGGGAGTGTCGTAAAACTCCATCTGAGCAGTGAAACCGAAGCGGTCACGGAGGGGACCTGTGAGCATGCCCGCCCGAGTCGTCGCGCCAACGAGGGTGAATGGGGCAATCTCGATGGGGATCGACGTTGCTCCGGGCCCCTTACCGACGATGACGTCGATGCGGAAGTCCTCCATCGCCATGTAGAGCATCTCTTCGGCGGGCCGCGCCATGCGGTGGATCTCGTCGATGAAGAGCACGTCGCCCTCCATAAGGTTCGACAACATAGCCGCCAGGTCCCCTGCCCGCTCGAGTGCCGGGCCCGAGGTCATGCGCAGAGAAGAACCGAGCTCCTGGGCGATGATCATCGCCATCGTCGTCTTACCTAGCCCCGGCGGGCCCGCAAGGAGCACGTGGTCGGGCGCAACACCACGGCTGCGGGCACCGCCAAGCACGAGCTCAAGCTGCTGGCGCACCTTCGGCTGGCCGATGAACTCCGTCAGGCTCTTCGGGCGCAGCGAGCTATCGAACTCGGTATCCCCGGGGATCTGTGCACCGGAGAGCTCGCTATTCGGCGCTTGCCCGGCAGGCTGATTGCCGGGTTCGGGGCGCGGGGTAGGCAGCGACGAACCCGGCAATTCGAATTCGGTGCGTTCGATGTCTGACATTGGTGCGTCCTTTTGCCTACGTGGTCTGCTGCTGTGAATCCTAGGTGTTGTGTGGCCCGCGCGCGATTAACGCTTGTGGCCACTCAACCGCTGCAGGGCCTCACGCAGCACTGCCGAAGGGTCGGCGGTTCCGTTCTGCTCCTCAAGAATCTTCTTCACAGCCGTAGCAGCCTTGGATTCGGTGAAGCCGAGGCCGACGAGCGCCTCCACCACCTGCGACTGCAGTGCTGTGTCGTTGCCGCTCGTGGCAATATCGCCAATGGTTGCCTGGTCGTTGGTGGCTTCCGGAGCCGGAAACTTGCCCTTGAGGTCCACGGCCATGCGTTCGGCTAGTCGCTTACCCACCCCCGGGGCTTGCTGCAGGGTCTTGATATCCCCCTCCTCGACGGCTCGAGCGATGTCCGCGGGCTGCAGCACGCTCATCACCCCCATGGCGAGGCGCGCGCCCACGCCAGAGACCTTCTGCAGGATTCCGAAAGTCTCGCGCTGTTCGGGGGTCGAAAAAGCATAGAGCGTATGCGCGTCGTCCCGGACCACGAGGCTGGTGAGGACGAAGGCCTGCTCGCCGCGATGCAACGTAGCGAGGGTATCGCCGGTGGCGAGGCAGCGGTATCCCACCCCGGCGCATTCGATCACTACATAATCCAGGCCCTTATCGATCACGTCGCCGCGCAGCGAGGAAATCATGTCGAACTCATCATCCTTCTGTTGTGTTTTCTACCCCAGGCGCCTCAGGGACGCAGGAATTGATTCATCGGTCCCCGCCAGCAGTGGCAGACCGCCAGTGCGAGCGCATCGGCGGCATCCGCGGGCTTGGGGGCCTCTGAGAGCCCCAGAATGCGGGTGATCATCTTGGTCATCTGAGCCTTATCGGCCCGGCCATTGCCGCTGATCGCTTTCTTCACCTCGCTGGGCGTGTAGCTCTCCACGGCCAATCCGTGCTCCGCCGCGGCGAGCATCAGCACCCCGGAGGCATGAGCCGTATTCATGACTGTCGAGACGTTTGAGCGTTCGAAAACCCGCTCGATCGCGACCACGTCCGGGGAGTAATCAGCGATCCACTCACTCACGGCGCGGTATAGCCGCTGGAGTCGCTGCTCCAGCGGGACATGGGACTCGGTGCGAACCACTCCGACAGCGACGGGGAACACTGCGCGGCCGTGGCCGGCTTGCACGACGGAGAGCCCACAGCGGGTCAGACCAGGGTCGATTCCCATGACGCGCTTGCCCACCATCGATTCGGTCCGCCGAAATCCAGTGGGCGACCCCCACCCTCCCGGCGACCGGGAGGCGCGGCCGAGGGCACCCTGATCCGACTCTCCGGGTGCCCCATCCGGCACTGCATTAGACCTCGCACTCATGATAGATACCGAATATAGCACACATGATCGAAATCGACGTCGGCTCGTAGCAACCCGTCATGCGGCCGGGCAGCCAACCCAGCCCCATGGGCGGGTAGGCACGTACCGCCCCGTAGGTAGGCCGATTAGTCCTCGGCGAGTTCGGCCGCAACCTCGTCGGAGACGGACATGTTGGTGTAGATCTCCTGAACATCGTCGACGTCGTCGAGAGCATCGATGAGGTTAGCGACCTTGCGGGCCAACTCCGCGTCCGCAGGAACCTCCAGATTCGAGCGGTACACCTGCTCGACGGAGTCGTACTCGATCTCCGCTTCCTTCAGTGCCTCGCGGACGGCCATGAGGTCCGAAATATCGCAGAGCACCTCGAACTGCTCCCCGTGGTCCTTGACCTCTTCGACCCCGGCGTCGAGGACAGCAAGCAGCAGGTCGTCCTCGGTCAGCTCCCCCTTGTCGAGAAGGGCCTGGCCCTTGCGCTCAAACTGGTAGGACACGGAGCCGGCATCCGCCATGTTGCCGCCGTTCTTCGTCATCGCAGTGCGGACGTCGGTGGCAGCGCGGTTGCGGTTATCGGTCAGGCACTCGATGAGCATCGCAACGCCGCCCGGGCCATAGCCCTCGTACATGATGGTCTCCCAGTCGGAGCCACCAGCTTCTTCGCCGGAGCCACGCTTGCGGGCCCGCTCGATGTTGTCGTTGGGGACGGAGGACTTCTTGGCCTTGGTGATGGCGTCCTGGAGCGTCGGGTTGGCATCCGGGTCGCCGCCACCCATGCGCGCCGCAACCTCAATATTCTTCACCAGGCGAGCGAATTCCTTGCCACGCTTGGCGTCGATTGCTGCCTTCTTACGCTTCGTGGTCTCCCACTTTGAATGGCCTGCCATCGTCCTCTTCCTACTAGCCGAATAATTCCTTCAAACTGCTGAGCAGTTTTTCGCGCCTACCAGCTTACTACGAGCCTCCGGCGGGTTTTCTTTAGAACCACTGGTCCGCGCGTCCCAAGAAGGCCTTAACGCGCTCCTCGTCGTGGGTAATTGTTCGGGAGATGCGTTTCTTGGACGCAAAAACCGCCGTGCTGCTCGGCACGGCGGTTCTGCTGCGGGGTCGAGGCTGCAACCCCGCATGTTAAAGCTGCGGGGTCGAGTGTTACTTCCCTTCGAAGCCCTTAAGCGGGACGGCCGGGCGGTCTCCCACGATCTTTCGGGTCAGCCCCTCCTGGGTCACGACGGCGACCAATTCCCCGGCCTGGTTGAAGATGCGGCCGTGGGTGATCGCGCGCCCCGCGTGCGCCGATGGGCTGACCTGGTCGTAGAGCAGCCATTCATCGGCGCGGAACGGTCGCAGGAACCACATCGCGTGATCGAGTGAGGCCTCCTGGTATTGCTCGCCCCGGTGTGGGACAAGGGCGGAGGACAGCAGCGTCATGTCAGACATATACGCCAACGTGCACACGTGGAAGGTCTCGTCGTCCGGGAGTTTGGCCTTCGACTTGAACCAGACGACCTGCTGGGAGGCCGCATACTTATTCGGCTCGAAGTCCCCTTCCGGCACGACCCGCAGATCCCACTCGCGCCACTCATCGAACAGCGCCTTGCGCACCGGAGGCAGCTCGTCGCGGTTGACCACGACCTCCTCCGGTGGCACCACCCGACGCATCTCATCGGAGTGTTCCGGCCCCTCGTCCGTACGGACGTGGAAGCTGGCCTGCATGATGAAGATCGGCTTGCCGTGCTGAACCGCCTTCACCTGGCGGGAGCAGAATGACCTGCCATCGCGGATGCGCTCCACGATGTACAGCGTTGGTTCTTCAGAACGCCCGGGGGCGACGAAATATCCGTGCAGGGAATGCACCTGGTACTCCGCGCCCACGGTTCGGGTCGCAGCGACCAGGCATTGAGCAGCCACCTGCCCGCCGAACGTTCGGCTCAACGTCGAGGGAATCACGCGTCCCCGGAAGATATCCCCGTCGATCTTCTCAAGGTCGAGAACGTCGAGGATGCGGGGCCGGGCGGCGGACGAGGAGGCAACCATGGGGAATTACCAGCCGCGCTCTGCGAGGCGGTGGGACACCGGCAGCTCGTCGACGTTGATGCCGACCATGGCCTCGCCCAGGCCGCGGGAGACGTCCGCGATGACCTTCGGGTCCTGGTAGTTCTGCGTTGCCTTGACGATGGCTGCGGCGCGTTGAGCAGGGTTGCCGGACTTGAAGATGCCCGAGCCGACGAACACGCCCTCAGCACCGAGGTGCATCATCATCGCCGCGTCGGCCGGGGTGGCGATACCACCGGCGGTGAACAGGGTGACTGGGAGCTTGCCGTTACGCGCAACCTCAACGACGAGCTCGTACGGTGCGGCCAGTTCCTTGGCGGCGACGTAGAGCTCATCCTCGGCCATGTTGCTCAGGCGGTTGATCTCCGCGCGGATGGTGCGCATGTGGGTCACCGCGTTGGACACATCGCCGGTGCCGGCCTCGCCCTTGGAGCGGATCATGGCTGCACCTTCGTTGATGCGGCGCAGGGCCTCGCCCAGGTTGGTGGCGCCACAGACGAATGGGGTTTCGAAGTCGAACTTGTCGATGTGGTTCTTGTAGTCGGCCGGGCTCAGCACCTCGGACTCGTCGATGAAGTCCACGCCGAGTGCTTCGAGAACCTCTGCCTCGACGAAGTGGCCGATGCGGGCCTTGGCCATGACCGGGATCTCGACGGCGTCGATGATGCCAGCAATCATGTCCGGGTCGGACATGCGGGACACGCCGCCCTGTGCGCGGATGTCAGCCGGAACGCGCTCCAGTGCCATAACGGCGGAGGCTCCTGCGTCCTCGGCGATCTTGGCCTGTTCCGGGGTGACGACGTCCATGATGACGCCGCCCTTCAGCTGGTCGGCAAAACCGCGCTTGACGCGCGCGGAACCGGTGGTGATGGACGCGTCCGCCGCAGCGGTCTTGGATGCCTTGCTCACGTAGTTATTCCCGTCTCTTCGTGGCTGGGCGTGCTCGCGCTTACTCGCCTCAGCCCTCGGGTTGACCTTGCGGTGCCCCTCGGGAGTGCGGCTTTAAGGACGCCAACACGTTCCAGCTCGTTGGTGTTTTAGGCCACTAGTCTAACCTGTCTAGTTCTAACCCGTCTAACAGGGTTAGGTTCACGCCACGTGATCGGTCGTCGCGGCCTCATAATACTCGGGCAGCGGAGCGAAACCGGCCAATTTGAGGGCTCGAACGCTTGCCCGAGAGCGCAGCTGGCGGGTGTCCCACACGGCGTCGTTATAGAAGCGAGATGCCAGGTCAACGCGCGTGGAGGCGGCAATGAACGCCGGGTGCTCGATAACGGTGGCATCCAGTGCCATTAGCAAGCTGTTTTCCGCCTCCGAGTGCGCCCCCATGTCGGTCGCCTGCAGGGGCACCCGGGACACCCGATCCGCCTGCTTCTTCAAATCTGGCCGCAGCGTGGCTATCAACATCGCGCGGGTGTGCAGCGCACCCTCCAGAGTGAGTCGGGCGCTATCGGTGCGGATGTGCAGACGGTTGAGCCGGGCGGCGGTGAAGTAGGCCCACAGGCCGATCACCAGCAGAACAGCCAATACGGCGGCGAGTATGACGAGCCAGGTCGGGATCGCGATCACGAGCAGGTCACCTTCCGTCCCTTAAGCGTGGCAGTCTGGTACACCTGCTCCACGCGGCTGGCCACCGTGTTCCAGTCGTACATCCGGCTCCGGTCCTGCCCGCGGGCAGCCAGTTCGCGGATCTCCGCGGGCTCTGACAGCAGGCGGTTGATCTTTAGCGCGAGGTTGGCTGCGTCGTGGTTGGCGAATAGGCACGCGGCGCGTCCTTGATCGCCGACCGCCTTGAAGGCCGGGATATCGCTGGCGACGACGGCCGCACCTGCAGCCATCGCCTCCACGAGAACGATGCCGAAGCTCTCGCCTCCGGTGTTGGGGGCGACGTAGATGTCGCTGGTGGCCAGGGCGCGGGCTTTCTCCTCATCACTGACCTTGCCCAACACCCGCACCGTTGCCTCACTAGGCTGCCTGCCGTGAACCCAACTCAACCCCATCCCATCCAGGCGCTTGCCGAGCGCCTCGACCGAACCCGCGCCCACGACCAAAAGTTCGACGTTCGGGTGTTGGCGCAGGATCGATGGCATCGCCCCAAGCATCACCTGGAGGCCCTTGCGCGGCTCGTCGAAGCGACCGAGAAACATTATCCGAGGCCGGTCAGGATCCAGCTCGGGCAGCACCTCCGCTTCCCGATAGGCAGCAGTGTCCACCCCGTTGGGGATCAGCACCGGGTCGCCGGCGAGCATCTCCACCTGCCAGCGCCGGGCCTCCTCGGAGACAGCAATGCCGGCGTGGATCTTCTCCAGAAACGGCCGCAAGACCGGCAACGCAAGCTTAAGGATCTTCGAACCACTGGCCGAGGCGTGATAGGTCGCCACCATGGGGCCTTCGGCGACCGCGAGGGTCAGCATGGAATAGGACGGGGAGTTCGGCTCATGGATGTGCACCACGTCGAAATCATGTCGCGCGATCCAGCGGCGCAGGTGGCGGCGCGCACGGGGACCGAAGCTCAGCCGGGCCACGGAACCGTTGTAGCGGATCGGGATGCTGGGGCCACCGCATTCCAGGAACTCCGGCAGCCCCTCGCGCTGCTCCCCCGGGCCGATCAGGCTCACGCGGTGGCCGCGGCGCTGAAGCTCGGCGCAGAGTTCAATCGCGTGGATCTGCACCCCGCCGGGTTCGTCGAAGGAGTATGGACACACCATGCCGATGTTAAGGGGACGCTCCCCAATCGCTGCGATTTGATCCTGGGTCACGGGGCCTCCCCTGCTGCGAGCCGAGCACGGCGAGCCTCACTGAGGTCGTCGTAGAACAGCGGCTGCAGCATGTGCCAGTCGGCGGGGTGGGCAGCGATGTTTTGCGCGAAGCCATCCGCAATGTCCTGCGCTACTTCTGCGAGCGGGCGGTCGGCATCGATCCTTGGCCCCACGGAAAAGCCCCACTGATCCGGTGCCTCGCCGAAGAAGCTGTGCGCTACGTGCAGGGCTGCCCCGGTTTTCTGGGCGAGGATGGCGGGACCCGCGGGCATGGAGGTCCGTTCGCCGAAGAAATCCACGGGAATTCCACGGCCGGTAAGATCCCGCTCCCCCATCAGGCACACGACCCCGCCCGCGCGCAGGACCTCCTCGAGCCGAGCCATCGGCGGTTGCTGGCCACCCGTCAGCGGTAGGACTTCGAAGCCCAGCTGGTTGCGGTAGTGGACGAAAGCTTCGAATAGCGATTCGGGTTTCAGCCTTTCCGCGACGGTCGCGAAACCGCCGTGGGTGTGAACCAGCCACACCCCGGCCATGTCCCAGTTCCCGGAATGTGGCAGCGTCAGGATGACCCCTCGGCCCTCCGCGACGGCCTCCGCCACGCGCTGCTTGCTGACTGGGGAGTCGAAGCCCTGGTCGAGTGTGGTGGCCAGGTCGTCACCGACCATGCTGGGCAACCGAAAGGCTTCCTTCCAATAACGCAGGTAGGAGCGCATCGCGCGACGCACGAGGTCACGGGTGACGTTTTCCGGACCGACGACGCGGGACAGGTTGCGGCGCAGCTGCTCGGGTCCCTTCCCCCGCCCCGAGGCAGCGTCAGCGATCAGATCGAAAAGCACGGCAGCGACGGGTTCCGGCAGGCGCTTAGTCGCCGCCCAACCCAGTTGATATGCCAGCGCGGAGAGATCCTCGCCGCTGGGCAGGGATAGTTTTTTGGTCACGGGCTAAAACTCCCGTGCTCCCGCGGGCGCCGCGATGTGTTCGGTGGACGCCTCCGAGCGGGAGGCCATCACGAGGCGCTGGATCACCGTAAATACGGAGCCCAGACCCAGCAGCCACAGGCCAACCCAGAGGACATATGGCACGCCCAGGCCGGACAGCCCCAGGGCGACCAGCGAGATGATGAGCCGTTCCGGGCGCTCAATGAGTCCGCCGTCAACGGGCAGATCGCTGGCCTCCGCTCGCGCCTTCACATAGCTCGTCACCTGACCAGCGACGAGAATCGTGAGGGTCAGAGCAAGCAGCACGGGGTGGGACTCGGCGTCCATCGCGAACCAAAAGGCTAGGGCTCCGAAAATCGCGCCGTCCGTGACCCGGTCGCAGGTGGCATCCAGAGTGGCGCCGAATTTCGTGCCGCCACCCGACATTCGAGCCATGGTGCCGTCCACCATGTCCAGCGCGGTCGTGAGTCCGATCAGCACGGCCGCGGCAAAGTGGTGGCCGGTGGGGATCAGCCACAGGGCGAGCACCACCGCGGCGACGGTCCCACCGAGCGTGACCGAATTCGGGCTCACGTGCGCTTTCTGAAGGGTGCGGGCGATGGGTTCGATGATGACGGAGGCAGGCCGACGGGCGTGTTCGCTCAGCATTGAGCCTTCCTTTCAGTCATCACGATTGTCCTTAGTACGGGTCCCCTACGCCCGGTATTATCCACTATTTTTGATCCTCAAGTTCGCGCCACGCCCGAGAGAGCAGGGCCCTGGTATCGCGAAGTGTCTGCGGTAGCACTTTAGCGCCGGCGATCACCGTCATGAAACTCGTATCCCCGGTCCAGCGGGGAACGATGTGTTGGTGCAGGTGCGTGGGCACCGATCCACCGGACGGGCGGCCGAGGTTCATGCCGACGTTGATGGCGTCCGGGCCCGACACATAGCGCAGGGTCTTGATCGCGTGCTGGGTGAAGGTCGCCAGCTCAGTGAGCTCCGGCATTGTCAGTTCCTCGTAGTTGGCGACCTGGCGGTATGGGATCACCATCATGTGCCCGGGGTTATAGGGAAAGAGGTTGAGGACGCAGAAGACCTCCTTCCCGCGAGCGACGATGAGCGCCTCCTCGTCGGGAAGGTTGGGCAGGTCGAGGAACGGGTCCTCGGGCTTCTCCTCGCCGCCCTCTGGGCCTTGTGCTCCCTCCTGGGCGGGCTTTTTCGGCCGATCGGCGAGATAGGCGGAGCGGTAGGGAGCCCAGAGCCGATCCAGGCCACCGGCGAGATCAGGCTGCGAGCCCACCCCGGTGTCCACGACCCGGCCATTGGCCTCAGACGCAGCCTGGGCGGATAGCTCAGTCCCCGCGGGTTCCGCGGCTCCTCGTTCCGAGGAACACCGGCCCGCAGGATCCTGGCTCGGATCGCAACTCACTATCCTCACACCCCTACCTTTATTCTTTGCCACCGGGCGATGCTTAGCCCAGCTCCGACGCGATGAGCTCCTTCGTCGGCTGCTCATTGCGACGCTGGCCGATCCACTCCTTGATCGCCTTCGCTGCCTCCTCGCGCGGTACGCCGTTGACCTGCGTACCGTCGTGGAACCGGAAGCTGACCGCACCATTCTCGACGTCCCGGCCACCGACGAGCAGCATGAACGGGATCTTGCCCTTGGTGTGGGTGCGGATCTTCTTCTGCATGCGGTCATCGGAGGTGTCCACCTCGGCGCGGATGCCGTCCTTACGCAGATCGGCGACGAACGCCTCCAGGTAGTCGGTGAAGTCCTCGGCCACTGGGATGCCCATGACCTGGTGCGGCGCCAGCCAGGCGGGGAACGCGCCTGCGTAGTGCTCCAGGAGCACGCCGAAGAAACGCTCGATAGAGCCGAAGAGCGCGCGGTGAATCATGATCGGGCGCTTCTTGGTGCCGTCCGGTGCAGTGTACTCCAGGTCGAAGCGCTCCGGCAGGTTGAAGTCCAGCTGCACGGTGGACATCTGCCAGGTACGACCGATGGCGTCGCGAGCCTGGACGGAGATCTTCGGCCCGTAGAAGGCGGCACCAGCTGGGTCCGGAACGAGATCCAGGCCGGACTTCTCGGCAACCCGCTGCAGGATCTCGGTGGAACGTTCCCAGATCTCGTCGGTGCCGACGAACTTCTTCGGGTCCTTCGTCGACAGCTCCAGGTAGAAGTCGTCGAGACCGTAGTCGCGCAGCAGGGAGATGATGAACTCCAGCACCGTCGTCAGCTCGTCCTCGAGCTGGTCCTCGGTGCAGTAGATGTGCGCGTCATCCTGGGTGAAGCCGCGGGCGCGGGTCAGGCCGTGCACCACGCCGGACTTCTCGTAGCGGTATACGGTACCGAATTCGAAGAGTCGCAACGGCAGCTCACGGTAGCTACGGCCGCGGGAGGCGAAGATGAGGTTGTGCATCGGGCAGTTCATCGGCTTGGCGTAGTAGTCCTGCCCCGGCTTGGTGACGTTGCCGTCCTCGTCGGTCTCGCCATCAAGCTGCATCGGGGGGAACATGCCCTCGGCGTAGAAGTCCAGGTGACCGGACTTCTGGAACAGGTCGCCCTTCGTGATGTGCGGGGTGTTGACGAAGGAGTAGCCGCTGGCCAGGTGTCGCTTGCGGGAGTGCTCCTCCATCTCCAGGCGCACGATGCCGCCGTTCGGGTGGAACACCGGGAAGCCGGAGCCCACCTCGTCGGGGAAGCTGAACAGGTCCAGCTCCGCACCCAGGCGACGGTGGTCGCGCTTCTCAGCCTCCTCCAGCATGTGCTGGTATTCGGCGAGCTTCTCCTTGGACTCCCAGGCGGTGCCGTAGATGCGCTGCAGGCCCGCGTTGTCCTGGTCGCCGCGCCAATACGCCGCCGAGGAGCGGGTAATCGCGAAGGCCGGGATGTAGCGCGTGGTCGGCACGTGCGGGCCGCGGCACAGGTCGTACCACTCGACCTCGCCGGTGCGCGGGTTGACGTTGGAGTAAGCGGTCAGCTCACCTGCGCCGACCTCCATGGCCTCCTCGGAGTCCGGATCGACGTTGCCCTTGTCCTCGATGAGCTCGAGCTTGTACGGCTCGGCAGCGTACTCGGTGCGAGCCTCATCGTTGGAGCCATAGGCCTTGCTCTCGAAGCGCTGGCCGGACTTGATGATCTTCTTCATCTCCCGTTCGATATTCTTCAGATCCTCGGGCGTGAAAGGCTCCGCGACGTCAAAGTCGTAGTAGAAACCGCCATCGATGGCCGGTCCGATGCCGAGCTTGGTACCCGGGAAAACGCGCTGCACGGCCTGGGCGAGAACGTGCGCCGTGGAGTGGCGGATCACGCCGCGCCCCTCTTCCGTATCGGACGCGATCGCGGTGACCTCGGTGTCCACGTCCGGAGTCCAGGCAAGGTCGCGGAGGTTACCCTCCGGGTCCTTCACGACGACGATGGCCTCGGGCCCCTTGTTCGGCAGCTCCAGCGGGCGCATGGCCGCACCGGCTGTCTCGCCAGCCGGAACGAGGAACTTAACGGCAGGCTGGGCGGAAACGGGAGAGTTCAAGAAAATGCTCCTTCAAGCAACGACGTGGGCGGTCACATACCGGGTGACAGCCACTAACGACCTTTCAGTTTACCCCTCGAGGATCTGCTGACCCCAGTAGGAGCCCGGTTCGGTGCCAGGCAGCACCCAGTAGACCCCAGAACCAGTGTGGGTGATCCACTGATTAAGTCGGTCGTTCTCCGCGAGACGGTGCTGCAGCGGGGTGAAGGAGGTGTCCGGATCCTCCTGGAAACAGATGAAAATCAGGCCGGAATCGCCGTGCTCGTTGACCTCGCCGTCCCAGTTGAACGGGCGCCGCAGCATATGCTTGCCCTCCCCTGCCGTAATGCCCACGTGGCTCTTGGGATCGATGACGGGTAGTCCGGTCTTGTCCACCGCGTTGAGATCCGGGTCATCGAACTCGTCCTCTCCGGTCAGGGGTGCACCGCTGACCGCCTTGCGGCCAAAGACGTTCTCTCGGCTCTCGCGGTCGAGGGCCTCCCAACCAGGCATGTCGAAGGTCACCCGACGCACGATCATCGAGGTGCCGTTACGGTCGTCCCAAACCGCGTTATCGAATTCCTCGTCGGTACGCGGGACGACGGTGCCGTCCTTGAAGCCCATGAGGTTGCGTGCGGTCTGCCCCTCCCGGATGTCGACGAAGCCGCGCTGGGTCCAGCGTGGCTTGACGTAGTCCCGCCCGCCGCGGGTCAGGACTCGCATCGCGTGGGACAGGGTGGTCAGATCCTCGCCACACATTTGGACGACGACGTCCCCATCGCTAAACGCTGGGTCCAGATCGTCGCCCTTGAACTTCGGCAGTCCCTTGGTGTGGGAGGAAACCCACTTCGGAACCTCATCGAGCGAGCCGATCTTCTCGATGAGGGCAGGCGACCAGCCGACGGTGATGGTCAGGTTGCCGGGCTGCAGGTTGAGCTCGGGCTCGAGGTCAGCCAACGCAGCGTTGCCCTGAGTGAGTTTCCGAGCGTCCGGGGTCCACACGCGCATGAGCCGACGGAGATCCTTGCGGAGGGCCTCGCGGCTGTTCGTGTTGTGGAAGTCGAAGGCCACGACAAGCCCGTGACTCTGGTGCGGCGTTTGAATGCCGGCCTGGCGAGCGCCATCGAAGGGGACGGTCAACTTTTCCTCGATGTCCCCGGAGGAGTTGGGCATGTCTCCCCCGCGTCCCTCGCCTTCCGCGCAGCTGGCGAGCACGGCGGCCGCACCCGCTGCGCCGACACCGGCGAATAGCCCACGCCGGCTGACGTTAAAAAATCCCGAAGACTCCCCAGTACTCATCTCGCTCAAAAACCTTCTTCTGTCCTTGCTAAGTCTCTTGATTCGCGGCCAAATGGCGGGAAAGCCTGGGCCCCCGCGTTAGTCACGTGGCCCAGGCTTTTCATTTTCATCACTTGGTGGGAGGCAGCTCTAGTGCTCGCCGTGCTCGGCGTGCTCCCCCTCGCCGTCCATACCCGCACCGTGGCCACCGTGCTCACCATGGCCCTCCATGCCAGCGTGATCACCGTGCTCGCCATGGGCGTCGCCGTAGTGCTCGTGGCTGGACTGCTGCACGCGAGCCGGAATGTCCTTGAGCTCGTATTCCGTGCCGTCCTCTGCCTTGAGGATGACAGTGATGTCGTCACCTGCGGCGATTTCCTCGGAGTAGTCCATGATCATGATGTGGTCGCCACCCGGCTTCAGCTCGAGCTCGCCACCGGCCGGGATACGAAAACCTTCCGGGTTCTCCTGCATGACGCCATCGACAACCTCGTGGAGCTCGTACGTCGCATCCAGGCTGCCGGATGCGGAGACGATGTGGATCTCCTTGTCGGTATTGTTGACCAGCTTGCCGAGGACCGCAGTCATGTTCTTATCGGTGCCCTTAGCACCAACGTATGCCCCTTCGAAAGTCAGCCCCTCGGCAGCGTTCTCGGCGGTCTGCGACTCAGAAGCGGTCTGCTCGCTTGGCTTCTCCTCCGAAGGAGAGCAGGCGGCCAGTCCGAGAGCAGTCACGCCCATCAGCGCGACCGCGGTGGCGCGCAGGGACTTGGGGCGACGCACAGAGTGCCCAACGGTTGTGTTCATGGTGTACCTCACGGAAAAGTCCTTGATTCTCAAGGAAGTGGTTGGTGCGGCGGGCGGGAGGCCGGGGCGGACGAATCGCCCCGGGATTCCACCCCACGCGCATGGGATGTGGACCCAACCAGAAAGGCTTAGTTGAAGGTGCCTGCTGCAGGCTCAGTGCCGGCGTCGTTGGCCGCACCCGGCTCGACGTCAGCGGTCGTTTCCGCAGCCTCGGAAGCCTCCTCAGACGTGGTGGTCTCTTCCGTCTCAGAGGTTGCCGAGTCGGCCTTCTTGTCCGTCTTGTCGCCCAGCTCCGGGGTCTTTGCCCCGACGGTGGCGGTGTCGATGTGCTCGGTGCCGGTAGCCTTCTCGTTCGGCGGGGAGCAGGCAGCCAGCGCGAGCGCGGCGCTCAGCGCGACAACGGCGGACAGTGCAGTGCGGTTCTGCTTCACGGTTTTCAGACTCCTTGGTGTTTCTCGTGGCTCTTCGCCCCTCCTGCGGTGAGGACCGCAGGCAGGCGCCCCAAACTACTTGGAGATATCCCGCCACCGTGCGATGGCGAGAACGAGAGCTCCTGCAATAACAACAATACTGGTTACGCCGAAAATCCAGGTAGGCACGCCCAACCCCTCAGACCCCGTCTCCTCCGACTGCTCGGAAGAGCTGGAATCCGCAGCCTCGACGTCGCCGTACTGGAACTGCAGCGAACCGCGAGTAGCGTGGCCATCCGAAGAAGTGATCTGGTAGCCCACGGTGTATTCACCGGGCTGCCAGTCCACGTCGTCAGACACCTCGATGCTCAAAACTCGGCCATCTGCATCGGGCTCCCCAGTGAAGAGAACGTCGCCATCGCGGGACAGCGCGATGCGATTAAAGCCCTCCTTAGGAACACCCGAGAATGTCAAGGAGATCTCCTTGACTGGCTCTTCGATCTTCGAGCCCTGCTTGGGCGTGGAGTCGACCACGAGGTCGTGCGCTGCCGCCGGACCAACGCCGGCCCCCAGCATCGCAATCCCCGTAACGAGTGCCGCTACGAGGCCCGCAATCCGGGACCGGAGCTTGTGTGCGTCAGCAAACCACAACTGCATCTTCACCTTCCATTGATGTTCGGGTCCGATATAGATAGTCGGACGATCGCTCGATTAAGTTCCCGCGAACTTCACTCCGCCCGAGCATACCCCCGAGCCCGCACCCCCACGTCACGCGCCGCCGCTCCTCACCAAAGGGACTTTCAGTGATTGGCTGAAGGCGCCGGCCACCCAACTAGAACGGGGATGCCCGATACGAATGAAGGGGCCGGTCGTTATCGACCGGCCCCTTCATAACCGTGGTCCTAACTGGGATTGAACCAGTGACCCCTTCGGTGTGAACGAAGTGCTCTCCCACTGAGCTATAGGACCTTGCAGGAGATAATCTAGCTGAGCGCTACAGCCTTTCCAAAACCTGCAGGCCACAAGACATATTCGGCACGATACGCGTCGACCCCTAAGCGGCCACCCCAAGAGCATCACCTCCCGAAAGGTCGACACCAGGTGCCCGCCCAACAAGAAACAATGACAGACAAATAACAACGAGGTGACTTTAAAACGACCTGATTTTCAGCCCTACACCTGGCGATTTGTCGCTTCGGACACGATTGACTATCGTTTAGTGCTGCAGCACAGCGTGCAGCCGGTGAACCACAGGTTCTCGGTGAAACTATGTTGCGATGCGGATGTAGCGCAGTTGGTAGCGCATCACCTTGCCAAGGTGAGGGTCGCGAGTTCGAGTCTCGTCATCCGCTCCACTCTTATTTTAGAGGACCGCGCGATTAGCTCAGCGGTAGAGCACTTCCCCGACACGGAAGGGGTCACTGGTTCGATCCCAGTATCGCGCACGGTGAGTTCACTATTACAGTGGATTCGCACGCGGATGTAGCGCAGTTGGTAGCGCATCACCTTGCCAAGGTGAGGGTCGCGAGTTCGAGTCTCGTCATCCGCTCCAGGTATTCTCCGCTTCACGTGGAGGATCACCACATCAGGCGGGTTTCACGCCACGGTGGAATGGCTGAGTGGCTTAGGCAACGGTCTGCAAAACCGTCTACACGGGTTCGATTCCCGTTTCCACCTCTCAGTTCGCCCCCGAGGCTGAACTTGAAAGCTAGCGCGATTAGCTCAGCGGTAGAGCACTTCCCCGACACGGAAGGGGTCACTGGTTCGATCCCAGTATCGCGCACGGTGAGTTCACTATTACAGTGGATTCGCACGCGGATGTAGCGCAGTTGGTAGCGCATCACCTTGCCAAGGTGAGGGTCGCGAGTTCGAGTCTCGTCATCCGCTCCAAAGATGAAGAGGCAGCAGTATTCACACTGTTGCCTCTTTTCTCATATCCCCACGATATTCTCGAAGACACCATGAGCCACTCTGCCTCTTCCCCAGCGCCTGCCTCCGCGAATCCAACCCGGGACGAGCCTCGTCGCGTCAGCGCTAGGACCACCCGCTTCGATGAACGCTTTCCATGGGTGAGTTGGGCACTGTGGCCTCTGGCGCTCCTCACCGCCCTGCATAAGATCTGGGCTTCCTACGAGAGCGGCACGACGGACGACTTCACAACAGTATGGGAAGCCATCAACCGCTTCTGGTCGGGCGTTCCGGTGTACTCCGAGGACTACACCACCACCGACCCGCACTATCTCTACCTCCCGGGCGGGACGATGCTGCTGAGCCCGCTGTCAGCCCTCGGTAGTTTTGAAGCGGCGCGGGCGCTGTATATCTTCGGCAACGCCATCGCGATCGTGATTGCCCTTGGGATCCTCAGCCACATCATCTACACTGCCCGCGGCTGGTCTAAGACCTGGCTGGGTTCCCTTTCCGGCGCGCTATGGCCACTGAGCATCATCGCCGTATTCAACACCGAGGCGGTCAAGAACAACCTGCTCTTCGCCAATATCAACGGAGTGCTCCTCCTCCTCGCCACGCTGTGCCTGTACTTCCTCCTGCGAGAAGGCGCCACCTCCCAGGTGTGCAGCGGGCTCGCGTTGGGACTCGCAATCACGATCAAGCCACAGTTCGTCGTCTTGCTGTTTCTTCCCTTCTTTCGACGTCAGTGGCTAAGCCTCGTTGCGGCTCTCCTCTTACCTATCGCCTGCAATATCGTGGGCTGGACGTTGATGGCTGAGCCCCAGGGCTTCTTCGACAATCTTGTGCCCTATCTCGGCGAGGTCCGTGACTTCGCGAACTCCTCCATCGTCGGTGTCGGTGTGTACTTCGGGGCCAGCACCGTGACGATTTGGTTCTGGCGCAGTCTCGCCGCCGTCCTCGTACTCATCGGCGCTTTTACCCTGCTGCCGTGGCGCAACTCCACCCGGCCCGGGGATCGCGAGATGTGGGCATTCACCACCTCCTCGCTGCTACTGATCGGGGTGTTCCTCGTCAGTTCCCTGGGGCAGATGTACTATTCACTGCTCATCGTGCCGCTGCTCTTCACGGCATTCCTCCACCGATCGACGATGCATAATCCAGTCGCGTGGCTGGGCGTCTACCTGTGCCTGGCCATCGACAGCTGGTACTCGGATCAATGGTTCTGGGCCGGGCGAATCTTCGAAACGCTACGGGGCACCGTAGGCTGGATGCTGCTGCTCATCAGCATCTCGATCAGCGCGCTGATCTGGTTCCTCAACCGCTCCACCCCGTCCATCTCCGGTGGACGGCATCGCAAGCCAGCGGAAGAGAACAAAACCCAAGCCTGGAAAGGTGAATAGTTTTCCAATGACCGAAGATTTCCAGAATCTTACTAACGAGCAGTGGCGCCAGCGCCTCAATCCCGAGGAGTTTCAGGTGCTGCGACTGGCTGGCACCGAGCGCCCCCACACCGGCGAGTACGTCGATACCGAAACCGAGGGTGTCTACCGTTGCCGCGGCTGTGGCTCCGAGCTCTTCCGTTCCTCGGAGAAATTCCACTCTGGTTGCGGCTGGCCGAGCTTCTTCGACCCAGCTGATAGCGATGCGGTTGTTCTGCGAGAAGATCTGAGCCTCGGCATGCGCCGCGTAGAGGTTCTCTGCGCGACCTGCCACGGCCACCTGGGACACGTCTTTGAGGGCGAAGGCTACGATACGCCCACCGACCTGCGCTACTGCATCAATAGCATCGCGATGACCCTCGAGCCCCGCCAGCTTTAGCCCAACCACTCCCCGAAGAAAAGCCGGGTGCAGCCCCGTCCTCAGGGGCTGCGCCCGGCTTTAGTCGCTCACTGCTTTCGCGCAGCGTGGGCCTTAACCCAAGTCGGCAATAATCTTATCCGCCGCAGCGATCCCGGTCGCAACGGTAGCCGGCACCCCGACGCCGCGGAGCATCGAACCAGCGACCGCGAGACGTGGCACCCCGGCTACGTCATCCAGTACCTGCGACATCTTCTCGGCGTGCTTAACCCCGTAGCACGGGATCCCGCCATGCCAGCGCTGCACGAAGATCTCCTCCGGAGTCTTCCGCTCGCCCGTAACCCGCTCCAGGTCCTCCAGGGCGTAAGCCAACAGAGCCCGATCGCTAGCGTCGACGTACCAGGGCTCGTCCTTGGTGCCGAAGGAGGCGCGGACGAAGGCCCCACCGCCCTGGGCGAGGTGCGGCCACTTCTTGGAGCTGAAGGTGAAGGCTTTCGCCGCGGTGCCCGAGTTGGATCCCAGCAGCACGCCGGAGCGCTCGGGAATACCGTGGTCAGAGGCAAAGCGCATACCCACCACCGCAGAGCTCGAGAGTTCCACGCTGCCCAGTGCCTCCGCCGCCACCGGCGCAGCGTCCTCCAAGATGACGGACGCGGTCGGCGCGGAGGTCGCGACGACGACGGCGTCCACCGTCCCCAGTGGATCAATCACCCACCGGCCGTCCGAGGTCCGACCGAGAGACTCAACAGCGGAGTTCAGGATCAGCTCGGGGTCGGCCTGGCGCATCATCTCCTCGATCAGGCTGCGGTAGCCCTTGTCGAAGGAGCGGAACGGTGATCCCCCACCGCCCACCGCAGTGGCCCGACGCTTCGCCAGCAGATCTTCCACCACGTCGAGCAGGAAGAAGCCCTGACCTCCCTCGCCTGCGCGATCCAGTGCCGCCGCCAGCTGTGGCAGGGTTGCCCGCACACCGAGATCGTAGGCGCTGCAGGAGTACACCCCACCCAGAAGCGGGGAGACCAGCTTATCCACCACAGCCTTGCCCAACCGGGCCTCAACGAGCGTGCCCACGGTGGTGTCGTCGCCCGCGTTCCACGTCATCGGCTGGCCATCGCGCTCAGCATCCAGCCGGGCAGCTTCCGCAGGGCTGAGGATCTCGGACACCGCATCAGCCGAGACAGGAATGCCCATCAGGGTCTCCCGCGGGATGTCAACGAACTTGCCATCCACCAGGAAGGACGAGCGCGCCGTAGAGGGGGTGCGTAGCTCGGAGCTCATTCCCAGCTTGTCGATCAGTTCCATGAACGGCTGGTCGAAGCTCAGGAACGCCTCGGCTCCCATATCCACGGGACCGGTGGAAAAGCGCACCGTCTTTAGCTTCCCGCCCAGGCGCCCGTAGGCCTCGGCGAGCATCAGCTGGGCGCGATCCCCGAGCTGTTGGCGCAGCTGCCAGACCGCGCTGACTCCGGCGATCCCGCCGCCGATAACGGCAATGCGTGGCTTTCGCGCCGTGGTCATGAGTTGTGAACCTCCTCGAAGGCTGCGGTGATGGCGTCGGCGTCCGTGTGTGGCATCACACCGTGGCCAAGGTTAAAGATGTGGCCCCGGGAATAGCCCAATTCGATGGCCTCATCGGCTTCGGCGGCGATCCGCTGCACGTGCTCGCGGATCACGTCACGGCCTGCAAAGAGCACCGCCGGGTCGAGGTTTCCCTGATAAACCTTCGGGGTCTGGTCTGGCAGCGCCTCCTGCACCCGCTTCGCGGCGACGTTCATCGGCACGCGCCAGTCCACGCCCACCACATCCGGACCAACCTTCGCCAGGTCGACCAGCAACTCGCCAGTGCCGACACCGAAGTGCGTCATTGGGATACCGTACGGCCGCACCGCATCGAGGATCTTCTGGGAATACGGGGCGACGTACTCCCGGTAATCGCGGGCGGTGAGGAAGCCTGCCCAGGAGTCGAAAAGCTGGATTGCGTCCACGCCGGCCTCGATCTGCGCCTGGAGGAAGTGCGCGATCATCGGGCTAAGCTTTTCCATGAGCTCGTGCCACAACTGTGGCTCGGCGTACATCATCGCCTTGGTGACCTCATGGTTCTTCGACGGCCCACCCTCGATCAAGTAGCTAGCTACCGTGAACGGAGCTCCCGCGAAACCAATGAGTACCTGGTCCGTGCGCAGGCGCTCGAGGATCTGCCCGATGCCCTCCACGATCGGGCCGAGCTGGTCGGGCTCGAGGTCCGGGATGTTCGCGATCTGCTCGGCGGTGCGCACCGCCTCCCCCATGACTGGACCGCGCCCAGCGACGATCTCGACGTCCATCCCGGCGGCCTTCAGCGGGACAACGATGTCGCTGAAAAGAATCGCAGCATCGGCATCGTGGCGAACGACGGGCTGCATGGTGATCTCAGCGAGCAGATCCGGCATGAAGCAGGAATCCAGCATCGGAATGCCCTCGCGAACCTTGCGGTATTCCGGCAGGGAGCGGCCGGCCTGGCGCATCATCCACACAGGTCGGCGGGATGGCTTCTCGCCACGCACCGCCACCAGGTACGGGGCGTCCGCATCGGCGCGTCGGGCGGCGGAGGCTGCAGCGAGATCGGGCGTCAACAACTCATTAGTCATGGCTCCCATTATGCCAGCTATCCCCAAATAACCGGCAGGTGGTAATGGCGGTCTTCTTGGGCTTCCCTCGGCGTGGCACGCCCCATCAAAAACCTTAAAGGCTAGGTTTAGACATTGTGAATGAGCTGAACAACGCGAAAGACAATCACCAGCGTCCGGGAGCGACCGCGCTCGGGGTCCGCACCCCCGAGGCGGAGCCTGAACAGACGCCGGAGTATTTCGAGCACGCCGTGAAGTCGATGTCGGAGGCACCCCTGCGCTCGGGCATCACCATCGCGGAGATTCGGCCACCGCGTAACCTCGCGCCACTCAGCCACGCGATCGGCCTGGAGATCAGCCAGGTGAATCTGGCCGACCGAATTGCCTCGCAGGAAGAGCCAGATGGCACGGTGGCCGCCGGGGATGCCTTCGGCCGGCTCATTCTTCTCCACGACCCGCACGGCGAGGAGCCGTGGCAGGGAGCCAAGATGCGCATGGTCGCCTATATCCAGGCAGATATGGACGCCGACGTCGCGTCCGACCCGCTGCTGCCCGAGGTCGCGTGGGACTGGCTTACCGAGGAGCTTGGTGGCCCTGGTGCCGAGTACTCCGACCTCGGTGGCACCGTCACCTCCACGGCCTCCGTACGCTACGGCGAGATCGGTGGGCCACCGCGCGCCTTCCAGCTGGAGATGCGTGCGTCCTGGACCGCGACAGGCGTTGATCTGGAAGGCCACGTCCAGGCCTTCGCGAATGTCTTGGCGAACGTCGCTGGCCTTCCGCCGGAGGGTGTCTCGCAGCTGCCGCGCTTCTAGGCTCACCTCACGCTCGTTCTGTTCGCGTCGACAGGCGGCGCGAATGCAAATATTCAACCCCGGCCCCTGCAGGTTATCGCTGCAAGGCCGGGGTTGGTTTTATCCCATCTGCCTCTAGTAGTAGATGGCGGTCGGTCGACCGTGGATCCGCTCGACCTGAACGGGAAAGTCATAGAGGCTGCTGAGCGTCTCCTCGGTCATGACTTCCTCCGGCGTCCCCGTGGTGTGGACCTTGCCGTTCTTCATTGCAACAAGCCGGTCGGAGAACGCAGCGGCCATGTTGATGTCGTGAATGACGATGACGACGGTGCGGCCCTGCTCGTGGGCGGCAGCCTTAATCGTGCGCATCATCGACACGGAGTGCTTCATGTCGAGGTTGTTCAGCGGCTCGTCCAGCAGGATGTATTCGGTGTCCTGGGCGAGCACCATCGCAACGAAGGCGCGCTGGCGCTGTCCGCCGGAGAGCTCGTCGATGAACTTATCGGCGATCTCACCGAGTTCCATCGACTCAATCGCCGCATCGACGGCTTCTTCGCACTCGGCCGTGAGCCGGCCACGGGAATGCGGGAAGCGTCCGAAAGCCACCAGCTCCCTCACCCGAATTCGGCTCAAGGTGTGGTTTTCCTGCCGGAGGACCGCGAGAATCTTCGCGAGCTCTCGGGTGTCCGTGGCGTATACGTCCATTCCCGCGACCTCCGCGGTGCCACCGTCGGCGTCGATCAGGCGCGCGATCGCAGTCAGCAGGGTGGATTTTCCTGCTCCGTTGGCTCCGATAATGCTGGTGACTCCGCCCTCGGGGATACGAAGGTCGACGTGATCCAGAACCAGCGAATCACCGTAGCGTTTGCTGAGTTGCTTGGTCTCAATCACTTGAGTTTCTCCTTCCGCAAGAGCAGGAACAGGAACAAAATACCGCCCACAAATTCAATCAGCACGGAGACGGTGGTGCCGTAGCCAAGAATCTGGCCCAGAATAAACTGCGCGCCCACGAGGGAGGAAACGCCGAACAGAGCAGCAACCGGGAGGGTCCAGGTATGCCGGGTCGTACCCGTCGCCCGGTAAGCCAGGTGCGCGACAATGAGCCCTAAGAACAGGATCGGGCCGACCAGCGCGGTGGAGGCTGCTACCAGGATGGTGATCGCGGCGAGCAGGAGCAGGCTTTCCTTGCGGTACCCCACGCCCAGGCCAATGGACGTCTCTTTCCCCAGCGCCATGACATCGAGCACATGGCGTTTATGCCAGATCCAGGCGCAGACAACGATCGTCACCAGCAGTGTAAAGACCAACAGCGGCCGGTCGATACCGGTGAAGGATGCAAAGAAGGCATCCTGCAGCACCTGGTACTCATTGGGGTCGATCATCTTCTGCAGAAGTCCGGCCAGCGACCTAAAGAAGATCCCGCACACCACACCAATGAGCAGCAGAACGTCCAGGGTCATCGTCGTCGATGTCACCAGGGGGCTGAACACAACTACGGCAAAAACGACCATGATCACCGTATTCAGCACGAAGCCCGCGATGGGGTGCATGCCACTCAGCGCACCGCTGCCGAGGAAAAACACGATCAGCGTGTTGATCAGCACATAAATTGAATCGAAACCGATCAGGCCCGGGGTCAAAATATGGTTCCGGGTCAGTGTGTGAAAGACCACGGTGGATACGCCAGCGGTAATCCCGGCCACAGCGAGCGCGCCGACGGTGGTCAACCGCATGGGCAGTACAAAACCCCAGGCGCGGGGAAGCTGCCACAAGATGAACAGGCCTAGCAGCGCTACGGTAATGAGGAGTACCGCCACGAACGTGCGCCGTGGCCTTTTCGAATCATCCCGCTTCGTGCTCGATGCGTGTGTCACGCGTCCCAGCAAAAGCTAACCTTTCCTTACTATCGTTAGCCGCGACGAGCGCGACGGAACAGCTTTGGCTTCGTTGAGTTCTGGATGCGAGCCCCGCGAATCAAGATGTAGAGGAATACGGCAGCACCCAGCACGCCAAGAACGGTACCCACCGGGATTTCGTATGGGTAACGGATGACGCGGCTCAGAATGTCCCCGCCCAGCGTCATGACTGCGCCGCAGGCCGCGACCCAAGGCAGTGCCTTGCGGGCGTTGTCACCAATGCGTGCGCGAACCAGGTTCGGGACGATCAGCCCGATGAACGGGATAGCACCCACGACGGTGACGGTGACAGCCGCGATGACAGCCACGATGACGATGGCAGAGTACTCGACGAGCTTGACGCGGACGCCCACTCCCTTAGCCAGGTCGTGGCCCAGGCCGAGCAGAGTCAACCGGTCAGCGAGGACATAGGCTGCGAGGGCGAGCACTGCGACGAGCCATAGGAGCTCGTAGCGGCCACGGAGCACGCCTGCGAAAGATCCGAGCTGCCACGCGCCGAGGCTCTGCAGCAGGTCGAAGGAGTATGCAAAAAACGTGGTGGCGGCGCCAATAATGCCACCGTAAATGATACCGACCAGCGGAACCGTGAACCCGGTCCGCACCTTGATGCGGGACACGATAAACAGGAATCCGATCGTGCCGATGAGCGCGGTGAGGCTGGCCATCCCGAGCTTCGCCCACATCGGGGCACCGGGGAGCAGTAGCGCGATGGCCAGCAGTCCTGCCATCGCGGACTCCGTGGAGCCGACGGTAGAGGCTTCGACGAAGCGGTTGCGTGCCAGCAGTTGCATAATCAGCCCGCCCATGGCCAACGCGGATCCGGCCAGCAAGGCAGCGAGAGTGCGCGGGATACGGGAAACTGCGACAACCGAGGAATCCGCATCCGCAGCCCCCAGCATCAGGCTGAGCAGCGAGAGTAGAACGAGAACGCCCGCGAGGATCATGGCATAGACGGGGCCGCGCGAACGACGCGCTTTCTGGTCTGTGTATTCGGCTGTTGCCGCGGAATTGCTCCCCGCAGCGGTGTCGGCAGCGGCGCGCTGAGCACCGACCTGATCCCGGTACGAGGTCTGCGGGGCATGTGACAAGGGAGCCCCTGCCTGCCTCGTTAGGGTGCTCACGGAACCGTTGGTACCCATCTTGCTCGCTACTCTCCTACTACCGTCTCGCTCGCTAGTTACGTGATTGAACCGCGCCCCGGGTGCCCGTGGCGCGGTCATTGTTTTATTAGAGTGCCTGCTCGATATCGTCGAGCATGTTGTTCATGCCGTCGATGCCGCCACCGTTGAGGTACCAGTCAGCACCGCTCAGCATGTAGATCCGGTCTTCCTTGGCCGCATCCGTCTGCTTGACCAGCTCGTTGTCGAGGGTGGCCTTAGCGGAGTGGCCCTCCTGGCCGATCGCTGCGTCGCGGTCGAGAACGAACATGGTCTTCGGGTTGATCTTCTTCAGCAGCTCGAAGGAAGCGTTCTCGCCGTGGGCGCTATCGCTCTTGATGCCGCCTGCCGGGGTGAAGCCCAGGTCGTTGAAGACCAGGCCGAAGCGGGAATCCGCACCGTAGAGGCTGATCTCGCCACCGTTGGTCATCAAGACGGCGGCTTCCTTCTTATCAGCCGGAACGGACTCGGAGATCTTCTTCACGCGCTCGCGGATCTCGTCAGCCTTCTCCTTCGCTTCGGCCTCCTTGCCGAAGAGCTTGCCCAGGGCCTCGACGCGCTCCAGATTGCTCTCGATCGTGTAGTGATCGTAGTTGATCGTCATGTTCGCGGTCGGGGCGATCTTCTCGAACTCCTTGAGCATCTTCGCCTGACGACCGCCGATGAGGATCAGATCCGGATCTGCTGCGGCGATGGCTTCCATGTCCGGCTCCTTCAGAGAACCAGCGTTAGCCTCGATCCCCTCTGCAGCCTTCGGCATGGTAGCAGCCTTGGCGGTGGACACGACGCGGTCCTTCTCTCCCAGCGCTGCCAGGGTGTCCAGGGAAGCGTAGTCGAGGACGACGATGCGCTTCGGCTCGGATTCCAGCTCGACGGTGCCATTTTCGGCCTCGAGGGTGTAGGTGCGATCCGCGTTATTCTGCTGGCTGGACGCGGAGTTATTCTCGGCGGAGTTGTCCTCGGCTGCGCAGCCCGTGAGGATCAGAGAGAATCCGGCAGCTGCTGCAACGAGTGCGTGGGAGATCTTCAATCTTTTGCTCTTCCTAGTTCGTCCCGGTCCGCCTCTGCAGGCAGATACGGCCGGTATTATTCCGAAAGTTGACCGAACAAGCAAGGTTAGCTTGCCCTAAGTCCCCCTAGATACTGTCAAAGACAGTGAAGATAGGCAAGCCTAAATTGAGCCCTTCGCGGATTTAGGCAACTTTATTGTTTCTAATTACCCCCGTTGGCGGGTGAACAGGGGGTAAAAGCCACTAGAAGCGGTCGAGCCACCCCGTCACGCGCTCCTCCACGGATGCCACATCGAGGCCCACTTCCTCGAGCACTTCTCCCCGCGATGCGTGCGCCAGGTACTCCTGTGGCACCGCGAGCAAACGCACCGGTGTATCAACCTCTGCAGCGCTCAACGCCGCCTGCAGCGCAGAACCGGCCCCGCCGTGGATACCGTTATCCTCGACCGTCACCACTAGGTCGGCATCGCTGGCGAGCTCGACGAGTTCCTCGGAGACCGGGTAGACCCAGTGTGGATCCACGACCGCAGACTCCCAGCCCTTCGCCTTGGCCGCCTCAGCTGCCGCCCGGGACTGCCCCACGAGCGCGCCGTAGTTAATCACCAGCAGCTTCTTCACGCCGTCCCCATCGGTCGTGCGGTGGTCGAACAGGACGTCGTAGCTCTCCTCCTGCCGCAGGGCAGGAATGTCTGCCGGAACGCTGCCCTTCGGGAAGCGCACGACGGTGGGGGCGTCGTCAACATCGAGGCACCGGTCCAGCGCCGAGCGCAGTTGCGCTCCGTCGCGCGGGGCAGCGACATGAATCCCCGGCACAATTCCGGTGATGGACATGTCCCACATACCGTTGTGGCTGGCACCATCCGGGCCGGTAATGCCAGCGCGATCCAGCACAAAGGTCACGCCCAGCCCCAGCAAACCGACATCCATCAGCATCTGGTCGAAGGCGCGGTTGAGGAAGGTCGAATACACCGCAACAACCGGGTGCAAGCCGCCCAAGGCAAGGCCAGCCGCGGAGGTGACGGCATGCTGTTCTGCGATGCCGACATCGAAGGTGCGCTGCGGAAAGACCTCACCAAACTCAGCGAGTCCAGTGGGGCCAGCCATCGCGGCGGTGATCGCCACGACGTCATCCCTCTCCCCCGCCTGCTCGATGAGGTGGGAGGAGAACACCTGGGTCCAGCCAGGCTTCGAGGCTTCCTTCGGCACACCGGTGACTGGGTCGATCACACCCGTGGCGTGCATCTGATCAGCTTCGTCGTTCTCCGCAGGGTCGAAGCCCTTGCCCTTGTGGGTGATCGTGTGGACGATGACGGGGCCACCGTAGTCCTTGGCGTAACGCAGTGCGTTCTCCACCTGGCCGATATCGTGGCCATCAACCGGACCGATGTACTTCAGCCCCAGGTCGGAGAACATTTCCTGCGGGAGGATGGAGTGCTTGACCCCTTCCTTGAGACCGGAAATCAGCTGGAATGCACGGTCCCCAACCCAGCCCATGCGGCCGAGGGTGTTTTTCCCGGACTCCATGACCTTGTCGTAGGCAGGCTGCAAGCGAAGTGCAGCGAGGTTCTCCGCCAGCCCGCCGATGGTCGGCGAGTAGGAACGCCCATTGTCGTTGACGACGATGACGATCGAGCGCTTCTTGCCGGTGGCGATGTTGTTCAGCGCCTCCCAGCACATGCCACCTGTGAGTGCCCCATCACCAACGACAGCCGCGACGTGACGGTGAGACTGGCCGCTGAGCTCGAAGGCCTTGGCCAGCCCGTCGGCATAAGAAAGGGATGCCGAGGCGTGGGAGGACTCGGTCCAGTCATGCGGGCTTTCCGCGCGGTCAGGGTAGCCCGACAGGCCGTCCTTCTGTCGCAGCGTGTCGAAGAGATCGCGGCGCCCCGTGAGGATCTTGTGCACGTACGCCTGGTGTCCCGTATCGAAGATCAGGGGGTCGGACGGCGAGTCGAAGACCCGGTGCAGCGCCATCGTCAGCTCGACGACACCGAGGTTCGGACCCAAGTGTCCGCCGGTCGCGGAAACTTTTTCAATCAAAAACTCCCGAATCTCCCGCGCCAGCTGATCCAGCTTGCCCTCATCGAGCATCTTCAGATCCGCTGGTGAGGAAATATTTTCAAGGATTCCCATTGAACTCAGTTTCTCTCCATCCCACATTGAATTCGCTGGCCCCATCTTAGTGGGGACACCGCCTTCAGCGTTATTCGCCCGCCGCCTCGAAGTACATCAGTGTTTCGACGTGATGGGTCAACCCGAAAGCGTCGACGATCTCCATCTCGCGCAACTCATAACCCGCGTCTCGCCACAGACCCGCGTCGCGGGCTGCCGTGGCGGGGTCGCAGCCGATGTGAATCACCCGCGGTGGGCGGTGCTGCGCGATGTTCTGAATGACGGCGGCCCCCGCCCCCGTACGTGGCGGGTCGAGAACGACGGCGTCCAGGTCTGCGACCTCCTCGAGGTCCTCCAGCCACGCGCCGACGTCGCTGCTGCGGAACCGAACGGCCGTGTCCGTCCCTTCTGAGCCAGCTTCCCGGGCTGCAGCGAAGGCTTCCTGTCCAGCACGAGTTGCGCTGCTCGCGACGTCCACAATCTCAACATTGCGAGCGGAGCCCAGCAGGCCCGCGGACAGAGCACCGCAGCCACCGTAGAGATCCCACACGGTGTGCAGCTCCCCGTTCAGCCGGTCGGCGACCCAGCGGGCGTAATAAGCGCTGGCTTGGATGTGAGACTGCCAGAACGCGTCCACCGGCACCTTCCAGCTCACGCCGAGGTGCGAATGCAGCACATCGCCATCGCCGTCGAGAACACGGCGTTTCCGGCCACGTCGGGTCTTCTTGAGCTCCACGACGGAACGCTTACCGTCGCGACCGACACCCACCACAACCTCGCTGTGTGGGCTGGGATTGAGCCCGGCAACACCGTCGGTCAGCCCGGGCAACCATTGGGAGCACTCCACCTCAGCCAGCGGGACGATCTCATTGCTCTTCGGCTTCCGCAACCCGGCCTGCCCTTCCGCGTCGACGCCGAGGCGTACGCGGTGGCGGTAGTGGGTAAAAGGCCATAGGCTCGTCGCGTGAACATGAGCATCGAGGAATTCCTGCGGCAGCTCGAACTTCGCGAGGCGCCGGAACTGGTCGATGACCACCGCCTGCTTAAATTCCAGTGAACCGTGGGCATCAACGAAGTCGAGATCGCAGCAACCAGCTCCGGCCTCAGCAGCGTCGCATTGCCCAGCCACCCGGTGCGGGCTCGGCTGGTCAATAGTTAGCGCTTGACCAGTACGGAATCTTTGCTTGCCGTTCTTTTTAGCCGGGTCCAGCGCAACCTCGACCCCCTTCTCCCCGGGCAACCCGCCGCGAACAAAAACGATCTGTCCGTCGTGCTGGCCGATGACCACACCTCGGTGGCCGGGTTGATCCAGATCCAGAGTGATGGTCTCCGGGCTAGTCATTGCCGCCCTCGTTGGGATCCTGCTGCTGTGCCGGGGCATTCTGCTGCTCCTGCAGGTGTCGCGCCAGCTCCTCAACCATGGCCTGCGGCAGCTGAACCGGCAACGGATCGCCGGCAGGGATTGGGTCCGTGCCGCGAACAACGAAGGTGCGGGCGATGATCTCACGGCCCAGCGCCGCCATCTGCTCAGCTGCCTCCTGTGGGCCGGCGAGCGTCATGCGCAGCATCCATCGCGGGCCGGTCGCCCCGATAACTCGGAGTGTGCCCTCACCGGACTCTGCAACGATCTCCGCGCCCCAGGGGCCTTCCTCGGTGGTTGCCTCCAGCCCGTCGGCTGCCATGCCCTCGATGAGGGTCGGCACCGTGTTATCCCAGAGTTCGCCGGTGGTTGGGGCGGCGAAGGCCACCGGGGTGACCCGGCCGAAGGGGGTGAGGATGTGGAGCATTTGCGGGCCATCATCGCCCATCTCCACCTGTACCTCGGCCTCGTGTGGGACCGGGATCATCATGGACCCCAGGTCGAGCCCGCCCTTGGCGAAATCGCTGAAATTGTATTCACGGTAGTCCAGCGTGTCCCCGTCGAAGGGCCCAAAGTCCTCACCCTGGACGGGTTGGTCAGCGTCTCCCGGTCCGCCTGCGGCGTTTTCCGCCGCGTCGGAGACCTCCTGCTCGGCCTGGCTCTGAGGTGCGCTTGGATCTGCACCGCTGGGTTCGTTTTTCTTCTTAGAAAATGGCCACATTTTTAAACATTCCTTCCGCACTTGCCAACGCGGCGCTGGCTAGCGCCACCGTTGGGGTTTAAAAGCTGGAAATTAAACCCAATCGGCTATCGGGACCAGCTGCCCCGACCCCGCATCAACGCGTGCCGGTGGAGCCGTGGCCACCACTTCCGCGGGCGGTCTCCCCGAGTTGCTCAATGCTGTCCACAGCCACGACGTCGCAGAGGCTGACCTCCTGAATGAGCAGCTGAGCGATGCGTTCACCCCGGCTGATGCTGATTGTTTCTTGCGGGTCAAGGTTGATCAGGTTGACCTTGACCTCCCCCCGATATCCCGCATCGATGGTGCCGGGCGCATTAACGATCGACAATCCCTTCTTCACCGCCAGTCCGCTGCGCGGGTGAACCAGACCAACCTTGCCGACCGGCACCGCCATCGCAATGCCCGTCCCCACCAGGCTGCGCTGCCCGGGGTTCAAGGTGATGTCCTCGGCGGAGTAAAGATCGATGCCCGCATCTTCGGGGTGTGCCCGGTTCGGTAGCGGGAGAGATGGATCAATCTGAAAAATTTCCAACGGGCTGCTCATGAGGCTCCACTCTACAAGGTCGTTCCCATCTCGTTATCGGCCCGCTGCAGGAAAGTCTCCTCCTTGGTGGGAGCCACGGCGGCTTCGGAACACCTGATGGTGTGTGGGTAAGATGGTGGCCGGTAATTGCCACCCAATAACGGCTCGGTATGGCGCCTCACCGCCTGCGAGGCCGGGCCCGGGTAAAGATCCACATGTAGACGAGGAGCACTCTGCGAGACATGGACGCTGCGAACGGAGCATCGACCCCACCGGCGAAGACCGACGAGGCGACGGGCACGCGGGTGCTGTACAGCGAGACCCAGCGCGTTCCGCTGTCCTGGTGGCTCGTCGCCGCCGGCGTGGTGGCTATCATCGCTTGGCAGGCTCAAATGGGACGCGACTGGTGGTGGTCGATCGTGGCGGGCGTGATCGCGGCTGCCCTCGCGGCCTGGGGGCTCATCGCGCTTTCTCGGACGAAGGTCGAGGTCGTGGAAGACTCCCAGGGTGGCAGGATCATCCGCGCGGGAGACGCCCAGCTACCGGCCTCCGTGGTCGACCGCACGCTGGTCATCCCGCCCACCGCGAAGCAAGCTGCGTTGGGACGCCAGCTCGATCCTGCCGCTTTCGTCATTCACAAGGGCTGGATTCCGACGATGGCGATGCTCGTGCTCGATGACCCGTTGGATCCCACCCCCTACTGGCTGGTCTCCAGCAAGAACCCCCAGGAACTGCTGGAGGCGCTGGGAAGGCCCATTTACTAGGGTTCCCAGCGCCTCCGCGCTCCCGGTCTGCTCGGTGTTACACCCACAGGCCGGGTCTTTTTATGTCTTAAGCGCAGTCGATGCAGATGAACTCGGTATCGCTGATCTTCTCACCGATACGGCTGCGGTGCTGCACGAGGAAGCACTCGGAGCAGGTGAACTCGTCGTTCTGCTTTGGCGTGACCGTGGTGGACAGTTCCTCGCCGGAGACTTCCTCCATCGGCAGTTCGAAGGGTTCCACGATTTCGCCATCGTCGGTGTCCGAGATCGCTGGCTCCGCCTTCTCAGCGGCCTTCAAGCCTTCGAGAGAATCGGTCTCCAGCTCTTCCTCGTCGCTTCGCCGTGGTGCATCGTAGTCCGTGGCCATCGTTGTCCTCCCACACTCCTCGGATGATGCTCATCAGTTCTTGGGCGGGATCCCCGCCACCTGCCGTATCGCGGGCCACAAGCCCATTCTTCACGGCAGCCATTCGGCCCCTAGTCGAGGGCGCCTCATGTGTGCTGAACGCGGATATTAGGCCATGAGGTGCACACTTGTCACCTCCCCCATACTCAGGGCAAAGAAAGTTGCTCGATGCTACCCCCTGCACCCTGGCTCAGCAGCATTTTTTCGAGTTCTTCCTGCACCCCCGGCACTCCAGCGATGATGGGCAGCCCGCTCTCCGCCGTGTAGTTCAGCGTGGGGGTAACCACGGTTGCGCCCGCCCGGGCAGCAATCAACGCCCCGGCAGCGAAGTCCCAGCCGTTAAGCCCGTGCTCGTAGTAACCGTCCACCTGACCGCTGGCCACCATGCAGAGGTCGAGCGCGGCGGAGCCCAGGCGTCGGATGTCCCGCACGTGGGGCAGTACGGCGCCCAGCACGCGTGCCTGCCGCTGACGGCGTTCAGCGTCGTAGGAAAAACCGGTCGCCACGAGCGCCTGTGCAGCGTCCTTTCGTGCCTCCTGCCGACTGATGTTCTTGCGTTCACCGACGACTGCCTCCTCGGTCCTCAAATCAACGGGAGCGACTGTCGCGGGGCCGCCGACACAGGCGCCGAAGACATGGCCATGGGCGGCGTCCACGACCGCGCCAGCTACCGGCACCCCGTCGAGGGCAGCTGCCACCGACACAGCGAAGGCGGGAATCCCGTAGACGAAATTGACGGTGCCGTCGATCGGATCCACGATCCACTCCAGCCTTGGCCCTGCAGAGTCCCCAGGATCGGCACCCAAGGATCCTGCAGCGGGGGCAGAACTATCCGCTCCCTCCTCCTCGCCGATCACGGTGGCCTGCGGGAACCTGTGATGCAGCCACTCGCGGATGAACGTCTCCGCGCCGCGGTCTGCTTCGGTGACGGGGTCGACTGCGGAAGACTTGGTCTGAGCCACCGGCATCGCCGAACCCATCAGCTCGATGATGGAGCCCGCCACCGCCTCACCATCGGTGCGTTCCCGGCGAGTGCGCAACACCAAGGCAGCGGCGAGTGCCGCGACCTCTTCAGCCGCGGCTTGCAGCTCGTGAACGCTCGCCCCGCCGGGGATTACCGCCGGAGCGTGGTCGGTGGTGGTTTTATCAAGCAACAAGGTCTCGGTCATGCCTCCACAGATACCACTGATGTGTAGCATTCAGACCCATGAGCACCGAGCAGGCTAGTAGCGCCGAATGGGCCGGAATCACCGTGGGAATCGACGTCGGTGGGTCCGCGATCAAAGCAGGCTTCGTCGACACCCGCTCCCACTGCCTCGTCGGGGAAAGATTCACCGCCCCTACTCCCCAACCGGCCACGCCCGAGAGGGTTGCTGGCGCCGCCGCAGCTCTCGCAACGCAGGTACTCGCCCAGGAGGTGGGCGCGGAGCTCACCACGCCTGCTGGCCCAGGCGGGTTCCGTGCGCTGCGGATCGGCGTCGCCATTCCCAGCGTGGTCACCAACCAGGAGGCACGCACCGCAGCGAATATCGCACCGTCGTGGGTCGGTACCCGTCCCGCTGCGCTTTTCGACGACGCCCTGCGACAGGCGTTATCGGGTGGCACATCGGGGTCTTCCTCCCTCCAGGTGGAGTGGTTCTTCCTCAACGACGCCGACGCTGCTGGGATCTCTGAATGCGGTCCGTTTAGCGCCGTCGAGGCGGCCGACCCGGAATACAGCCGGCTTTTCCTAACCTTGGGCACTGGGATCGGCTCTGCTCTCTTCCGCGGCGCGAGGCTGTACCCCAATACCGAGCTGGGTCACCTGACCGTGTTGACCGACGACGGCTCCCCCAGTGCTGCGGAGCATTGGGCCTCGGCCGCGGTGAAGGCACGCCAAAACCTCACGTTCCCCGAGTGGGCGGCCCGGTTGAGCACAGTACTCAATACCTATGTCGCACTGCTGCGCCCCCAGGAGCTGATCCTCGGTGGCGGAGTTTCCGCCGAGGCAGAACGGTGGCTGCCGATGCTTAACCTCGAGGAGTCTTCGGTCCGGGTGAGCATCGCTCGCCACTTCAACAGCGCCGGGGTCATCGGAGCAGGGCTCGCCGCTGCCTGGGACCTACGCCCCTAGACGGCATGAGTAATAAAGCTTGGCTATAATGGTCGGCCGTTGGGCGCTTGAGCGCCAGAGGCAGCCTTTCAGCTGCTCAGAGAAACTGCTCCCCCAGTAGAACACCGTCCGGTGAACCGGGTCGGTTGTACGCCACCGACACGAACTCGTTGGTGAACGTATGCTGGCGAGTAGAACTGAATGCGTCGTTTCCTGGTCGCTATCCACCAGGAAACGGCGAGCAAACGTAGTTTGGATAGCGACTGGTAGGAAAACCCCCAAGCGGGTGACCTTCCTAAACGTACAGCGCGCTCGTCGGCTCTTCCCGGCGGTCGCACCCGTACGTTGCAACAATCCCCGACCGAAAGGGCTTCTGTGGCTTCTCAAGACTCGACCACCAGCGGTGATAGCGTCCAGGACGCAAGCGGGACGTCTGGCACTGCTGCACGGAAAGTCGCCAAGAAGACGGCCCGTAAGGCGGTCAAGCGCACGGCCCGTAAGGTAACGAGCGCCACCGCCGCGAAGAAGACCACGGCTGCACCTGCCACCGCAGACACGGCGGCGTCTCCGTCGGAGGATGCAGCCGAAGAGCCGAAGAAGGTCGCGAAGAAGACCGCAAAGAAGGCGGCCAAGAAGACTACCCGCAAGGTCGCGAAGAAGGCGGCGAAAAAGACCGCCAAGAAGGCTGCTAAGAAGACCGCTAAAAAGACGGCGAAGAAGACAGCCAAGAAGACCGCACGGAAGGCGACCAAGGCGACGGCTGCTGCGAAGAAGCAGGAGCAGATCGAGGCGAAGAATAAGGACGCCGAGGTCACCGCCAGCGAGGATCCGGAGGACGTCGACGACGAGTTCGACCACGACGTCGAACCGGATCTGGAGGACATCGACGAGGACCTGGATGAGGACCTCGACGAAGACCTGGACGACGACCTCGAGGATGAGGACGACGCCGACGACGAGGAAGAAGACGAGGACGACGACGAAGAGGAGTCCTCGACCTCGAAGGACGGTCGCGACGACAGCGTGTGGGACGAGGACGAGTCCGCCGCCCTGCGCCAGGCCCGCCGCGACGCAGCCCTGACCGCCTCGGCAGACTCCGTCCGCGCCTACCTGAAGCAAATCGGTAAGGTCGCGCTGCTGAACGCAGAGCAGGAGGTCTCGCTGGCCAAGCGCATCGAGGCTGGCCTGTACGCGAACTACCGGCTGAAGCAGATCAAGGAGTCCGGCGAGCGCCTCTCCCCCATGAACCGTCGCGACCTGCGCGAGATCGACCGCGACGGCCGCAAGGCGAAGAACCACCTGCTGGAGGCGAACCTGCGCCTCGTGGTCTCCCTGGCCAAGCGCTACACCGGCCGTGGCATGGCCTTCCTGGATCTGATCCAGGAGGGCAACCTGGGCCTGATCCGCGCGGTGGAGAAGTTCGACTACTCCAAGGGCTATAAGTTCTCCACCTACGCCACCTGGTGGATCCGCCAGGCGATCACCCGCGCGATGGCTGACCAGGCGCGCACGATCCGCATCCCGGTTCACATGGTGGAGGTCATCAACAAACTCGGCCGCATTCAGCGCGAGCTGCTGCAGGACCTTGGTCGCGAGCCCACCCCGGAGGAACTCGCCCGCGAGATGGACATCACGGTCGACAAGGTGCTGGAGATCCAGCAGTACGCGCGCGAGCCAATCTCCCTGGACCAGACCATCGGCGACGAGGGCGATTCCCAGCTGGGAGACTTCATCGAGGACTCCGAGGCGGTCATCGCGGTAGACGCGGTCTCCTTCACGCTGCTGCAGGATCAGCTGCAGGACGTCCTTCACACCCTGTCCGAGCGTGAGGCCGGCGTGGTGAAGCTCCGCTTCGGCCTGACCGACGGCATGCCGCGCACCCTGGACGAGATCGGCCAGGTTTACGGCGTGACCCGCGAGCGCATCCGACAGATCGAGTCGAAGACGATGTCCAAACTGCGCCACCCATCCCGCTCCCAGGTTCTGCGGGACTACCTGGACTAACCCACACGCCGAGCCCGCCATTAGCGGGGCCGGAAAAGAAAACAACCGCCGGGAAACCCGGCGGTTGTTTTTATCTCTATCTGTCCCCTAGTTTTCGCGGTGCTCCTTGACGCACTGGGTCAGCTCCTCGTCGCTGAGTCCCTGGCACTGTTCCGGAAACTCGGTGGCCACCTTCGTGGTGATCAGCGCAAGACCCATCGCGAGGATCGCGAGCACGAGGCCTGCGATGGGGTAGGTTCGCGCCGTGCCGTGGCGGTTCGCGCGGATGAGGGCAACGATCGCCACGACCAGCGCAATCATCGCCACGAAAATGCCGATCAGCGGGAGCAGGCCAGCCGGGAGGGCAAGCACACCCAGGATCAGTGCGGCCAGCGACATCCGGCTGGCTACCTGGGGTGCGCGGGCCGGTACGGCCGGCTGGCCACCAGCTGGATTCTTCTTCGCCATCTCGCCTCAACGATCCTTTCTCGGAATTTATCTAATAGCCCTTCCCGGGCTGCGGTGTACCCGGCATGAGGGCATAGCCTACCAGTCGCGCAGGTAGGCGATGCGGTCTCGCAGCTGCTCAGCAGTGCACAACGCCGTCGGAGGGCCACCGCAGTTGCGGCGCGCCTCGTTGTGGATCGCCCCCTGTGGTCTACCGGTTCGTGCCGCGGTCATGTTCACCAGCGCGTTGAGCTCCTTGCGCAGGGCCGGCAGCTCCTCGCTGGCCACGCGGCGACGGTGCGCCTCTGCACCGCTCATCCCACCGGCAGCCCCGCCGTTGCGACGCTCTTCGGCCTCCCGACGCTTGCGCTCCTCAGCTTCGCGGGCGCGTGCCTCGACCTGGTCGGCCTGGCGCTGCTTCAACAGGGTGCGCATCTGCTCCGCATCCAACAGGCCTGGAAGACCAAGGTAGTCCTGTTCCTCCGCGGAACCGGCCAGGGTGGTCGTGCCGTAGGTCGAGCCGTCGTAAATCAAGGAATCCAGCTCGGCCTCCGCGCCGATGGACTCGTAGGTCGTCAGCTCGTCCGGCTCGTTCTCCTCGCGATTAGCCTGGGCCAGCAGCTCATCATCCCAGCCTTCCTCGTCCTTCTTCGGCGCGCCCAGCACGTGGTTGCGCTGCTTTTCCAGCTTGGACGCCAGGTCCAACAGCACCGGCACGCTGGGCAGGAACACGCTGGCGGACTCGCCCTTACGGCGGGAACGGACGAAACGACCGATCGCCTGGGCGAAGAACAGCGGCGTCGCAGCGCTCGTGGCATAAACACCCACCGCCAGGCGGGGCACGTCCACACCCTCCGAAACCATGCGCACCGCGACCATCCATTCGTCCTGGCTGGCGGAGAATTCCTTAATGCGGTCGGAGGCACCGACCTCGTCGGAAAGGACGACGGTGACTGGGGTGCTGCTGATCGTCGACAGGATCTTGGCGTAGGCGCGGGCGGTCGTCTTATCGGTCGCGATGACGAGACCGCCGGCGTCCGGGATGTGGGTGCGCAGCTTCAGCAGGCGGGTATGAGCAGCCTTTAAGACCGCGGGGATCCACTCCCCCTTCGGGTCCAGCGCCGTCCGCCACGCACGGGCGGTCTGCTCCGGGGTGAGGGACTCACCCAGCCGAGCCTCGAACTCCTCGCCCGCGCTGGAACGCCACCGGGCGTGGCCGGAGTAGGCCATGAAGACTACCGGCCGAACCACGCCGTCGCGCAGGGCCTCCGAGTAGCCGTAGGTATAGTCCGCACGCGATTCCAGCGCGCCGTCTGTGCCCGGCACCTCGATGTAGTCCACGAAAGGGATTTGCGCATCGTCGGAGCGGAACGGGGTACCGGTCAGCGCCAGCCGGCGCTCAGCGTGGGCATAGGCCAAGCGAACGCCGTCTCCCCAGCTCTTCGCGTCACCTGCGTGGTGGATCTCGTCGAGGATCACCAGGGTCTTTTGGGCGGTGGCTACCTGATAGTGCTTGGTGGGCTTCATACCAACCTGGGCATAGGTCACGGCCACGCCGTCGAAGGAGTTGTTAAACGGCGAAGAGTTGGAAAACTCAGCGTCGAGAGCAATCCCCATGGCAGCGGCGGAGAGCGCCCACTGGACCTTCAGGTGCTCGGTGGGAACCACGATGACGAGTCGCTGGACAACGCGTTTCTCCAGCAACATCGACGCCAGCGTCAGGGCGAAGGTGGTCTTACCGGCACCCGGGGTTGCGACCGCAAGGAAGTCCCGTGGCTGCTGCTCCTGGTAGAGGTCCAGGGCCTCCTGCTGCCAGGCACGGAGGGTTCTTTTCACCTTGTATCGGACCTACTTCTTACGCAGGCTCTGGTAAATTTCCTCGCACTCTGGGCACACCGGGGAGCCCGGTTTTGCCTGCTTGGTCACCGGGAAGGTCTCACCGCACAGTGCAACCACCAACCGGCCCATGACCGCTGACTCCACGATCTGGTCCTTCTTGACGTAGTGGAAAAACTTTGGGGTGTCGTCCTGGGGCTGCTCCTGCTCATCGACCTTCGGACGTTCCAGCGTGCTGGTGCTCGTGGCGCTCACAATCCTCCATCTTGCCCCTGAGGGCTTCCCACAGTTGACTCTCGTACTACCGTAGACGGTATGTCAGCAGCAGAGAAACGTGCCGGTCGCGCCCGGGGCAGTTCAGCCACCGGGGCGCGCCGTTTCCGCCGCCCTGGCAAGCGGGTCGATCGGATCACCGACGCGAGGAAGTCGCAGCTGGAGGACTGGCACCACCGGCGTCGCCTCTATTTGGGGCTACAGATTGCACGCATCCCGGTGCTTGTCCTGGCCGTGATCCTGCTGTGGGTCACCAATAACATCATTGTGGGTGCGATCGTGGCGTTCATCAGTGTTCCGCTGCCCTGGGTTGCGGTCATGCTCGCCAACGAGTCCGGGGAAGCCACGAAGGAGTCGGAAAAGGTCTATAAGCCTGGCCTCGTGCGGGCCAACCGGGCGGCGATGGCCAATTCCCAGCTCTCCCAGGCAACGAGCCCACAGCGACAGCTGGAGCCCAACGAGGTGGACTCCACCGACCGCCACCCCGTCATCGACCACGAGTCCGAGGACTAGCCCGGCCATCACCTGGGCGTACAGCTTGCGACTGCCCCAGCGCCCTTGACGAGACCAATGCTGTACCGGCGGCATGCAGAGCCCGTTCCCCAACCACGACCGAGACAAGAAGGCACACCCCGCAGTGACAACCCACCCTTCCAGCATGCAACTCACCTCCCAGCCCGCCCGCGAGGCTCTCGGTGGCCTGCTCGCCGTTGCCCGTGAACGCGGACTCAGCACCACCCTGCTCGAGGACGTCCTCGGCGAGCCCGGTCTCCTCGCCCTCAACCTCGCCAATCCTGCCGGAGCGCTGCGCGCGGTCCGCACCCATGGCCGGGGCGACTCCCCAGACGCCACAAACGCAGCCCAACTGGTGGAGCTCTTCGTCTTACGGGAACCAGCTGCCCTTGCGACGTGGCAGGAAGTCATCGGCACTGACCTCACCCGGCGTGCCATCGACGCCCGCCTGATCAACTCCTTGCCCGGCAGTGCGGATGAGCTGCAGTTGCGGGTGGATATCCGCCCGTACTCTTTCCCTCACCTGTTCGGTGATGCGGATGGCGATGCATCAGGCCTGAGTGGAGAATTCCTGCTCGCGTCGGATCCGGACGCTGGCCTGTGGCCGCAGGAGCCCACCGCGGACGATCACGTACCGGGCCTGGGTAACGCTCCGCGGTCGTTGCTTCGGGTCATCCCGCCGACGGACAATCCGTGGCTGCCCTCCCCGCGGCGGATCCTGGACCTGGGTTGCGGTGGTGGGGCGCTGAGCCTGGCCTTGCAGTTGGCCTACCCCGAGGCGCAGGTGGTGGGGACGGATATTAGTGGCCGAGCATTGGACTTCGCCGCGGTCAATGGCGCTCAGCTGGGTCAGGCACGAGGCGAGTTCTCCACGGCTGAGGCAGCCCCCGCGAGCGGCATCGAGTGGCGAGAGGGTTCCTGGTTCGAGCCCGTGGCGGGTGAGCGCTTCGACCTCATCGTGTCGAATCCGCCTTTTGTGGTCCAGCCCCCGGAGGTCGGGCATGTTTACCGCGATTCTGGGCTGGGCTTGGACCGCGCGACCGAGCTCGTGGTCTCCCACGCTCCTGAGCATCTCTCCCCCGGCGGCACGGCGCATATTCTGTGTTCTTGGGCGGTGTCCGCCGAGGATTCCGTGGCGTCGAAGATGGGGCGTTGGCTGCCGACGGAGGGGGTGCGTGCCTACGGCCTCGTGCGGGAATACGTGGACCCGGAGACCTACGTGACGACGTGGCTGAGCGACGAAGGTATTGACCCACGCTCCCCAGCGGGCCGGCGGAAGGCCGGGCAGTGGCTTCACTACCTGGCTGAGAACGGGGTCAGCCATATTGCCTTGGGTTTCGCCCACCTGCGTGCGATTGATGGACCCACTGAGGTCACCGTCGAGCAGTTGCCCGACACCATGGTGCCGGGTACCCCGCTGGGTGCTGACGTGGCGGAGTGGTTCATCCGTAGTCAGTGGCTGGCCGATGTCTCCGCCGAGGATGTCCTGGGCGAGCGTTTTGCCGTGCGCCCGGGGGTGGCCACCGAGTTGGTTCGGCAGGCCGATGCGGAGGCCGGGCAGGGGTTCCGGGAGCTGTGTCTGCGCCTGGCCAGGACAGACGGTCCGGCGTGGACGCATGAGATCGATGCCGCGGTGGAGTCGATTCTCGCGGGCCTGAATCCGGAGGGCTTGGCCCTGGAGGATGTGCTGGGTCTCTATGCGGCTGTGACCGGGCCTGCCGAGGGCGAGGACCTGGCTGCTGCAGGCGAAGATTATGAGGAAGTCCTGGCGGAGAGGATGCTGGGGATCATCGTCGACCTTGTTCGCCACGGCATCGTATTGCCGAGCGGTCTGGTCGACTGGGCAGAAAGTTAAGAGGAGAACCATGAAGGCAGTTATCAGCACGGTGAGTCAGGCCAGCGTCGACGTCCGAGATGAATCCGGTGAGGTCCGTCGGGTCGGTGAGGTCTCCGGTCCGGCGTTGCTTGCCCTCATCGGCAGCGGCAAGGACGACGACGCCGACGCCTGGGAGACGATGGTGCGCAAGATCGCCGAGCTGCGGTTGTTCCCCGCCTCGGGTGAGCCGTGGGGTGGTCAACGGGATCTGTCGGTTGAGGAGGTGGGCGGTTCCGTGCTGGTGGTCAGCCAGTTCACCCTGATGGGCAAGACGAAGCGGGGGCGGCGCCCCAGCTGGTCGGAGGCGATGCCGGGTCCGGCTGCGGAACCGGTGATTGAGAGCATCGTCCAGGGGCTTCGGGACCGTGGGATCCACGTTGAAACTGGCGAGTTCGGGGCGGATATGCAGGTCAGCTCGGTCAACGAGGGACCTTATACCGTGTTGGTCGAGTGTTAGGTCGGCGATGCTTGGGGTAGCTAGCCCCGTTTGTGGGGTGCAAGCGTTCTTCGCCCCGACCATGGAGTTGGGTCTGGGAACAAAATCCGGGTTCTGGCCGTTGGTTGTATTAGCGCCTCAAAAATAGCGCCCCGTCGGATGCCCATCGTGAGCTCAAGAGGAGACCTAACTGCATGAGCAAGTCCACCAGCGGCAGTGATTCCGCCCGCGCGACGTCCGCCAAGGATGATGCCTCGCAGCCGGAGCAGAATACTGACCGCCGTCGGCGCCGAGGCAATAACGAGAACCCTTCGGCCGACCTCGTCCGCGTCTACCTGAACGGCATTGGTAAGACTGCCCTGCTGACTGCTGAGGACGAGGTTGAACTCTCCCAGCGCATTGAGGCCGGGCTGTATGCGGAGCAGCTGCTCAAGAGCGGCGAGCCGTTGACTCGTGCGAAGAAGCGCGATGTGAAGATCCTGGCACGCGAAGGCAAGGCCGCACGTACTCACCTGCTTGAGGCTAATCTGCGCCTCGTGGTCTCGTTGGCCAAGCGCTACACGGGCCGTGGCATGCCACTGCTGGACCTGATCCAGGAGGGCAACCTGGGGCTCATCCGCGCGATGGAGAAGTTCGATTACAAGAAGGGCTTCAAGTTCTCCACTTACGCCACCTGGTGGATCCGCCAGGCGATCACCCGCGGCATGGCGGACCAGTCGCGCACTATTCGCCTGCCGGTGCACCTGGTGGAGCAGGTCAATAAGCTTTCCCGCATCAAGCGCGAGATGTACCAGCACCTGGGCCGTGAGGCGACGTACGAGGAGCTGGCTGAGGAGTCGGGGATCCCGGAGGACCGGATCGAGATGCTGATGAAGCAGTCCCGCGACCCGGTGAGCCTCGACATGCCCGTCGGCACCGACGAGGAAGCCCCGTTGGGCGACTTCATCGAGGACTCCGAGGCAGAGGACGCCGAGGCTGCAGTCGTCGCCAGCCTGCGCCACTCCGACATCCGCTCCGTGCTGGCCACGTTGGAGCAGCGAGAGCAGGATGTCATCACCCTGCGCTATGGCCTCGATGATGGCCTGCCCCGCACGTTGGACCAGATCGGCCGTCAGTTCGGCCTCTCCCGTGAGCGGGTGCGCCAGATCGAGCGCGAGGTCATGGCTAAGCTGCGGGAGGGCCAGCGCGCGGACAAGCTCCGCGAATACGCCGTATAGTGCGCCACTCCCCAAGACCGGGGATGTATGGTTGAGGCATTGATTTTTTCGAGGCTTCCATCAGCTCGAAAGGTGAGAAAGGGCGAGTAGGGTGCGTGACCTAGTAGACACCACGGAGATGTATCTCCGGACGATTTACGAGCTCGAGGAAGAGGGCATCCCGCCGCTGCGCGCCCGGATCGCTGAGCGGCTTGAGCAGTCCGGCCCCACGGTGAGCCAGACGGTGGCCCGCATGGAGCGCGATGGTCTGCTCTCCGTTGAGAAGGACCGTTCCCTGAAGCTCTCCGACGAGGGTCGAGCACTCGCGACCGCCGTGATGCGCAAGCACCGCCTTGCCGAACGCCTGCTGACCGACGTGATCGGCCTGCCGTGGGACAAGGTTCACGACGAGGCCTGCCGCTGGGAGCACGTCATGAGTGACGAGGTCGAGCAGCGCCTCGTTGAGGTTCTCGACGAGCACGACACCTCCCCCTTCGGCAACCCCATCCCGGGGCTGAATTTCCTGACCGAACAGGCGGCGGACGGCACGGATATCTCCCAGACGGCCGTGGCGGAAGACCCGAATTCGGTCCGCGCCGCCGACCTGGCCACCGGCGAGGAACACGAGGCCGTGGTCACCAGCTTTAACGAGATCGTGCAGGTCGAGGGCTCGTTGATGAAGCGGCTGCGCGAGGCGGGCATTCTCCCAGGTGTCGCCGTCTCCGTCATCCCGACTGAGGATCACCTCATTCTGCGTGGCGAATCCGCTGAGGTCGTCATCCCCAGCGAGCTGGCGCACGCGGTCCGCGTACGCAACGTGTCGAACGCTTAACCGCCTCGACGCCTCCTGACCCCGCCAGACCTCGCATTCCTCGATTGAAGAAAGCCCCCACAGTGACTGAATACAACGCAATTGAACCTGGCAGCAACGTCCTCGTCACCGGTGGTGCGGGCTACGTGGGTAGCGTATGCACCGCCGTCCTCGTTGAAAACGGGTTCCACGTCACCGTCGTGGATAACTTGAGCACCGGCAATCGCTCCGCGATCCACCCCAAAGCCAACTTCGTGGAAGGCGACATTGCGGATGTGGCCAGCGAGGTTTTGGCGGATGGCGATTTCGCCGCCGTCTTCCACTTCGCCGCGCGCTCGCTCGTGGGCGAATCCGTGGAGCAGCCGGATGCCTACTGGCACCACAATGTTCTCACAACCCTCACGCTGCTGGACGCGATGCGCGAAGCAGGAGTGAAGAACATCGTCTTCTCCTCCACCGCTGCCTGCTACGGCGAACCGGAGCAGGTGCCTATCACGGAGGATATGCCCACGGCCCCGACGAACCCCTACGGTGCCTCGAAGCTGACGATCGACTACATGCTCTCCTCCTACGCCAAGGCTTACGGCTTGGCAGCGACGAGCCTGCGCTACTTCAACGTCGCGGGCGCCTATCAGCAGTTCGGTGAGAACCGTGAGGTGGAGACCCACCTGATCCCGATCGTCCTGCAGGTCGCTCTGGGCCACCGCGAGTCGATCAGCATCTTCGGCTCCGATTGGCCCACCAAGGACGGCACAGCAGTGCGCGACTACATCCACATCAAGGACCTCGCGGATGCCCACGTGCTCGCTGCGACGTCCAACGTGGCCGGCGAGCACCGGATCTTCAACCTTGGTAGCGGTGACGGGTTCAGCGTCCGGGAGGTCATCGACACCTGCCGGGAGGTCACCGGGGCCGACATTCCGGCGATCGAGGCCCCACGGCGCGCCGGAGACCCGGCAGTGCTCATCGCCTCGAGTGCGAAGGCTATCGCTGAGCTGGGCTGGGAGCCGCAACTCTCGGACCTGAAGACGGTGGTGTCGGACGCGTGGCGGTTTACCTCCGCCCTGGGAGATGCGGCCCACTCCGCTCCCCGTCCCTAAGGTTTCGCGAGCTCACCTCCCTCGGTGTCCAGGTGACGTAGGTGTTCAAGGGCATCCCAGTCCAGCACCCGCATGAAGGCCTCGCGCGTGTCGGCCGGGACGTGTTCGCGCGGGTTCTTCCCGTTCAGGACCCCTGTGGCGATTGCGACCTTATCCTTGACGATCTGGAGCGCGAGGCCGGTTTTCAGGGCTATGACGAGCACCTGGTTATCCTTCCATCCCATGGCGCTGGTCGCCTCGGAGACTGCCCGGCGCGCGGTGTGAAATGCGACCACTCCTTCCCCATTCCCGACGAGTACCTGGGTGAGCACGTAAAGCACATTGCTTCTCACGTCGCCGGCTGTGTGGCGCGCAGTTGCCGCGAGCAGTGAGCGGATGACGGGCGAGGGCATGCCGATTGATGTGGTGATGAGAAAGGCCTGGCTGCGGGGCTCGCCGCAGAGCCGGGCGATCGCGGTCAGCAGCGCCAGGTCTGCCATTGCATCCTCCACCGTGGTGAACCCGTCGAGTATCTCTTCTGTTTTTGCCAATAGTTGGTGGAGGGCGGTGTCCAGACACTGCGGTTCCGCCTGCCCTGCCAGGGGTGGGCCCTGCTGGTCCAGCCAGCATTCCATGTCCTCGCGAGCTGCGAAGTTCAAGGCATTGGTCACCCCCGCGTGGAGAGCTACTGGGTTGGCGCTTTGTACCGGGATGGTCCCCTCGTCCACCCATAGTTGTGTGTGGAGGTCGTATGTCGCCCACTCTTGGTGGTCTGCAATCTCCTGAGCCCAGTGGCTGGTGTGCACGGGGATTCCGGCCAGGGCGAGTTGGGTGCGTGTGTCAGTGAATACGTCGACGGCGCGGGCCGGGGTGCCACCGATAACGAGGATGATCGCCTGCGGGCATTGATCCGTCGGCACGGTGTCCGAGATGGGAGCCCCCAGTGCGGCACAGAAGGTGTCGAGGGCCTCCTCGGTGCTATCGCCGTCCAGGTCGGCTCTCACGACGGGGCCTACCTGAAAGGTGACGGTGGCGTGTGTGGTGGCGCGGTCACCCGGGTTGCTGCCTCGAGGTGGCCCGTCCTTGCTGACCGGTTGGAGTCCGATGAGCACCAAGGAGTCCTGCGGTGTGAAACCGAGCATGGCTGGTAGGCCTGCGAGCAGAGCCCCGGGGTCGGCTCCCAGGGAGATGCTGCGATGCCCAGCTGGTGCTGTGCTGTGCCCTTGGCGGCCCCGTAGCCTGTTGTCGGATGGTGGGGCCTGCGCGGCGGTTGTCTCGTGGGGAATATTGCGATGGTCGTTGTGGTTGGAATGACGTGAATCGTGTGATCTCATGAGCAAAGTGTGCTCGATCACCCGGTCAGCCCCAGCGCAGCAGCGTTGGTCTGCGGAGGAGAACCGCCAGGACCCTGTGGACACGCAGTGGACTGTGGATAACTTCCCCACGCCGGAGCCCGCCACGTGTTTTGGCTGGCCTGAACTCGGTTAATGCCGAGATCTCCGGCCCGCTGCCCCGCAGTCGTTGTAAAGAAAGGGAGCGCAAAGACGATGCCTCAGGACAATTCTTTTAGCCGCCGTCCCCGGAACACCATGTATGAGATGGAATATCCCGTTCCACTGGAGGCGGATTCGCCGGACGAAGGTATCCCGATGCTGATCGCGCTCCAGGGCTATGCCGATGCGGGCCAGGCCATCGCAGTCAGTGGAAATCACCTCCTGGAGGCTCTGGATAGCTCGGTTGTCGCCAGCTTCAACCTCGATGATCTACTGGATTACCGCGCACGGCGCCCCAGCATCACGATCGACCAGAATCGTATCACCAAGTCCGACAAGCTCAGCCTGGACGTGCGCATCGTCAAGGACGTCAACGACCGGCCGTTCCTGCTGGTCGCCGGCCCAGAGCCGGACCTGAAGTGGGAGGCATTCGGGCACGCGATCATGGAGTTGGCGCAGCGAGCGAATGTCTCCCGGGCGATTTCCTTCTATGCTGCCCCGATGACGGTGCCGCACACCCGCCCGCTGGTGATTTCCGCGCACGCTTCGGACCCGTCCCTGGTGCGGGATTACCACACGTGGGACGCACGGCTGGTGATCCCGGGGGCTGCTGCGCTCGACACCGAGATGCAGCTGTCTGCCGCGGGATTCGACGCCATTGGGCTCACGGCCCATGTGCCGCACTACATCGCGGGTTCAGAGTACCCGGAGGCAAGCTACGCGCTGCTGAAGGCCTTCGGCGACCTTGCCGACCGCGAGCTGCCGTTGAAGGCGCTGGAGAAGGATATGTCGCGCGTACAGCAGCAGCTCGCACAGCAGACGGAGGATTCCCACGAGATCGCTACCGTCGTTGGGGCCCTCGAGCAGCAGTACGACAAGGAAGTCCGTAGGCTTCGAAAGAAGAAGAGTTCGTTGCTCGAGCCAGGACAGGACATCCCTACTGGCGAGGAGCTGGGCGCCGAGTTCGAGGCATTCCTGGCCCGCATGAATGACGCGGCGGATACCGATTCCGCGGCCGGCGGGGAGGATCCGGCGGATCCCACCCATAGCAACGACCCACACGACGACGATGAAGGAGACTCACAGTAGTGGGAATCGCTGCCCAGCTGGCCGACCTACTCCCCGACCTCGACGAGGTCCCTGAAGGGCTCGTTGACGACGCCGTGTTGGCGTCCTTCCTGCGGTGGACGGAAGACCGCGGGATCAGCCTCTACGAGGCGCAGAAGGAGGCAGCCACGGCGTTGGTCGCCCAGGACCACGTCATCCTGGCGACCCCCACGGGGTCCGGGAAGTCGATGGTGGCCCTGGCGGCCCACTTCGTGGCGCTGGCGCGCGGGCAGCGCAGTTTCTACACCGCCCCAATCAAAGCCCTGGTCAGCGAGAAATTCTTCGACCTCTGCGCAACCTTTGGCCCTGAGAATGTGGGCATGATGACGGGTGATGCGACCGTCAATGGTGGTGCCCCCATCATCTGCGCCACCGCCGAGATCCTCGCCAATATCGCGTTGCGCGACGGGAAGGACGCGCAGGTCGACCAGGTGGTCATGGATGAGTTCCACTACTACTCCGAGCCCGACCGTGGCTGGGCCTGGCAGGTGCCCCTCCTGGAACTCCCCCACGCCCAGTTCCTGCTGATGAGCGCCACGCTGGGAGACACTGCGTGGCTGGAGAAGGATCTGACCGACCGCACCGGCAGGCCCTGCACCCACGTTTCTGGCTCCGTCCGCCCGGTTCCGCTGAGCTTCGACTACGTCTATACCCCGGTGCACGAGACGATCGAGGAGCTAGTCAAGGATGGCAAGGCCCCGGTCTACGTCGTACACTTCACCCAGCGCGAGGCCATCGAGCGCGCTCAGGCGCTGACGAGCCTGAGCTTGGTCAGCGAAGAGAAGAAGAAGGCGATCGCCGAGGCGATCGGGAACTTCAAGTTCACCACCAGCTTCGGCAAGACCCTATCCAAACTGCTGCGCCGCGGGATTGGTGTCCACCACGCCGGCCTGCTGCCAAAATACCGGCGCCTGGTGGAACAGCTCGCCCAGCAGGGTCTGCTGACCGTCATCTGCGGCACCGACACCCTGGGCGTGGGAATCAACGTCCCGATCCGCTCGGTGCTCATGACGGAGCTAGCGAAGTTCGACGGCGAACGCCACCGCATCCTGAAGTCCCGGGAGTTCCACCAGATCGCCGGACGAGCAGGACGCGCAGGCTACGACACGGAAGGCACCGTCGTCGTCCAGGCGCCGGAACACGAGATCGAGAACTTCCGGCTTCGCCAGCGCGCTGGGACGGACCCGAAGAAGCTCAAGCGGCTGCGCAAGAAGTCCGCACCACAGGGCCGAACCACCTGGTCCGAGTCCACGTACGAACGCCTGCTCACCGCGGAGCCAGAGGAGCTGGTCAGCCAGTTCACGATGAGCAACTCGATGCTGCTGAACATCGTCGCTCGCAAGGAATGGACCTTTGCTGCCCTCAAGCGTCTGCTCCGCAGCAGCCACGAGACCCGCGCGAAGCAGAACGCTCACATCCGCACCACGATCGAGCTCTACCGTGGCCTGCTTCGGTCCGAGGTGGTCGAGGAGTTCGCGGCGGACACGCCGTCCGGGAAGGACGCCCGGCTAACCCAGGAACTGCAGCGAGACTTCGCGCTCAACCAACCGCTGGCCCCGTTCGCGCTGGCTGCTCTAGACCTGCTCGACCCGGAGTCCCCGGAGTTCACCCTGGACGTGATCTCCACCTTCGAGGCGGTTCTCGACGATCCCCGCCAGGTACTCAGCGGCCAGCAACGCGCAGCCCGCGATGAGGAGCTCGCCGCGCTCAAGGCGGAGGGCGTCGACTACACCGAGCGGATGAACATCCTCGAGGACGTCACCTACCCGCAGCCGCTGGCCGAATCCCTCGACAATGCCTTCGACATCTTCTGCGAATCCAACCCCTGGGCGAAGGACTTCGACATCTCCCCGAAGTCCGTTCTGCGCGACATGATCGAAAAGGGCATGACCTTCTCGGACATCATCGCTACCTACCGTTTGGGGCGTTCCGAGGGCGTGGTGCTGCGCTACCTCACCGACGCGTGGCGCACCCTGGACCATTCGGTGCCACAGAGCTACCGCACGGAGGAGCTCGAGGACATCATCGAGTGGCTGGGCGAGCTCATCCGCCAGGTGGACTCCTCCCTGCTGGATGAGTGGGCCACCCTCTCCGACCCGGATGCTCCGCTGACCGAGGAGCAGGTCACGGAGCATGCCTTCGGGGTCACCGATAGTTCCGCGCTCTCGGCCAACAAGCGAGCACTGCGGCGGATGGTGCGCAACCACATGTTCCGCCACGTGGAGCTCTTCGCCTTCGAGAAGGAGGAGCAGCTGGCGGAGCTGGATTCCTACCTGGAGGACGCCCCCGATTGGCCCGCCGCCATGGACGATTACTTCGAGGAGTATGCGGACCTGGGGGTTGACGCCGACGCGCGTTCCAACTCAATGGTGCTCATCGACGAGAACCCGGAGGCTGCGCCCGGCCAATGGCGGGTGCGCCAGATTCTGGATGACCCGGAAAAGGACCACGGCTGGGCCTTCGAGGGCATGGTGGACCTGTCCGCTACCGACGAGGCCGGAGAGGTGCGCCTAGCCAGCCTGGTTATTCACCAAGGCTAGCGGCCAGCTCCGCCCGGGCGGTTTCCTGCACCGCTGCAAAGGACTCAGAGAGGATGCGGCCGAGCTCCTCATAATCCTCGGTACGCACGCTGCTGGAGCGGTGGGCAATCCCCACCGTGCGGCCAGCCGCCTTCTCCTCGGGGTGGAATGTCGCCAAGCCGATGCCCGGGCGCTGGCACTCACTGGGCACCGCGCTCAGCGGAACGAGGGTCGCGCCCTGCCCGGCGGCAACGAGGTGAACCACGGTGGACAGACTCGTTGCCCGGGTCACCGCCAGCCGGGGGTCATGGCTCATATTCACCCTGCGGCACAGGTCCATCACCTGGTCCCGCAAACAGTGCCCCTCGTCGAGAAGCAGGAGGTCGAGTTTTTCGAGGTCGGCGACGCGCAGGTCGCGGCGGCCGGCCATCGGGTGGCCTTCTGGGACGACCACCACGAACTCCTCCTCGTAGAGGGGAATCGTGGTCAGCCCGGCGTCCTCAAACGGAAGCCCCAACACCGCGACGTCGATGTGCCCCTGCCGAAGGGCATCCACCAGGTGGTGGGTCTTCTCCTCCACGATGCGGGGGGCATCCCCAGCCTGCGGTTCGTCGAGGGCGCGCAAGAAATCCGGGAGCAGGAATGGGGCGACCGTCGGGATCATGCCCACGACCAGGGCGCTGCCCAACCCGCCTTTCACAGAATTGGCGTGATCAACGAGGGCGTCCACGCTCTCCAGCGTGGCGTGGGCGAAAGGCAGCAGCGAGCGCCCCATCGGCGTCACGATGACTTTTCGGGTGGAGCGCTCGATCAGCTGCACTCCGAGCCCCTGCTCGAGGGTCGCGAGAGCCTGCGAGAGCGATGGCTGGGAAATGCCCAGGTGCGCCGCGGCGGTGCCGAAGTGGCCGTGTTCCGCGATCGTCGCGAAGGTCCGGACCTGCGCAATGGTCGGCCGATACTCTTTGTGGGTCACAGCTACCTATCAATGTTTCAACAATGCTGAAGCCTTATCCTACGCGAGCTGGCCGGGTGGTTTTAGCCAAAAGCTATGAATGGCTCCCGGCTACAGGTGCCAGCCACAGAGTTGTTAAGCTGGAGCCCTAATGAGCAGGGAAAATAGCGATAAGAGCACGCAAAAATCAGCGCAACAGCCGTCGCGGCACGCCAGAAACGGGCGTCACCGCAACCGCGGGGGCAAGTCGCGCCGCCGGGGACGCAGCGGCCGACAGCGCCGGGAGCGCACGGCCGGCGTCAATCTGCCCCAGCAGGACCGGGTCTTCCCTCAGATCCACTTCCCTAGCGAGCTGCCCGTCTCGGAGCGCCAGGCGGATATCGAAAAGGCTATCGCTGAAAATCAGGTTGTCATCATCGCCGGTGAGACTGGCTCCGGTAAGACCACGCAGATCCCGAAGATGTGCCTGAACCTGGGTCGCGGCAAGCGGCAGCGCATCGGGCACACCCAGCCCCGGCGCATCGCCGCCCGCAGCGTGGCGGACCGCATCGCCGAGGAGCTCGGATCGAGCACGGATAAGCCGGATTCCCTGGTCGGTTACAAGATCCGCTTCGACGATAAGACCAGCGAGAACACCGCGGTCAAGCTCATGACCGACGGTGTGCTTCTCAACGAGATCCAGCGCGACCGGCTACTCCGCGAATACGACACGATCATCATCGATGAGGCGCACGAGCGCAGCCTGAACATCGACTTCCTGCTGGGCTACCTGAAGAATCTGCTGCCGAAGCGCCCGGATCTGAAGCTGATCATCACCTCCGCGACGATCGACCCCGAAAGCTTCGCGGAGCACTTCGCCAGCGCCGATGGCACACCCGCGCCGATCGTCGAGGTCTCGGGGCGAACCTACCCGGTCGAGATCCTGTACCGCCCGCTGGAGCGAAGCTATACCGACCCGGACAGTGGGGAGATCACCACCCACGTGACGGACCCGTTGGACGGGCTCATCGAGGCCGTCGACGAGCTGTGGAGCTTCGGCAGCGGCGACATCCTGTGCTTCTTCTCCGGGGAACGCGAGATCCGCGACGCCGCCGAGGCGCTGGATAAGCATCTCAACCGCGACCGGCGCGGGGCACGCGTCGACATCCTCCCCCTGTTTGGGCGACTGTCGAATGCGGAACAGCACCGCGTGTTCAACCCTGGCCAACGCCGCCGGATCGTGTTGGCCACGAATATCGCCGAGACGTCCCTGACCGTGCCGGGCATCCGCTTCGTCGTGGATACCGGCTATGCGCGCATCTCCCGCTACTCCAATCGCACGAAGGTACAGCGACTGCCGGTCGAGGAGATCAGCCAGGCCTCCGCGAAGCAGCGTTCGGGCCGTTGTGGCCGTGTCGCCGACGGTATTGCGATCCGGCTGTATTCGGAAGAAAACTTCGAAGCCCGACCGGAGTTCACCGACCCCGAAATTCTGCGCACCCACCTGGCCAGCGTCATCCTGGCGATGCTTGCTCTTGGCCTCGGTGATATCCAGAAGTTCCCCTTCCTGCAGGCCCCTGACTCTCGCGCGGTGCGCGACGGCGTTGCGCTGCTCAGCGAGCTGGGCGCGATCTCCGGAGGCGACCGGCACGCGTTGACGGACGTGGGACGGGACATGTCTCGCATCCCGACCGACCCCCGCTTGGCGCGCATGATGGTCGCCGCCCACCGGCTGAACATCCTGGATCAGGTCACCGTCATCGTCGCTGCGCTATCCATCCAGGACGTCCGGGAACGGCCGCTGGAGAAGCAGCAGCAGGCCGATGAGCTCCACGCGCGTTTCAAGGCGAACTCGGACTTCATCTCCACCTTGAAGCTGTGGAGCTACCTGCAACAGCAGCGCGCCGAGCTCAGCGGTAACCAGTTCCGCAAGCTCTGCCAGCGGGAGTTCATCCACTACTTGCGTGTCCTGGAGTGGGCGGATCTGGTTCGTCAGCTGCTCAATATCGCCAAGGAGCTGCGCTGGTCCGTGCCGAATATTCGGCATGTCCGGCAGCTGACCTTCGACGGCGAGCCCATCGCCGAAGATGATGTCCACCGAGCCCTGCTGGCCGGGCTGATCAGCCACATCGGCATGCGGGAGGGCGAGAGCCGCCAGTTCACCGGCCCCCGCAATTCGCACTTTGTGGTACACCCGAGCTCCCATGTGGCGAAGAAACCACCGCAGTGGATCATGGCCGCGGAGCTGGTCGAGACATCCCGGATTTTCGCCCGAACGGTGGGGCCGATCCGCCCGGAGTGGGTGGAATCAATCGCGCCCCACATGGTGAAGTACACCCACTCGGAGCCGCACTGGTCATCGAAGCGGGGTGCGGCGATGGTCTACGAAAAGGCCCTCCTGCTTGGACTCCCCGTCGTCACGGAGCGACGCGTCAACCTGGGCCGGATTGACCCGGAGCTGGCGCGGGATATGTTCATCCGCAAGGCGCTGGTCGAGGGCGACTGGGAGACGCGCCACAAGTTCTACCGCCACAATCAGGAGCTTCTTGAGCAAGCCGAGAAGCTGGAGGATAAGGCCCGTCGCCGGGACATCGTGATCGACGATGATGCCCTGTTTTCTTTTTACGACGCCCGCCTGCCCGCAGACATCATCTCCAGCCGACATTTTGATTCCTGGTGGAAGAAGGCACGCCACAAGAAGCCAGACCTGCTGGATTTTTCGCTCGACGCGCTCATCGATTCGCACGAAGGGGCCGCGGAGGCCAATGAGTTCCCGGATACCTGGCGGCAGGGCAGCCTGGAGTTCGACCTGGAGTATGTCTTCGACCCCACCGATCCGCGCGACGGCATCACCATGCAGGTTCCACTGCCCCTGTTGGCGAACATCGACCCCGAAATCACGCAGTGGTTGGTTCCGGGCATGCGTCACGAGCTAGCGGTGGCGCTCATCCGTTCCCTGCCCAAGGCGATCCGCAAGTCGGTGGTCCCGGCAACGGATTTCGCAGCACGGGCGCTGGAGGCCATGACGCCCTACGACGGGGCGATCGATGAGTCGCTGGCCGATGCGCTGCGCTCGCTGGGCGGTCGGGGCATCAACGCCACGGACTTCGACTGGACCAAGGTGCCCGACCACCTGCGCATGAATTTTGCGGTTATTGACCGCCGCGGCAATGTGGTGCGCACCGGCCGGGACATCGTCGCACTCCAGCGGGAGCTGGCCGGTGATGTCCGCCAGGCGATTGCGGCGGCGAGTGCTCGGTCCCTGCGTGGTGGCCAGGGTTCTACGGCTGCCAGCCCGCTGGACGCCAAGGTGCACCAGAAGGGTGCGGGCGCAGCTGGCAAGAAGGGCCGTGGCACTGGCGGGAAGCAGAAGGCACCTCAGGGCGGGGCCGGCGTGGGTGGCGTGCTTCAGCACGCTGATGAGTGGTCGGCCGAAAGCATCGGCGATATCCCTGAGTCCATCGAGACCGTCGTCGACGGCCAGGCCGTGAACGCTTTCCCCGCACTGGTTGCCAGCTTCTCCGCTGGCAAGACGGGTCACCGCAGCACGCGTTTCGAGCTCAAGGCCTTCCCCACCGAGCACGCGGCGAAGGCTCAGCAGTTCTCGACGGTGCTAAGCCTGATGGCCGAGGCCACCCCGATTTCCGCCGGACAGATGCTCAAGGGGCTGCCGTTGCGCCAGCGCGTGGCGCTGGAGAACTATCCGAACGGTGGTATTGAGGCGTTGGTGGACGATGCGCGCACGGCGGCGTGCCGCCAGCTTCTGGAGAAGGTTGGCCCGGTGATCAGAACCCCTGACGAGTGCGAACGGGCCTGCCAGACGGCCCGCCAGCAGGCTCCTGGTCTGGTGCGCCAGATCCTGGTTGCATTCGCCCCTGCTGCATTAGCCATCCAGGACATCTCCTCGGAGCTGGAGCAGTGGGATGGTCCCGCGATTGCGGAGATGAAAAAGCAGGTGCAGTTGTACGCCGCGGACCACAGTCTGGTCACGTGGGGCATTCAGCGCCTCCGGCACGTCCCCCGGTACGTCGAGGCTATGAAGGGGAGGCTGGCACTGCTGGAGCGGGATCCTGATCGCGAGGCGGAGCTGGCGGAGGAGCTGGCGGAAGCGATGAAGATTTATCAGCAGACGGTGGATCGCCTGCCCAGCGCCCGGCAGGCTTCGCCCCAGGTCAAGGACCTGCGTTGGCTGATCGAGGAGCTCATGGTGGCTCTGTTTGCCCAGCATTTGGGCACTGCACGCAGCGCATCACTGCAGCGGGTTCGCAAGGCTGCCGGTCAGATCCGCTAGTCCGTGGTGCGCCGGGAGCGTGAGCGCCGGGGACGGCGCTATGGTCTCGGTTTTAGTTGCCCGGGTGCGGAGGGTTGCCCTGGTGCTGGCTGCGCAGCAATGCGATCTCTGCCTCGAAGTCCTCGGAGGAGCTGAAGGACTTATACACGGAGGCGAAGCGGAGGTAGGCGACTTCGTCGAGTCGGCGCAGCGGAGGCAGGATCGCCAGGCCAATGTCGTGGGCGTTGACCTGGGATCCGTAGTCCGCACGAACGCTCTGCTCAACCTCGTGGGCGAGCAGCTTGAGGTCGTCGTCTGACACATCGCGTCCCTGGCAGGCTTGCCTTACACCCTTGATGACCTTCTCGCGGCTGAATTCCTCCGTCACCCCGTTGCGCTTCGTTACGAGAAGGACCGAGCGCTCCATGGTGGTGAACCGAGTGAGGCATTGCAGGCACTCCCGGCGGCGGCGGATGGCAATTCCGCCTTCGACAACTCGGGAGTCCACAACACGGGAATCTTCACAGCGACAACTTGGGCACAGCACGCCACTAGTTTATGCCCAGCACGCAGAAAAAGCGCCCCGGCGGATTCCACAGTTCCCCCCCCAATTCGATCGCCACGGCACTACTCCGCCAAGCCGAGCGGAAGATGGCTAGTCCGCCGCCTCGGCTGACGCGATCTCAGACACGGCCGCGGTGGCGGCAGGAGCCTGCTCGTCACCACCCTGGCCCATCGCCAACGGAGACAGTCCAAGGCTGAGTACCAATGCAATTCCACTCAGCAGCACCCCACCCCGGGAAGTGGCCACCCGGTTGGCAATATCCATTCCACGGCGAAGTGCAGAGGCCTGCGAAGCCATGACCCGCTGGGAACGAGCATTCGCTACCGGGTGAGCGAAGCGACGCTGCTGCACGAAGTTCGGAGTGAAGGCCCGCCCCTCACCATGGGTATTCGAACGTACATTCTTGCCGACGCCAGGTGAAACGACCCCGGAAAGCGACTCGGAACCTTCGAACAGGACCCGCTCAGTTGGAATAGCGACGCGTCGACCGGCGCGAGACGCAGCCGCAGGGGCGTGGGAAACGTTCTTAACGAGAGTCATAGTAGATTCCTTCCTCGTTCGAATTCCGATCATCAGCGCTGATCTTTCCGATGAATCACCGGTAACCAGCCGTTGGATAGGAGTGAATCATCCGCTAGGGACAGCGCCCCAACACCGCCTCACATGTATCGAACGGGTGTTCTAGGCGGCTACATCGAAAATATAGCACGCACGTTCGAAGAAAGTCGAGCGTTTTACCCCAAATATCGAACATGCAGGTGATACAGTGGGTGCCAGCGCGGTCGAGGCCTCCCTCGAACGCGGGAGCATAAGTTTTCAATCACAAGCCAGGTGGCACACGCAGCTGACTGCCGCCCGGGCCGCAAGGAGAGTTCACCGTGACGACGTCCCCCGAGTCCCCCCGTCGGCGCCCAGGCCGCCCCAAGAAGAGCGCTGCAGATGCGAAGATCAAGGGCAACCTGAGCTCCCGCCAACGCCGCATCCTGGAGGTCATCAAGGACTCCACGGTTCTCCGGGGCTATCCCCCAAGCATCCGCGAAATCGCAGATGCTGTCGGTCTCCAATCCACATCCTCGGTGTCCTACCAACTCAAGCAACTTGAGGAGAAGGGCTACCTGCGCCGGGAGGACAACAAGCCTCGCGCATTCGATGTTCGAGGCTACGAGGACCACACCAACCCCGGCCTCGTGAAGCCCGTGCCGCGGAAGCAGCCCAAGACCACCCCCGCTCCCGTCTCCGACGACCGCCCCGCAGCGACGTACGTGCCCGTCGTCGGCCAAATCGCCGCCGGCAATCCGATCCTGGCGGAGCAGAACGTGGAAGCGCAGTTCCCACTCCCCGCCGAGCTGGTCGGTACTTCCGACGAGCTTTTCCTCTTGCAGGTGGTCGGCGAGTCCATGCGCGATGCGGGCATCTACGACTCCGACTGGGTTGTGGTCCGCTCGCAGCCGACCGCAGATCAGGGTGACTTTGTCGCCGCCATGATCGACGGGGAGGCCACGGTCAAGGAACTGCACCACGATGAGGACGGTGTGTGGCTGCTCCCCCACAACGATCTGTTCGAACCAATCGCCGGCAATGAAGCGCAGATCCTCGGTAAAGTCTCCGCGGTCCTGCGCAAGATCTAACCCAAGTTTTTGGATTAAGTGGGTATCTAAGCGTGCTTTCAGCTCAGCGTCGTCGACAAATCACCTCGCTTGCCGCCGTGCAGGGCAAGGTCACCGTCACCGAACTCGCGGCCCAGTTTGGGGTCACGGCCGAAACCATCCGTCGGGACTTAGCCCAGCTTACGGCCGAGGGCAAGCTCTACCGGGTCCACGGCGGGGCCGTCCCGGCACGGCAATTCCAGACCGACTACGTCCCCCTGGAGACGCGGAAACACTCCGCCGCGCTCGCCAAGCATGCGATCGGCAGGGCCGCAGTGCAGTTCGTTCCCCTCGACGGCGGAACCATCTTCCTGGACTCCGGAACCACCACGGCGATGATCGCCGAGGCCATCGTCGAGCATGCCGAGAGCATCGACAAGAACTACTCCCTGTCCGTCGTGACGAACTCGCCGCACAACGCACTGTTACTCTCCACCGACCCCCGCATCAAGGTGCAGCTGCTGGGTGGCAAGATCCGCGCCCAGTCGCAGGCGGTGGTGGGAGATGTTGCCCTCCAGACATTGGCGCTGTTGCACGCTGATGTGGCGTTCATCGGCACCGACGCCTTCACCCTCACTCACGGGCTGTCCACCCACGACGCGGCCGAGGCCGCCATTAAGCGCGCGATGATTGCCTATTCAGACAAGGTGGTCACCCTGTGCGATTCGACGAAATTCGGCCTGGACTACATCGTGAGCTTCGCCGAACCGGAGAAGATCGATGTGGTCATCACCGATAGCTCCGCCCCCGAAGGATTCATCGCCCAACTCAACGACACTGGCATTCAAACGGTGGTCGTCGACCAGCAAGGGTAGCTGCCGGGCTCCCGAACTCCCACACGCACCGGGGTCGGCAGCCCCGCCCCCTGCTTCGCCCAGGCCAAGCCTCCCCCGCAGGCAGCTCCCATCCGATCCGCAACGACAGGCACCCCCTCACGGGACTTAGCGCTACGAGATGTAGCGCCCCTCGCCGAAGTTGTCGTAGAGGTAGCGCAGCACCGGGTAGCCCAGGATGATGCCCACCGAGCCCCAAGCAATGCCCTCCATCGGGATGGAGCCCACGTTCAGAGTCAGGTTGCCGATGCCGACGATCATCGCCACCGCAGCAGCGGTGAGGTTCACCGGGTCCGTCAGCGAGACCTCGTTATCCATCCAAATGCGCACCCCGAGCAGGCCGATCATGCCGTAGAGCACGAGCGTTGCCCCGCCCAACACGCCCACCGGGATGGTAAGAATCGCGGCGCCAAACTTCGGGATGAAGGCCAGCACGATCGCCGTTGCGGCAGCCACCCAATACGCGGCCGAGGAGTACACCTTCGTCGCCGCCATCACGCCGATGTTCTCCGCATACGTGGTGGTACCGGATCCACCACCGGATCCAGCTAGCACCGTGGACATGCCATCGGCCATCAACGCCTTGCCTGCAAGATCGTCGAGGTTACGGCTAGTCATCGTCGACACGGCCTTCACATGGCCGACGTTCTCAGCGATGAGGACGACCACCACTGGCAGCGTGATCGTCACGGCGGTCACCGTGAATTCCGGGGTCTCGAAGTGCGGGAAGCCGATCCACGCGGCCTCACCCACGTGCTGCCGCGCCTCCTCAGAAACACCGCCCGAAAGGAAGGCGAAGCCCCAACCGGTCAGCACGCCCAAAAGAATTCCGAGTCGCGCCACCATTCCGCGGCCCATCACTGTGAACAGGAGGATCCCCAGCAGCGTCACGCCGGCGATCAATGGCTGCTCCTGGACGTTTCCCGTCGAGGTGGGAGCGAGGTTCAACCCAATCAGGGCCACGATCGCACCAGTCACCGCCGGCGGCATCACGGCATCCAGCACCTGGCGTCCGGCGAGCTGGACCACGAGACCGATCACGAACAGCAGCGCACCGGTGGCCACAATTCCGCCGAGCTGTGCCGCGAAACCCTCCGCTTGGGTTGCCGCCAGCGGGGCGAGGAAGGCGAAGGAGGAACCGAGGTAGGACGGTAGTCGGTTGCGGGTCACCAACAGGAAGAGGATCGTCCCGAGTCCGGAGAACAGCAGGGTGGTGTTCACCGGGAAACCCGTGATCGTCGGCACCAGGAGGGTCGCACCGAACATCGCGATGACGTGCTGCATACCCACGCCGATGGTGCGTGGCCACGAGAGGCGCTCCTCAGGCTTAACGACCCCACCCGGTTCGATGTCGCGGCCGTTGCCGTGCAAATCCCACCCGAAGAACGAGCCGCGGTGCTCCGCCTTCTCTCCTGGCCCGGGCGTGCCCGGCTCCGAACTACCTGCTTTGTTCTGCGCGTTGAGCGCCCCATTGTCCTTAGTCACGGCCATAACACTACTGCAGCTAAGGAGGGTTCAGTGCGTCAGCTCCGCGTCCCGCGCGCTGCGGGCGGATTAGCTGGTCGCGGCGCCGTTGACGTCCAGATCGTCGTGGTGTCGGTCAGTCACGCGGAAGGCGTCCAGTTCCCGGGCGAGCTTCTTCGGGACGCGAGCGGTGAGGACGGTGCCGGTGGCGTCGTATTCCTCCTGTGTGACGGTACCCAGGTCGTGAATGCGGGAGACGACGTCGCCCCGGTCGAACGGGACCGCGAACACTCCCGTCTCGTCCAGTGAGTTTAGGAAGAGCTCGAGCCTGGTCTCCAGCTCGTCGATGCCCTCCCCGGTGTGTGCGGAGACGAACACCACGTCGTTGAGCTTGTGGCGCAGCTCGGCGAGGACCAGCGGATCCGCCTTGTCGATCTTGTTGACCACCATGATCTCTGGCGGGGCGTCCTGGCCACTCTCGGCGACGATCTCGCTGATCACCGTGTTCACCGAACGGATCTGTTCGAGTGGGAAGGGGTCGGAGCCGTCGACGACGTGCAGAACGACGTCCGCGGCCATGACCTCCTCCAGCGTGGAGCGGAAGGCTTCGACCAGCTGCGTCGGCAGGTGGCGGACGAAGCCCACGGTGTCGCTGAAAATCACGCTGCGCCCATCGGCGAGTTCCGCCTTGCGGGTCGTGGGGTCCAGGGTGGCAAACAGCGCGTCCTCGACGAGCACACCCGCGCCAGTCAGCGCATTAATCAGCGAGGACTTTCCTGCGTTGGTGTATCCGGCGATTGCGACCTGGGGAACCGCAGAGGCGTCGCGGCGCTGGCGCTTGGTATCGCGGGAGGTCTTCATCGCCGCGATTTCCTTGCGCAGGCGTGCCATCTCGGCGCGCAAGCGGCGACGGTCGGCCTCGATCTTCGTCTCACCCGGGCCACGCAGACCCACGCCACCATTGGAGCCAGCCCGGCCACCGGTCTGTCGCGACAGCGAAGTACCCCAGCCGCGAACCCGGTTGATGAGGTACTCCATCTGAGCCAGGGCGACCTGGGCTTTGCCCTCGCGGGACTTCGCGTGCTGCGCGAAGATATCGAGAATCAGCATGGTGCGGTCGATGACCTTCGCGTTCAGCGCGTTCTCCAGGGCGATCATCTGTCCGGGGCTCAGCTCACCATCGCAGATCACGGTATCCGCGCCCGTGGATTGGATGATCTCTGCGAGCTCGCTGACTTTGCCGCGGCCGATATAGGTGCCCGGGTCCGGCTTATCGCGCTTCTGGTAGACAGTCTCCAGGACCTCGGAGCCAGCGGTCTCAGCAAGGGCAACTAGTTCTTCCAGGCTCGCTTCGATCTGAGCGATTGTTCCCTCGGTCCACACCCCCACGAGGATGACCTTCTCCAGGCGAAGCTGGCGGTACTCGACCTCAGTGATCTCGGATTGATCGTCCGTGTAGCTGCTGACCCCTCTGGTCAGCCGCCGGAGGCTGGAACGCGCCTCCAGATCGAGCTCACCGATGGTCGGACTCTGCTGAGATTCGAGGTCGAAATCCTCGCCCTCCGACGAGTCTGTAAAAAGATCGACAACATTATCTGAATTTGAAGCCATTGCCTTCCAGTTCTACACTGTCACCTGCATAAAAGAAAGTAAATAGCGGGCTTATCCGGGGCGTAAACCCCGGCGGTGTCCCCACTCGCTCATGCTCCTTTCACCGGCTGTGGGCCGGGACGCTGAGCACGTGTCAACCCCGCTATCCCGCTCCCCGAGTTTTAAGGCGTTGGTTCCCCATGGCTACTGCATCTCAGAAGGAGATTCCCGAGCTCAGCAGCGTTGGATTGGCCTATCCCCAGTGGCAGGATGCCCTCGAGGCTGCTTATGCTTCCGGCCAGCTCTCGGTCATCGGGGAGGTATCGGGCGGCCAGGTCCTCCAGTACGCGGACGCCTCCGGGGCGACGCTCACGATCCTCGCTGCCCCGCCGTATGGCTCCTTCGTGGGTCTGCACCCGGCTGGTCAGCTGTCCACGACGGGGCACGTGACGATGGTCAACGACCTCATCGGGATCGTGGACATCGTCGCCGATAGCCCGATGCTGCAGGTCAGCGGGGCAAGCGCCCCAGTGATCACTTCCTTCACCGCGACGGTTGGTCAAGGCCCCATGATCGCTGAGCAGGAGCCGCTGGAGTACCAGCCACTCTCGATCTCCGCGTTGGCCACGGATGTCCGCATCTTCCCGGACGCTGTCGCCTTCGCAGAGTCCGGCGGCACCGAGGTCGGCTCCGTGACCTCCCGGGGACTATCCGATCTCAACAACGGCGCTACCTCCCCGCACGCCCAGGCCACGGTCGCGGTCGAGGTTTCCGAAGCGGAGTTGAAGACGAATGAGCTGAACGGCCAACAGTTCTGGGCGTTGACCTGCCGCCGCCCGTTCGAGTTCTGCCTCGCGGTCGCCGCGGATCACCCCGACCTTCCGACGGACGCCACCCGCTCACCGTTCGCCACCCCTGGCGCTGTCATCAGCGGGGACGTCCAGTTCGCCATCAGCATTAATGATCCTGGTGCCTGTAGCCCCGGCGGCTGCGGCAGCGGGGATTGTGGCTGCGGAGGCCACTAGCTCTAGGTGTTTCCCCGCAGCTCGTCGATGACCTGGTCGGCGAGCAGGCCAGGGTCGGCGAGAGTCGCATCCAACCAGTGGATCCGCGGGTCACGGCGGAACCAGCTGCGCTGGCGGCGGGCATAGCGACGGGTTCCCACGACCGTATCCTCCCGGGCCTGTTCCATGCTGCACTCCCCCGCCAGCGCGCTTAAGACCTGGGCGTAGCCAATCGCTTTGCCGGCCGTGGATTCCCGACTCAGCCCAGCTGCGGCCAGTCCCTCGACCTCCGCGACGAGACCAGCGGCAAACATACGATCGACGCGAGCCTCCAGCCGGGGGTTGAGCCAATTCCCCGGGGCGTTGAGCCCGAAGATCCTCGTCCCCCACCGGGTTGGGACGTTCTTCGGCGGTTGCGAGGCCGCGAAGGGTTTGCCCGTCAGCTCGATGACCTCCAAGGCGCGGACAATGCGGCGCGGGTCCTTTTGCTCAATGATGTCTGCCGCATCGGGATCCTTGGAACGCAACACCTCATGGAGCGCTTCCACCCCGATGCGATCCTGTTCGGCCATCCACTTCGCCCGCACCGCCGGGTCGGTCGGCGGGAACTGCCAGTCGTCGACCAGCGCCTGCAGGTACATCATCGAGCCGCCGACGATGATCGGACGGGCACCGCGGGCCTGGATCTGTTCCACCGTCTCCCCCGCCATCGCGCGGTACGCAGCCACGCTGGCCGTGTCATCGACGTCCAAACAGTCGAAGAGGTGGTGCGGGAATTCGGCGCGTTCAGCGCGGGATATCTTGGCGGTGCCGATATCCATGCCGCGGTACATCTGCATCGAATCGCCGTTGATAATCTCCACCGGCTGATCCAGTCTGCGCGCGAGTTCGAGGGAAAGCTCGGATTTACCGGAGCCCGTGGGCCCCACGATCAATAGTGGACGCAGGCTGTCCGCTGCGGTTACCCCGGCGGGTGCGGTGAGCTGCGAATCTGTTTGAGAGTTATCCATGGCTATCACCGCCAAATCTTAGTCTCCGGACGCCTTAAAGCCTCAGTTGGCCGCGGTCTTGGCCGGGGCATCTGCCATAATGAGTCCGCAACGAGTTTTTCCCCTCGCGGAGCCGGTGACTGACGTGCAAAGGAAGAAAGCATGACCGACAAGCAGCAGAGTTCCCAGCCCCAGACCGGGGCTGCCCGCCCGAAGCCGGGCCCACGCCCAGGCCCGGGTGCCATGCCCAAAAAGGTGAAGCCCACCCCGGGGATGAAGGCGCAAGCTCCTGTGTCAGTACACCCGGTCAGGTCCAATCCAGCGGACTTCGGGCGAGTCGACGCCGACGGTGCGGTGTGGCTGCGCCGCGAAGGCCATGAGGACCGCGTTGTCGGGCAGTGGCAGGCTGGGGCTCCCGAGGAGGGGCTCAAGCACTTCGGTGCGAAATTCGATGACCTCGCCACGCAGGTCGCCACGCTCGAAACGCGGCTGAGCACTCAGCCGGAGCAGGCGGCAGCGATCAAGGCCTCGGCCACCGAGCTCCTCGACGGACTGGATGATGCGGAGGTCGTGGGTGATCTCAATGCCCTGCAGACCAAGCTTGAGGCGTTGCTGCGGGACTGCGACAAGGCGCACCAGGACGTCGCGCAGGCCAAGGCGGAGCGCAAGGACCGGGCCCTCCGGGGTAAGAGGGCACTTGCCGAGGAGGCTGAGAAGCTGGGCGAAAGCTCGACCGAGTGGAAGGCAACGGGAGACCGTTTCCGCGCGATGGTCGACGAGTGGCGAGGATTCCGCGGCCTTGATAAGAAGACCGACGATGAGTTGTGGGAGCGTTTCTCCCGGGCTCGCGAGCAGTTCAATAAGCGCCGTGGAGCTCACTTCGCAGACCTCGATAAGCAGCGCGAGGTGGCACGCCGAAAGAAGGAAGAGCTCATCGTCGCCGCGGAGGAGCTCCAGCACTCCACCCGCTGGGCGGAGACGTCGGCAGCCTACCGCGATCTGATGGACCAGTGGAAGGCCGCCGGGCACGCCCCGCGCAACGTCGACGACGAGCTGTGGGAGCGCTTCCGCGCTGCGCGCGAGCCATTCTTCAACGCCCGCAAAGCGGATCAGGATGCCCGCGACGAAGAGTTCGAAGAGAATGCGACCAAGAAGCAGCAGCTGCTCGACGAATACTCCTCCCTGATCGACCCCAAGGCTCACCTCGAGAACGCCCAGCGCCTGCTGCGGGAGCTGCAGGAGAAGTGGGACGAGATCGGCTTCGTGCCGCGGGCTAAGATCCGCGAATTCGAGGACAAGATCGGGGCGATCGAAAAGCGCGTCACGGACGCGGTTGAGGAGAAGTGGCGCCAGACCGATCCGGAGCTGCAAGCTCGCGTCGACCAGTTCTTCGCCAAGGCGAAGGGTCTGCAGCAGCAGGCCAATGAGGCCAAGGAGGCTGCGAAGGATAAGCTGGCCGCTACGCTGCAGGAGCAGGCCGATCAGTGGCGGCAGTGGGCGGAGACCGCACAGGCCTCCACCAAGTCCGACTCCGAATCCGAGGAAAACTAAAAGAGGGGCTCGAAGCCCCCTAGCCCTAGCTCTTTGTCAAGAGCTAGGGCTTGTCTTTAGCCTTCTTGGCCACCGATATTCTTATCGCCGTCGGTTTTCCGGCGGCGCTGCTTAGCGCGAGCGCGGCGATCATCGACGATGTCCTCAAGATCCGCCTTAGGCCATTCCTCGACGCCCGTGCGTAGGCGCTGCTGGGCGGCCTGAGCCTCCGCAGAACGGTGCGCCTCCTCGCGACGGGCGGCCGCGAGCGCGCGCTGCAATGGATTACGGCGGAACAGGACCCACGTGATCATCACGAACAAGATCGTCATGCCGATCGCACCAATGACCAAGCCATAAGAAGGCGGGCCGGCCGGGTCGGTGACCGGGCGAGATTGACGCATCCAGATCGCGAACACGCTATACCACCAGCCCACGCCTGCGAAAGCCCAGTTGACCCACGCAACCAGCCAGGATCGCGAGACGATCGTTCCGATGGTCAGCATGACGCCGCCCAGGACGGCGAGGGTGGCGTACACCCGTTCCGGCATGGTGATTTGGAACTTCTGTGCGGTCGGCGAGTTGAAGAGCACATCGATGCCCAGCACGTCCCGGGAGTGCGGCAGGAAGAGGGAGACGAGCACCAACATGAGGCCGAGAGCCATGAACGGCAGCTGCTGGCGGTAGTCGACCATCTTCGCGGCCTTTTCCTCGGCGGCGGTGAGGTCGCCCCGGTAGGCGGCCAGCGGATCCTTGCCCTGCGTGTCCTCGGTGGCGCCGACTACGCCGGGCTTGCTTTCCTGCGGCGAATCGGCGGAATTCGCGTCGTTCTTTTTAGTCACAGCCACACCCTTCGTGGACGTTCTTGGGCGCCGCGGTTGCATCAGCCTGGGGCCTAATACCGATGGTTGGCACGCCGAGGCTCACCCCGATCGGCGCGGTGGTCGGGGTCTGGCCAGCACCCGACATGTCGCCGGCCTTGGTCAACCGGTGGTTGACGAGTGGGCCGTCCGCAATGAGGAAGAACGGACGGGCGTCGGTAATCGTGACTTCCACTATATCCCCAGGACGAACGTCCTCGCTTGGGGTGAAGTGCACGAGCCGACCGTCCCGAGCACGGCCCGACATGCGGTGGCGCTGGGCGTCCTTGCGGCCACCGGTCTCCTGGACCAGCAGTTCCTGGGTTGTTCCCACCAGCTCCTGGTTGTCCTCGGCCTGGATGCGCTCCTGCAGCGCGATGAGGCGCTCGTAGCGCTCCTGCACGACGGCCTTGGGGATCTGGTCTGGCATGCTAGCTGCCGGGGTGCCGGGGCGTGGCGAGTACTGGAAGGTAAATGCGCTGGAGAAACGCGCCTTCTCGACGACGTCGAGGGTCGCCTGGAAGTCCTCCTCCGTTTCGCCGGGGAATCCCACGATGATGTCGGTCGTGATGGCCGCGTGTGGAATGCGTTCGCGGACCTTGTCCAGGATCCCCAGGAATTTCTTCGAGCGGTAGGAGCGACGCATCTCCTTGAGGATGCGGTCGGAACCCGATTGTAGCGGCATGTGTAGCTGGGGGCAGACGTTGGGCGTCTCTGCCATCGCATCGATGACGTCGTCGGTGAATTCAGCAGGGTGAGGGCTGGTGAAGCGCAGCCTCTCGAGACCTTCGATCTCGCCGCAGGCGCGCAGCAGCTTGGCGAATGCGCCCCGATCTCGTTGCAGGTCCTCGTCGGCGAAGTTCACGCCGTAGGCGTTGACGTTCTGGCCCAGCAGGGTGACCTCCTGCACGCCCTGGTCCACCAGCGCCTGAACCTCAGCGAGGATCTCCCCCGGCCGGCGGTCCTGCTCCTTGCCTCGGAGAGAGGGCACGATGCAGAAGGTGCAGGTGTTATTGCAGCCCACGGAGACCGATACCCAACCCGAGTAAGCGGATTCCCGCTTTGCCGGGAGCACGGAGGGGAATTCCTCGAGGGAGTCGAGGATCTCAACCTCTGCCCGCTGGTTGTGGGCGGAACGCTCCAGCAGAGTGGGCAGCGAGCCGATATTGTGGGTGCCGAAGACGACGTCCACCCAGGGGGCGCGGTCGACCACCACGTCCTTGTCCTTCTGCGCCATGCAACCGCCAACGGCGATCTGCATGCCAGGATTGCGATCCTTCATGGGCTTGACCATGGCGAGCGTTCCGTAGAGCCGGTTATCCGCGTTCTCCCTCACCGCGCAGGTATTAAAGACGAGGACGTCTGGTTCCTCACCGTCCGCCGCAGGTTGGTAGCCCGAGTCCTCGAGGAGCCCGGAGAGGCGCTCGGAATCGTGAACGTTCATCTGGCAGCCGAAGGTGCGGACCTCGTAGGTGCGCTGTTCGGGCTGCTCAGATGCGGAAGTTTTCTTCTCCATAGCGTGAGTCACGTGTGCAGATCCTACCCCCAGGGCGGGGGCGAACACGAACTGTGTCACGTTCGCCACTGCCCCGCCCGCCGGCACCCCGCGCTAACTAGATTTGAGCTCGGCGAGCTGCTGATCCAACGCCTCACGGGCGTAGGCCAGGCTGGTGCCCGCGGGAAAACCGCGGCGGGCAGCGACCCCCACCACTCGCTTGAGGAATTTATTGTATTCCGCGCGGTCCGCAGGCACGGCCCGAATGCTCGCGGCCTTCTTGTCGATCAGTCCACGCATGATCGCGTCCTGATCCTCCTCGTCGACGAGCTCCACAGCAGCCTCGATGTGTTGCTCGGCGACCCCCTTATCCCGCAGTTCGCGGCGCAGCACAGCGACAGATTTCTTTTGATTCCTGCTTCTTTGCTCGACCCAGAGCCTCGCGAACTCGCCGTCATCGAGCATGCCGTTGCGCTGGCAGCGCTCGACGACTTCCCTGACGAGTTCCGGGGCATAGTCCTGCTTGAGTAGCCGCTCCTCGAGCTCCGCCACCGAGCGCGGGCGATGGTTGATGAGGCTTTGCGCCCGGTTGACAACCGGGGCGAGAGCCTCCTCCTTCTCCCGATCGACGAGCGGGCTACCGCTCCCCTGCGTCCAGGACGCGATTGCCCGCCGCAGCGCGGCAATCTTCTGTTCCCGGCTCTCCGGGGCACCCCCGGCTGTAGCCCAATGGTCGTCTGCGTTGCCTTCAGTCACAGCGGGGCCTAGTTCTCCGTCTCGACGTCTGGGTCATCGAAGTTCGGAACCACGTCGATGGGCTTATCCTCATCGGCGATGGGCTCGTCCTTCGCCTTGGCGTAGGGGCCAACCTTGAGCTCTTGCATGATGCGATCCTCTAGCTGTTCGGCCAGCTCGGGGTTGGACTTCAGGAACTCGCGGGCCTTTTCCTTGCCCTGGCCGAGCTGTTCGCCCTCATAGGTGAACCAGGACCCCGACTTCTTGATAATCCCGGCGTCCACGCCGAGGTCGAGGATCGAGCCCTCCCGAGAGATGCCCTCGCCATAGAGGATGTCGAACTCCGCGATCTTGAACGGTGGCGAAACCTTGTTCTTCACGATCTTCAACCGGGTGCGGTTACCCACCACGTCCTGGCCGTCCTTCAGTGCCTGGATGCGGCGGATGTCGCAGCGAACGGAGGCGTAGAACTTCAGGGCCTTACCACCGGTGGTGGTCTCCGGAGAGCCGAACATCACGCCGATCTTCTCACGCAGCTGGTTAATAAAGATCGCGGTGGTGCCGGTCTGGTACAGCGCGCTGGTCATCTTGCGCAGCGCCTGGCTCATGAGTCGAGCCTGGAGACCCACGTGAGAATCTCCCATTTCGCCGTCGATCTCCGCCTTGGGGGTCAGCGCCGCCACGGAGTCGATGACCACCACGTCGATCGCGCCAGAACGCACCAGCATGTCCGCAATCTCGAGGGCCTGCTCGCCCGTGTCCGGCTGGGAGACCAGCAACGCATCCGTATCCACGCCCAAAGCCTTGGCATACTCCGGGTCCAGCGCGTGCTCGGCGTCGATGAAGGCTGCAATGCCGCCGCCCTTCTGAGCTTCAGCAATGGCGTGCAGCGCGACGGTGGTCTTACCCGAGGATTCCGGCCCGTAAATCTCTACGACACGGCCACGCGGGAAGCCTCCGATACCCAGAGCAACATTGATGGCGATATTGCCCGACGGGATTGCGCTAATGGGTGGGCGATTGTCATCGCCCAGTCGCATGATCGCCCCCTTGCCGAAGTCCTTCTCGATCTGGGCCATTGCTAGATCGAGAGCCTTGGAGCGATCCTTCTGTGCCGCCGTGGTGGCCTTCTTCTTTGGTGCCATGACACCCTCCTCGTTTTCGCGTCTGTGTTTTCGTTCTTGTCTTAATCAGTTCAAGCCGACAACGTGGCGTCACCTCGCCCCGCGTCCGCGCGGCGAGGGCGAAAGCTATTGTCTTCCGCTTGGGGCTAGTTTTATCACCCGCACCGGACACCGACCTCGCCCACCTGCGCTCGCTGTGGGCAGCGATCGTGGTTATCCACAGGAACATGAGGTACTGGCACGTTGTTCGGATTTAGTTATAGGACACCGGGCAGACACGCACCGCGCCACCCACTACCTCGCCCCACATTACACGAACCTTTGTTCGATTTATTCGAACGGCGCGCCGCGATCTTTCGCGGGTTCTCCGCACCCCTTAATCCCCCGTTAAGCAACGCACATGAGCCAACAATCTTCCCCCCTCCCGAAGGCTCAGTCATCCTCCCCGAGCATCCGCTCTTCGGGAATGTCGAAGTCGCGGCAGAGCTCCCACCACACATTTCGTGGCTCTTCACCAGCCTCGATCGCCTCCTCGGCGGTCTTCCCCAGCCTGGACAACACGTGGCTTTCCACGATCCAGCCACCGTAGGTGGCGCCAAACTCACCCGCGATCAGCCGGTCAAACTCGGTTCTCCTCATGCTCGGACGCTAGCACAAAAATAGTTGAACAAAATGGGAAGCTTTGTTCAATGACTTGTTAATATGTCCAACGATGAAAACTCTCAATGTCCGCGATCTCGGCGCGATCGTCGCATTCGCCGCCCTGACCATCGCACTAGGCGCAGTAACCATTCCAGTCGGCTTCACCGGTGTGCCGATCGTCCTCCAGAACATGGGCGTGATCCTCACCGCCATGATCCTCGGCTGCCTCCGTGGCGGGCTATCCATCAGCCTGTTCGTCGGCGTCGGCCTCGTGGGCGTGCCGAACCTCGCTGGGTGGAGCCCGACGATTTCCGCGATTTCCGGCCCCAGCATCGGCTACATCGTGGGCTATATCTTCGCAGCCTTCATCGTTGGTGCAATCTCTCAAGCAATCCTCGGCCGCCGCAACCGCACTGATCAACCCGGACAGAGCTGGTCTTCCATCGTCGGGCTGACAATCGCGGGTGTGATCGGTATGGCCGTGATGTACCTTTTCGGTTCCGTCGGGCTGATGTTCCGGCTCGGCCTGGATTTCCCGGGCGCCCTGGTGTCCAACACTCCGTTCATCCTTCCCGACCTGATTAAGTGCGTCGCCGCGGCTGTCATCACCTTCGGTGTCTTCCGCGCGGTACCTCACCTGGTTCCGGCCGCGAACCTGCGCTCCCGCAACTAGATTTCCCTCCCCCCATGCCTCTCATCGAGTTCCGCGACCTTACCTTGCGGGGTATCGGCCGCTCCCCCGACGCCCCGCCCATTCTCGATTCGATCAGTCTCCGGCTCTCCGAACACCGCATCGGCATCATCGGCGCCAACGGCTCCGGGAAGTCTTCGCTGGTGCGGTGCATCAACGGGCTCAACATTCCCGACGAGGGTGAAGTCACCGTCGATGGACTCTCCACCGCCAAGCGCGCCGGGGAGATCCGCCGCCAGGTGGGCTTCCTGTTCTCCAACGCGGATAACCAGATCATCATGCCCACCGTTGCTGAGGACGTCGGGTTCTCCCTGCGCGGCAAGAAGCTGAACCGCCAGGAGAAGCGCGCCGCCGTGGCCGAGATTCTCGACCAGCTTGGGCTGGCGGGCAAGGAAGAGCAGTCACCCCACACCCTCTCCGGCGGAGAGAAGCAGCTCCTTGCGCTGGCGTCGATCCTCGTGATGAACCCACGTCTCATCATCGCCGATGAGCCGACCACGCTACTCGATCTGCGCAACCGCCAACGTATCGCCCGCACGCTGGCGTCATTGGAGCAGCAGCTGATCGTGGTGTCGCACGACCTGGAGCTCTTCGAAGGCTTCGATCGGGTCATTTGGATCGACGATGGTCGCATTCGGGCCGATAGTGCCGACGAAGATTCCGTCACCACTGTGCTCTCGGATTACCGGACGTGCATGCTGTGAGACTGCCCCGCATCAATACCGCGGCCCCGGTTCTGTACATCCCGACGGGCTCGGTCATTCATAGGCTTCCCGCCGGAGCGAAGCTCACTGGTCTCATTGCTTTTCTCGTGCTCGCCGCCATCTTCGCCAAGACTCTGGTGGCTGGCGCGGGCTGTGTGGTGGCCGCGGTTGTCGCTTACGCTCTGGCGAAGATCCCCTGGCGCACCGCGCTACGCCAGCTCATCCCGATTCTCATCATTCTGCTGGCTTTCGGCGCGCTGACGTGGTGGCGCAGCGGTCTGAACGAAGCCCTGGTGCGTTTCCTAGTGCTGTGGGCCTCGGTCTCCGTAGCCATCCTGTTGACGATGACCACCAAGGTCTCCGACCTCCAGCGCGCCGTGGAACGGGCACTCGCCCCGGCTGCCACCATCGGACTGCCGGTGGACAAGATCTCCCTGGCCATCAGCCTGACGATCCACATGATCCCCCTCCAGCTGCGCACCATCAACGAGGTCGTAGAAGCACAACAGGCCCGTGGCGGAAAGTTTTCCGCCCGGGCCTTGGGCATCCCCCTGGTGATCCGCACCCTGCTTCGCGGCCGGGAAGTCGGCGAGGCGCTGCAGGCGCGCGGGGTGGGCGACTAAGCGCCCACGAGGAAGGGTTTAGTTGCCTTCGCGCAGCTGACGCATGCGCTCGGCAACGGCGTCCGCATTCGGCTGCGCCTGCTGGTCGGCAGACTGTGCAGTGCCAGCCGACCCGGAAGTGCTGGCGTCGATGGACTTCTGAGCCGAACCGCTGATCTGCCCCTGCTCCTTGCGCATCTCCGAGCGGATCTGTTCCAAACGGGAGTGCCCCGCGAGCTGGGTGCTGGCTTGGTTGATGTCCGCCATGCGCCCCTGCACCGAGTTCTGGGCGAGTTCCGCCTGCCCCAGCGCACGTGCGTAGCGGCCCTCGATCTTCTCCCGCACCTGGTCGAGGTTCGGCGAGGAACCGGATACGGCCTGGTTCATCGACTGCAGGGATTCCGCGACCTTCTCCTGCATCTTCGCCTGCTCCAGCTGGCTGAGCAGCTTGGTGCGCTCGGCCACCTTCTGCTGCAGCTGCATGGCGTTGCGCTCAACTGCCTGCTTGGCCTGGTTGGCCTGCTGCAGCGACTGGTCGTGGAGGCCCTTGAGATCCTCTACGGACTGCTCCGCTGTCACCAACTGGGCGGCGAAGGCCTCAGCGGCGTTGTTGTACTCCGCAGCCTTGGCCGCGTCGCCATTGTTCTGTGCATCGTCCGCCAGCTTCAACGCCTGGCGAGTATTGTCCTGGAGCTTCTCCACCTCAGCCAGCTGGCGGTTGAGCTTCATCTCCAGCTGGCGCTGGTTACCGATGACCGCTGCTGCCTGCTGAGACAGCGCCTGGTGCTGGCGCTGAGCTTCCTGGATGGCCTGCTCGATCTGGATCTTCGGATCCGCATTCTCTTCAATCTTGGAGTCGAAGAGAGCCATGAGGTACTTCCACGCCTTAGTGAAGGGATTTGCCATGCGGCCTGCACTCCTTGGGGATAACTATCGACAAAATTTTTGCCCGCCCCGTGGGAGACGAGCCTCATCTGCGCTAATTTTAGCAGCATCCGCGCTGCCAATAGTGCTTAGTTCACGCGCGCCATCGACGAAGCCAGCTCTGCCGCTGCCGCGTCAAGGGTCATCATGGACGCCGCTTCGAGGATCGCCGAAGCAACGCTGATTCCCATAGCGTGGCACACGCTCGCGAGCAGCTCGGAGGAAACTTCCTTACGCCCCCGCTCCAGCTCCGAAAGATAACCGGGGCTGACGTTGGCGAGCTTAGCCAGCTCGCGGAGGGTGAATCCTGTCTGCAGACGCGTATCCCGCAGCGTCGCGCCGAGAGCTTCGCGCAGCAGCGGCTCGTCACTGGGTGCCATCGGCATGGAGGCATCCCAGTTCTGCTCCAATACGTGTTCCGCGCTGAAGTCATCCAGCTTGTCCGCCGAGTGGGCTCGCTGAGCGCTCCCGCGGGAAGTCTCTGGACTGCGCGAGGGGGAATCTAGCAGCAAAATATTTTCTACCATCATTACCTCTAACGATCCTGGCGGACTATTTGTTCCCGTCGCCGGCGATCCCGAGGATCATCTCCAGCGCACCATTCACAGCGAGCTGTCGGATCACGGCGCGTGGCTGGGTTCCGAGATCCAGGGTACGTACGGTCGTTCCCCCGGCTCCTGCGGGCGCTGACAACCCGATATGCACCTCGCCGACCGAATGGCCGTCCTGCCCATCCGGCCCCGCCACACCGGTCAGCCCGATGCCAATGCTCGCCCCGCAACGCTGCGCCGCACCCTTGGACAGCTGGACCGCCACCGCAGGGTCGACGGGGCCGCGCTTGCGCAGCAACTCCCGGTCCACCCCCGCCAGCGTGGCTTTGAGGTCTGTCGCGTACACCACCAGGCCACCGCGCAGCACATCTGAGGCCCCCGGAGTATCGGCGATGCATGCGGCGAGCATTCCCGCAGTGAGGGATTCAGCGGTGGCCAGTGTCCAGCCTCGTTCCCGGCAGGTGTCGATCACCTGGGCGGATAGCTCCGCCGCCTGCGCGCGGAGCGCTTCCAGCGAGTTTTTCCCAACCTGCTGCACGATCCTGCCCAGCCCTCTCGACTAGTTCTGTTTCCGGGAGTCCACCATGTACTGCAGTCCAGTCACCACGGTGACCGCGACAGCCACGGCCATGACCCCGTGCCCGATCCAGGCGACGGCACCTGCCAGCGGCATGATGTACAGCGCGACGGCAAGCGTCTGCAGCACGGTTTTGAGCTTCCCACCCTTGGATGCCGGGACCACCAGCCCGCGCCGGGCGAGAACCAGCCGCCACAGCGTGATGCCGAGTTCGCGGACGACGATGACCGCAGTGACCGTCCACCACAGTTCGCCCAGCAGGTTGAGGCTGATGAAGGCCGCAAGCATCAGCAGCTTGTCGGCGATCGGATCGGCAAGCTTTCCGAAGTCCGTGATCACCTCATACTTGCGCGCGAGGTACCCGTCCAGCTGGTCGGTCACCATCAGCAGCAAGAAGACGACAAGCGCCCACCAACGGTCCGCCCGAGCGGCGGCCTCGTCCGGCCACGCCCCTGTGCCCGCGATCGCCCACAGGAAGATGGGGATCAGCAGGATGCGAATGGTCGTGAGAACGTTCGGCACGTTAAAGCGACGCACAAAACGACCAAATGCGCTCAGCGTATCTGGTTGCGTGTTCCGCTCCACTGTTGTCTCCACGCTGGTAATTCTACCTACCTGCGGGATCTTTACCGAAACCGGCATCGCTTGCATGCGTAGGTGCTGGCTCCTCGGTCACCCCGGCCTGTTTCTGCTGGGCCTTCTTCCCCACCGTGAGGCTCAGCACCGTCGTAATGGCCAGCGTCAACACGATGAAGATCAAGGAGAACTCGACCGACACCTCCGGGACGGAAACGTTGCCGCCACCGTTGATGAACGGCAGGTTATTTTCGTGCAGCGCGTGCAGTACCAGCTTCACGCCGATGAAGGCGAGGATGATGGACAGCCCGTAGGAAAGGTAGACCAGCTTCTCCAGCAGCCCATTCAGCAGGAAGAACAGCTGTCGCAGCCCCATCAGAGCCAGTGCATTGGCGGTGAAGACGATGTAGGGCTCGCTGGTGATGCCGTAGATCGCGGGAATCGAATCCAGCGCGAAGAGCACATCGATGAAGCCGATGGCCAACAGCGCGACGAACAGCGGGGTCACCACGAGGCGCCCCTTGCCGGAAGACTTCTTCTTTCCTTCGACGTCACCGGTCGCACCGCCCTCCCGAACGAAGAGGCGGTCCGAATGAACCTTGTCCGTCACCGGCACTGCCTTGCGCAGGATCCGGATGATCTTCATGTCGTTGAGGTCGGTCTCCTCGGCGCCGGTGACCTCGTCGTAGGCCAGCTTCGCGGCGGTCCACAGCAGGAAGATGCCGAAGAGATAGAACACATCGGACCAGCGTGCGATCGCAGCCGCGCCGAGCCAGATGAAGATGCCGCGCAGGGCAAGTGCCATGAGGATGCCGGCGAGCAGTACCTTCTGCTGGTACTTCCGCGGAACCTTAAACGTGGTCAGGATCAGCGAGAAGATGAACAGGTTATCGACGCTGAGTGCCTTCTCGGTGATGTAGCCGGCGAAGAACTCCAGCCCGTGTTGGTGAGGATTGCCCGGCTCGCCCCAGGTGAACCACAGGAACACCCCGAAGACCATCGCCAGGCCGACGTAAAACGCCGACCAGAGTGCGGACTCCTTCAGCGTCGGCTCGTGCGGTGTGCGCACGTGCGCAAGAAAATCGAAAACAAAGAATCCGAGCACCACGACAATCGTGATGATCCAGGTTAAGGCGTTAACTTCCATTGGTCCCTCCGGCCCTTAAAGCGTGTTCAATGACCGGAGGTCTCCCCCGCCAGGCGTCAACGCGACCTGACCGGAGTGGCCGGGTGAGCGCCACGTCGGCAGGGTTGAGGCCTGCTCGCCGCCGCTCCGCCGTGTTGACGACCGACTCCGTGGATTGGGGTACTCCCCTCCATCGGGAGCAATGCTACACCAGCGAGCAGACAAGGTCCGCACCACCCGCCGGGGCGTCCCCGCAGGCGTGCCTTAGAAAGCCCCCGAGGGCGGGCTGGCGGGAATGACGCGCGTCTGAGTGTCGTCGTCGCCGTCGTTACCAGCCGAATCCTCGCCGGACGTCGTCGGCGGTGCCGCGTTCTCGGGGGCCTCCGCACCTTCGTCCTCGTCGAGCACGTCCTTCGGGGCATCCTCTGGGTCGGCGCCCTTGATCATCCAGATGATGGTCTCGAGCTCCTCCGGCTTGACCAGCACCTCACGTGCCTTCGAGCCCTCGGATGGCCCAACGACACCGCGGGTCTCCATCAGATCCATGAGGCGGCCGGCCTTGGCGAAACCGATGCGCAGCTTGCGCTGCAGCATGGACGTCGAACCGAACTGCGACGTCACGACCAGCTCGACTGCCTGGATGAGGTCCTCGAGGTCGTCGCCGATGTCGGCGTCGATGTTCTTTTTCGCCTCGGCGGACTTATCCTCGGTGACTCCCTCCGTGTAGTCCGGCTCAGCCTGCGCCTTAGCTGCCTCGACGACAGCGAAGATCTCCTCGTCGGTGACGAAGGCTCCCTGCATGCGAATGGGCCGCGGAGCACCCTGCGGGATGAACAGCCCGTCGCCCATGCCGATGAGCTTCTCGGCGCCTGCCTGGTCGAGGATCACGCGGGAGTCCGTCAATGAGCTCGTCGCGAAGGCCAGCCGCGACGGCACGTTCGTCTTGATCAGGCCCGTGACGACGTCCACGGACGGGCGTTGGGTCGCCAAAACCAGGTGGATGCCGGCGGCTCGCGCCTTCTGGGTGATGCGGACGATGGCGTCCTCAATCTCGCGCGGGGCGGTCATCATGAGGTCAGCGAGCTCGTCCACCACACAGACGATGTACGGGTACGGACGGTATTCGCGCTCCGAGCCCAACGGGGTGGTGATCTCCCCGGACTTGACCTTGCGGTTGAAGTCCTTGATGTGACGCACGCGGGTGGCCTTCATGTCCATGTACCGCTGCTCCATCTCCTCCACCAGCCAGGTCAGCGCGGCGGCTGCCTTCTTCGGCTGGGTGATAATCGGGGTGATGAGGTGCGGGATGCCCTCGTATGGAGTCAGCTCCACCATCTTCGGGTCGATGAGGATGAGGCGGACATCCTCTGGCGTGGCGCGGGTGAGCAGGGAGACCAGCATCGAGTTCACGAACGCGGACTTACCGGAGCCGGTGGAACCGGCAACCAGCAGGTGTGGCATCTTCTGCAAGGAGTGCCCCACGAAGTCGCCCTCGATGTTCTTGCCCAGGCCGATGAGCATCGGGTCCTGGTTGGCCACGACGTCCGAGGAGCCCAGCACGTCGCCGAGGCGAACCATCTCGCGGTCGGAGTTCGGCACCTCGATGCCGACGGCGGATTTACCCGGGATCGGGGTCAGCAGCCGGACGTTATCCGTGGCCACCGCGTAGGCGAGGTTGGACTGCAGATTCGTGATCTTGGAGACCTTCACGCCGGGGCCGAGCTCGATCTCGTAGCGGGTGACCGTCGGGCCTCGCTGGAAACCGGTGACGTGGGCGTCGACGTTGAATTCCTCGAAGACCTCCGTGATCGCGTCGATCATCCGGTCGTTGGCGTCGCTGCGTTCCTTCGCCGGCTCGCCCGGGATCAGCAGTTCGGTGGACGGCAGGACGTAGCTGCCCTCTGCCCCCTGCGGTGCGGCTGGGGACGAGGACGCCGCCGACGCGGTGGCGTCCCCGTTTTCGTTCTGCTCCTCGGTCTTACCCGCAGCCAGTGCGGCAGCGTCGATGCCGGAGCGAGCGACGATAGCCTGGCGCATGGCCTCGCGGGACTGGTTGACAGCCTTGTCTCCTGCCGCGCGCTCTTCGGCGTGGCTCCGCCCGGCAGCGGGCTCGGCCTGCGGAGATTCCTCGCGCGCCGCGGGGATCGCGGAACGCTGTTGGGCACGAGCGGGCTTGCGGCGTGGCGCGCCCTCCTCCGGGCTAGCGGCGACATCGAGCACCGCGGTCTCATCCGTATCGGAGACCAGTGGGAGTGGCTCATCGATATCATCCGGCACAGCTGGCTCGGGCTGCCGTGGCGCGGCGGCGCGCGGCGCCGGGGCACTGCGGCGGCGGGCTCGGCGGGCAGGCTGCGCGGGCTCCTCCTCCACCGGGTAGTTAGCCGCCGGGGACTTCTTCCGGCTGCGGGTTGGCAGGAAGTAGTCGTCTTGATCCACGGCCTCATCGAGGCGCTGGTCGATTTCGCCGTACGGATCGTCGTCGTACTCCTCCGAATCCCGGGAGAAGCGTTCACGCAGCGCGTCGAACGTGCCCTCGAGCCCCAGCCAGGAAACGGATCCGGCGAAGAACTCGGCGACCGTGCGGCCGGTGAGCTGCAGGGCACCGTAAATCATGATGAGGAACAGCAGCGGAACGGCAACGTAATTACTGAAGCCCACGGACATCGGCGTGCCGATGAACTGTCCGACGATGCCGCCCGCTCCAGCCTTATCCGCGGTGCTGGTCGGAAGACCAGCGAAGATGTGAATGATCCCCAGCAGGGATCCGGCGACAAGACCCACGCCGAGGCCGCGGCGCAGGTCAGAGCTCTGCGTCGTGCGAACTCCGAACATCAGGATCCAAGCAAGCCCCAGCAGGACGACCGGGACGATGTACGCCCCCACACCGATAGCCCAGGTCAGCGCGTAGGCGATGCCTTTGCCGACCGCGCCAGCAACGTTGAACCACAGGGTGGCGGCGAGAATGATCGCAACACCGCCGCTGACGAGCGCCGGGCCGTCAAAACCGCCGCCGATCTGGCGTGGCTCATCCGAGGAGAGCTCATCGCCGTCGAACTGCGTGTCCTCGACCGGCGCCATCTCCTTCGCCGCCTGCTTCTTGCGTCGGGGACGCCGCGGCTGGGTGCCGTCTTCGTGCTGCTGAGAGGCCAAACCTTCTACTTTCTTCTTCGACGTGCGGGCTTGTGGTCGGTGCCCGGCGAATTCGGCTGCGTCTGAGTCCTCGCTCTCATGCCGGGGACGCCGGAGCGCGCCACCGATTCCGCTGGCTACCGAGTCCGCGATCGTTTTGATGCTTCCGCCCACGGCACGGTAGGCACTGCCCGTCCTACCAAACTCCACGTCGGAGGCCGAACTACCCGATCGCGCGGTCTTGGCCGTCGACGCACCGGGGTCGACGGAGAGGTCCTCGTCGATCCCCATGCGTGGGGCACGGCGCCTCGCAGCTGGGCGAGAATCCCGCTGACCGGGGCGGGAGGGAGAGCGCCGGGAGTGGTTGCGGGAGGGCGACGTGCCGGGACGGTTTCTGACAGACATGTCCGCCATATTAGTCCCAGTAGTCACATGTTTAACACTTTCAACACGCCTCGCAGTGGGTTTCCTGGCGAGAATCCCGGTTATCCGGGCACAGAGCTCCCCTCCCCCACCGCCCCGCGGGGCGACATAAGGACGGGGACGAAAAAGGAAGACCGGGCCGTGGGTCACCGCGTGTGTCACGGCGAGCCCCGGCCCGGTCAGCCAGTTCAGTCGTTATTGAGCAGGCACGGACGGTGCGTCCTCCAGCTCCTCAACGATCTCGCTAGTCATCGGAACCACGGTCGGAACGATGAGCGGCTTGCGGTTCCACTTATCGGAGACGTGGCGGGCGAGACGACGACGCAGGGTCTGAGCCATGCGGTAAGGGTTATTCTCCCCCTCACCGGCCAGATCCATCATCACGTCGTCGGCGATCTCGCCGAGCTCCTTGAGCAGGTCCTTGGCATCCCCAGAGAAGCCCTTGGCCTGGATGTGCGGGGCCTCCAGCGGACGGCCGGTGCGGTTGTCGATCACCACGGATACGGCGATGAGGCCACCCTCGGCCATCGCGGTGCGGTCCTCGAGGGTATCCGCGTCCACGTCGCCCATGCGGGTGCCGTCGACGTACAGGTTGCCCACGGTGATCTGACCCACGACCTTCGCGTGCCCGTTGTGCAGGTCCACGACCACGCCGTTCTGGGCGAGCGGGACGTTCTTCGGGTCCACGCCGGTGGAGATAGCCAGATCGCGGTTGGCGCGCAGGTGGCGCCACTCGCCGTGCACCGGCATCGCATTGCGCGGGCGCGCTGCGTTGTAGAGGAACAGCAGCTCCCCTGCCAGGCCGTGACCAGAGGTATGGACGTTGGCGTCGCGGCTGGTGACCACCGTCGCGCCGATCTGCGACAGCATGTTGATCACGCCGAACACCGCCTCCTCGTTACCCGGGACGAGGGAGGAGGAGAGAATGATCAGGTCGCCGCTGCGGACGGTGATCTGGCGGTGCTCCCGGCGTGCCATGCGCGACAGCGCGGCCATCGGCTCGCCCTGAGTACCGGTGGTGATGAGAACCACCTTGTGCGGAGCCATGCGGGAGGCCTCGTCCATGGAGACGATGGTGCCGCGCGGGGCGTTCAGGTAGCCCATGCGCTCTGCGATCTCCATGTTGCGGATCATCGAGCGCCCGGTGAAGGCCACCTTCCGGTTCGCCGCGACCGCCGCGTTCACGGCGGACTGAATGCGGGCCACGTTGGAGGCAAAGGACGCCAGAATCACGCGCTGCTTCGCGGCGCGGATCAGTCGGTTCAGCGTCGGGGCGACGTCCGCCTCGGAACCGGAGAATCCCGGGGTTGCGGCGTTGGTCGAGTCGCAGAGCATGAGATCCACGCCCTCGTCGCCGAACCGGGACAGCGCCGGCAGGTCCGTCGGACGGCCGTCGATCGGGGTCTGATCGAGCTTGATGTCGCCGGTGTGGATCACCAGGCCGGCCGGGGTCTTCAGCGCGATGCCCAGGCAGTCCGGGATGGAGTGGTTGACGTTCCAGAAGCGCAGGTCAAACGGGCCGTAGCTCACGTGCGACTGGTCGTTGACCTCGACGATCTTCGGGCGCTGGCGGTGCTCCTGGGTCTTGGCCTGGATGAGCGCTGCGGTAAAGCGAGAGGCAACAATCGGGATGTCCGCGCGCTGCTTGAGCAGCCACGGGATCGCACCGATGTGGTCCTCGTGACCGTGGGTGATCACGAGAGCCTCGACGCGGTCCCACTTATCGTCCAGGTAGGAGAAGTCCGGGAGGATCAGGTCCACGCCCGGCTCGCCGCTGGATGGGAAGAGCACGCCACAGTCGATCAGCAGCAGGCGACCGTCGTACTCGAAGACGGTCATGTTGCGGCCGATCTCGGAGATACCGCCGAGGGCAACGATGCGCAGCCCACCCTTGGGCAGGGCCGGTGGCTCTGGGAGGCGCTTGGTCAGGTCTGCACCCTGCATGGCCTGCAGCGCACCGCGACGACGGTCGCCACCGCGGCCACGGCGGTTGTTGCCATTGCGGCCGCCGGACTTGGACTTGTTTCCGCCGCGACCGGAGTTGTTCTGGCCACCGCGGTTATCGCCGCCCTGCTTATCGCCGTTGTTGGAGCCCTTGGAACGGCCACGGCCACGGGAGCGGCGGTTGCGGGAACGGCTCCCGCCGTTCCCGCCGTTGTTATCGCCACCGTTGTCGCCGCCGGAGCGCTTGCCGCCCTTGCCGGAGCCCTCGCTGGCGCCGGAGTTCTGGGCTGCCTGCTGGCCGCCGTCGTTGAAGACGGTCGCGGCCTCAGCGTTACTCACGCGGTTCTTGTCGGCGCGTTCGCGCTGCTGCTCAGCGCTCGCGTTCCCCGCATCGGATTGTGCAGCAGTTTCCGCGCTCGGCGGAGCCGCCTTTCGGGTTACCTTGCGTCCCCGAGAACGATTTTCAGTCATATTATCCTTTTAAACCCCTGCGTCCTGCAGGTCTTGTTCCAGCTGATCCAGTTCGGCTGGGTCTACTTCCAAAATTGGTAGGCGCGGTGCACCAACGTCCTTGCCGCGCAGCTTCAGAGCCGCCTTCACCATCGTCACTCCCCCGAGGCGCCCCTGGGCCCGCTCCAGCGGGGCCAGGCTCGCCGCGATCTGCTGAGCGCCCGCCAGGTCGCCCTGGTCGTAGGCCTCACGCAGAGCCCGCAGCTTGTCTGCGGCCAGGTGCCCGATCACGGAGATGAAGCCCGTCGCACCGACCGAAAGGAACGGCAGGTTCAGCGGGTCATCGCCGGAGTACCAGGCCAGGTCCGTGTTCTGCAGCAGCTGCAGCGCCTCCGGAAGCTTGCCCTTGGCATCCTTGACGGCCTGAATATTCTCGTGCTCCGACAGCCGCTGGATGGTGTCCATCTCGATGGGGACGACCGACCGGGACGGAATGTCGTAGAGGCAAATCGGGAGATCGACGCTGTCCGCGACCGCAGTGAAGTGCTGAAACAGCCCCTCCTGGCTCGGTCGGGAGTAGTACGGGGTGACGACGAGCAGCGAATCTGCGCCGGCGTCCTGCGACAGCCGGGAGAGTTCGATGGTGCTCGCGGTGTTGTTCGTGCCAGTGCCAGCGATCAGCGTGACGCTATCGCCGAGTTCAGCGCGAACTGCCTTGAGTAGGTTGATCTTCTCCTCGTTGGTCGTGGTTGGAGATTCTCCGGTCGTACCAGCGAGAACGAGAGAATCGCAGCCTTTATCAACCAGGTGCCCGGCGAGCTCGACGCCCGCCTTCAGGTCGATAGTCCCGTCCTTGTGGAATGGCGTCACCATTGCCACAGAGACCGTTCCGAAGTGTTCAGCACCACGAATTGCTGCATTACCTGTACTCATAGGTGTAAAGATTACCTTTCTTCACCAGGTTTGTGGTTATTTGCCGCTCCCCGTGTCTCGTTTCGGGGAAAACGTTTTCCTGTTTCCGACGACTCCAGCACCGCGAACTAGATATCGCTGACGTAGGGACTTGTGGCGATCTGGGTCTTATCCCGCAGCTCGGTGATCGAGAAGTCTTCGAAAACCTCCGGGGCGATCGACTGGAGCTCAACGAGGCACGCAATCGCCACCCGGCGAATCTCCGGATCGGCGTGCTCGGTTGCCCGCATGGCGATGAAGTGTCGCCAGCTGCGGAAGTTACCGGACATGACGAAGCGGGTTTCCGCCGCGTTGGGCAGGACAGCACGTGCCGCCTGTCGGGCCTGTTTGGCGCGCAGCGCGGCATTCACCCTCGCGCTCGCTCCGTCATCGAGATTCTCGTTGAGGCTATCCAGGATTTCGGTATAGGCGCCGTGCGCGACGTCCGCCGCCTGGAGAAAGAGTCTCTCCAGGTCGGGGTTTTCCTGCACGCTGCGTGGCACAACCACCCGCGCCTCGTCATCCGGGACGTAGCGCTGGGAAAGCTGGCTGAAGGAGAACATTCGGTGCCGCATGACCTCGTGGGCACAGGAGCGAGACACGCCACGCAGGTACATCGTGGCGCTGGAGTGCTCCAGCACCGCCAGGTGGCCCACGTCCATGATGTGGCGGAGGTAGGCGGCATTCGTCGCGGTGTGCGGATTGGGCTTATCCCAGGTCTCGTAGCACGCGCGCCCAGCGAATTCGAGGAGAGCGGACGGGCCATCGGTATCCGTTTCCCAGTCGATATCCGGCGGCGCGTGGAATTGGGTGTGCCCGATGAGCTGGACGTCGAGTTCCACCGGTGTTGCCATAGCGTTCGTCGCCCGAGCCCTAGTCCAGACCCAGGAACTTCTCGAGGCCGATCGTCAGCCCAGGGTTCTCGGCGATCTTCTCCACGCCGATGACCACACCCGGTACGAAGGACTCGCGGTCGTAGGAGTCCTGGCGGATGGTCAGAGACTGCCCGCGGGTACCGAAAATGACCTCTTCGTGCGCCACCATGCCGGTCATGCGGACCGCGTGGACGGGCACCCCCTGGACGTCGCTGCCTCGTGCGCCGTCGAGGGACTGGGCGGTGGCGTCCGGCTGCTCCTCCAGCCCGGCCTCGCCGCGAGCTCGGGCGATCCCCTCGGCGGTGTGCACCGCGGTGCCGGAAGGAGCGTCAAGCTTATTCGGGTGGTGGAACTCGATGACCTCGGCGGATTCGAAGAATGGTGCGGCGATTTCGGCGAACTTCATCGTCAGCACCGCGGAGATGGCGAAGTTCGGGGCCACCAGCACACCGACCTTCGGGGCTTCCTGCAGCAGGCTGCGGACCGTCTCATAGCGTTCCTCGGTCCAGCCGGTGGTACCGACGACCGCGTGGATGCCGTTGCGGATGCAGAACTCCACGTTGCCCATCACGGAGTCCGGCTGGGTGAAGTCCACGACCACGTCGGTCTTGGTGTCCACGAGCTCCTGGAGGTCATCGCCGTGGTCCAGGGCGGCGGAGAGTTCCAGGTTCGGGTTCTGCTCCACCTCGGCGACGATGGTGGTGCCGACGCGCCCCTTGGCGCCAAGTACTCCTACGCGGATCATAACCTTTCCTTCCTGCCGAAGCGTGCTTGGCAATAGTGTCTGTGAAGCCCCGACCGGTGGCCGGGCGTTGCTGATATCAAGACTAATAAGACGAAGCGGGCACCGCGTGATGTGGTGCCCGCTTCAAGCGTTTAAGCGCTTAGTCCTCGTCGACCGGAACCAGGGAGATCTTGCCCCGGTTGTCGATATCGGCGATCTCGACCTGGATCTTGTCGCCGACGTTGAGCTCGTCCTCAACCTTCTCGATGCGACGGTCGCCGCCGATGTTCGAGATGTGCAGCAGGCCGTCGCGTCCCGGCAGCAGGGAGATGAAGGCACCGAAGGCGGTGGTCTTCACAACCGTGCCGAGGAAGCGGTCCCCGACCTTCGGCTGCTGCGGGTTGGCGATCGCGTTGATCTTTTCGATCGCAGCCTCGGCGGCCTCGCCACCCACGGCGGAGACGAACACGGTGCCGTCGTCCTCGATGGAGATGTTGGCGCCGGTCTCCTCCGTGATCTGGTTGATGGTCTTGCCCTTCGGCCCAATGACCTCACCGATCTTGTTCTGCGGGATGGAGATCTTCGTGATGCGTGGCGCCAGCTCGCTCATCTGGTCCGGCGTGTCGATGGCATCTTCCATCAGCTGCAGGATCTCGAGGCGGGCGCTGCGCGCCTGGCCGAGCGCGGAAGCTAGCACCTCGGAAGGTAGGCCGTCGAGCTTGGTGTCCAACTGCAGGGCGGTGACATACTCGGAGGTACCGGCGACCTTGAAGTCCATGTCGCCGAAGGCGTCCTCCGCACCGAGGATGTCGGTGAGGCTGACGAACTTCTCCTTGCCATCGACGAGGCCGGAGACCAGGCCCATCGCGATACCGGCCACCGGCGCCTTCAGCGGCACGCCGGCGTTGTACAGCGAGAGCGTGGACGCACACACGGAGCCCATGGAGGTCGAGCCGTTGGAGCCCAGAGCCTCGGAGACCTGGCGGATGGTGTACGGGAACTCCTCGCGGGACGGCAGCACCGGGGTCAGGGCGCGCTCCGCCAGGGCACCGTGGCCGATCTCGCGGCGCTTCGGGCTGCCCACGCGGCCGGTCTCGCCGGTGGAGTACGGCGGGAAGTTGTAGTGGTGGATGTAGCGCTTGGAAGTCTCCGGCCCCAGGGAGTCGATGGTCTGCTCCATCTTCAGGGTGTCCAGGGTGGTCACGCCGAGGATCTGGGTCTCGCCACGCTCGAAGAGGGCGGAGCCGTGGGCACGCGGCAGCAGCTGCACCACGATGCCCAAGTCGCGAATCGAGGTGTGGTCGCGGCCGTCGATGCGGAAGCCGTCCTCCAGGATGCGCTGGCGCACGATGGTGCGGGTCAGGTCATTGTGAGCCGCACGGATCTCAGATTCACGCTCCGGGAACTGCTCGATCAGCGCATCGACGGTCTCCTGCATGTTCTCTGCGAGGGACTCGTCGCGCTCCTGCTTATCGGCGATCGTCATGATCTGCGCGACGTCAGCATCGCACTCGGCCTCGACGGCAGAGTAGACATCCTCGTCGAACGGTGGGAAGAGCTCGAACTCGCGGGACTCGGTGTCCACCGCGTCACGCAGCGCGTCCTGAGCGGCGCAGAGGGTCGCGATGAACGGCTTAGCGGCCTCAATGCCCTCGGCCACCACTGCCTCGGTCGGTGCCGGAGCACCTTCGGCGATGCGCTCGACGACATTGTCGGTAGCCCCTGCCTCGACCATCATGACGGCGACATTCGGCTGGGACTTCTTGCCCCGGCCGCCCTTCGCCGGTTCGGTCACGCGACCGGCGACGACCAGCTCGAAGACGGACTGGGACACCTGCTCGCGCGTCGGGAAGGCCACCCACTGCCCCTCCGGGTGCTCCTCATCGACGACCAGCGCCATGCGCACGCCACCGACAGAGCTGGACACCGGCAGGCCGGAGAGCTGGGTGGATGCGGACGCGCCGTTGATGGCGAGGACGTCGTACATCTCGTTCGGGTCGATGGACATCACGGTGATGACGACCTGCACCTCGTTGCGCAGCCCCTTGACGAAGGTCGGACGCAGCGGGCGGTCGATGAGGCGGGCAGCGAGGATGGCGTCCGTACCCGGGCGACCCTCGCGACGGAAGAAGCTGCCCGGGATGCGGCCAGCGGAGTACATGCGCTCCTCGACGTCCACGGTCAGCGGGAAGAAGTCGATGCCCTCGCGCGGGGAACGGGAGGCCGTCGTCGTCGACAGCAGCATCGTGTCCTCGTCCAGGTACGCGGTGACGGCGCCGTCCGCCTGTCGAGCCAGCAGGCCGGTCTCGAGGCGGAGGGTGCGGGAACCAAAGTCGCCGTTGTCGATGGTTGCGGTTGCTTCCCAGATCCCTGCGTCCGGGTCGACCATCTCAACGGAGACGTTCTTAGGAAGATTATTTTTCTTGGAGCTCATAGCGTGTGTGCCACGGCCTTTCATCACAAGTAGCGCCCGTTGCAGTCTTCAGATCATCGGTGCCGAAGGGGCGCTTAGAAGTCGGTCAATATTTCACCGACGAGCCTAGCACGCGCGCAGCAAAAACCCCGCCCGCGTGTGACACGCAGACGGGGTCGGAAAGCTACTGAGAGCCTCGGGGGCGGAAACCACCTCCGGATGCGATCGCTCTTAGCGACGCAGGCCCAGGCGCTCGATCAGGGAGCGGTAGCGCTCGATGTCGGTGGAAGCCAGGTACTTCAGCAGACCCTTGCGGCGACCGACCAGCAGCAGCAGACCACGACGGGAGTGGTGATCGTGCTTGTGGTCCTTCAGGTGCTCGGTGAGCTGGGAGATGCGGGCGCTCAGCAGAGCAACCTGCGCCTCCGGGGAACCGGTGTCGGTCTCGTGCAGGCCGAACTCCTTAAGAGTTGCTGCCTTCTCGTCCTTGGACAGTGCCATGGATAACTCCTTGTTATTTCAGTCCGCGCTAAAGATTCTTAAAGACTGCCCGAAGGCAGTCCGCGCGACTACCGCGAACCGCAGTCGCTGACCGAGTTACCCTAGCACAGCCTTGCGGGTAGCTGCCACATCGCGGTCAATGGCGGCGATGAGCTCGTCGAGGGAGTCGTATTTCTCTTGGCCGCGGATTCGGGAGACGAAGCTGACGCGGACCTCGAAGTCGTAGAGATCGGCTTCGTGGTCGAGAACGAAGGATTCGACGCTGCGCGGCTCGTGGCCGAAGGTCGGGTTCGTGCCCACGGAGATCGCCGCGGGAAGCTTGGTCCCCACCGGCATGGTGCCCACCTTGTCGCTCAGCCCCTGGTGGGACAGCTCTGCTTGGTTCGGCAGGATCTCCAGGTAACCGGCGTACACCCCATCGGAGGGCAGCGCGTAGATATCCGGGAAGTACAGGTTGGCGGTAGGAAAGCCCAGCGCCCGGCCGCCCCGGCCTGCGCCGTGGGTGACCACGCCCTCCACGGAAAACGGACGGCCCAACGCCTCCGTCGCGGACTCCATGTCCCCCTCGGCGATGCGCTGGCGGATCCAGGTGGAGCAGACCGTGTGGTCGTCCTCAGAAAGCAGCGGAACCACGTCCACCGTGAAGTCCCGGCGCTGGGACACCTCACGGAGCGTGTCGGGGGTGCCGGAGGCCTTGTGGCCGAAGGTGAAGTTCTCCCCCACCACGACGTGCTTGGCCCGCAGCGTGTCGAGCAGCGCCCGGTCGATGTATTCCTCTGGGGACCAGGAAGCGATTTCCGGGGTGAAGGCCTGGACGACGACGTGGTCGATTCCGAGGTCCATCGCCAGCTGGGCGCGCTCCTCCACCGTGCCCAGCAGCTTCGGAACGGATTCCGGCTGGAAGACCACGGTCGGGTGCGGGTCGAAGGTAAACATCACCGCGGGGACGCCGAGCTCCTTGGCCTTGGCCACGGCTCGGTTAATCAGCTCTTGGTGCCCGCGGTGCACGCCGTCGAACACGCCGATTGTCACGGCTGCGCCTTCGAGGTTGTGGGGAACACGATCAAGCCCGTACCAGATACTCACGTTGGGGATCTTAACCCATAGACTGACGCCATGGCTCAAAAGCACTCCCCTTCCGAAAGCACCCAGGGTTCTGGCGACGAGGCGGCCCGCGCCACCGACCGGCCGTCGGGATCCCCTAGCCTGCTCGACCGTTCCGGTTTGATCATCCTCGATAAGCCCGCTGGGGCGAGCAGCCACGACATGGTCGCGAAAGTTCGCCGGGTCATGGGCACCAAGAAGGTCGGCCACTCCGGCACTCTGGATCCCATGGCCACCGGTGTGCTGGTGCTGGGCATCGAGCGGGGTACCAAATTCCTCGCCCACGTCGTCACGCACGACAAGCGTTACGAGGCAACGATGGCCTTCGGGGCTAGCACCGTCACCGACGACGTCGAAGGCGAGGTGCTGAAGACCGCGGACCCGACAAAGATCGATTCATTCACCGTCGAGGCAATGACCACACGGCTCGGCGAGATCTTCGCAGATTTCCAAGGGGAGATCATGCAGCGGCCGACCTCCGTGTCCTCCATCAAGATCAATGGACGCCGAGCCCACGAGCTGGTCCGGGAGGGCAAGGAGGTCGACATTCCTCCTCGCCCGATCACCATCCACTCGTTGAGCTTCTCCGATGTCCGTCGCGAAGAGACCGCCGAGGGACCTCGCTGGCTGGTCGATGTCAGCGTCCACTGCAGCTCCGGGACGTATATCCGCGCCATCGCCCGCGACGTCGGCGAGGCACTAGGGTTGGGCGGTTATCTCACTGCGCTGCGCCGCACCAGCGTGGGGCCGTTCGATATCGCTGAGGCCGTCACCCTCGAAGAACTTGCCGACACCCCGGAGCTGAGCTTGAGCCTCGATACTGCAATGCAGGTCTGCTTCCCCACCCGGCCGATCACCGAAGAGCAGGCAGTGAACCTAGCCCTGGGTAAGTGGCTGGAGCCAATCGGGTTGAAGGGGGTTCACGCTGCTGTGGATCCGCAGGGCCACGCGATCGCGCTGATTAAGGAGAAGGGTCGGCGTGCGGCCAGCGAGTTCGTCGCCCGCCCCCACGGGTTGGTTTAGGCGCGCACGCCCGCCATCGTCAGCGCGTAGCCTTCAGCTGCTGACCACAGGCCCTCAATGGCGGGAACCGGAGCGTTCCCGACGAGCAACCGGGCCTTAAAGCTCCCGTCCTCGCGGAGTTCGATGCGTGCCTGGTCGAAGTCCAGGAACTGCTGGGTCAGCGGGTACCAGGCCTTGTACACCGCCTCCTTCGCGGAGAAGAGCACCACTCCCAGGGATCCCTGGCCATCGTGGCCGCGGCCCAGGCGGCGGGACAGTCGCCGCAGGCCTGCACGCTCCTCCGGGCTCGCGATCGTTGCGAACACTCCCTCCGGGAGCGGAGTGAGTGGCTCGGCGTCGATGCCTAAGGAACTCCAGCGGCTGGCGCGCCCCACCACGGCCGCCCGGTAGCCGGTGGTGTGCGTCATCGAGCCGACAACCGGGGCTGGAAACTCCGGCATCCCACGGTGGCCACGAAGAATCGGTTGGTCCGGGATGAACTGCTCCATCGCGCGGTGGGCACACCACCGGGAGTCCCCGAATTCGGCCTTGCGACGGTCCACCGCGGTGGCGACGAGCTCCTGCTCCACGACGGGAAGACCGTGGTAGTTGCGCAGGTTTTCGGCCGAGGAGTGGTACTCGACGCACCGCACCCCACTTAGCAGGCGCCCGGGTTGGAGCAGGGAGGGCACCCGCTGGAACTGGTGGTCGTAGGCCTGAATCGGCTCCGTCTGATGCAATGAGATCACAACGTCATTCCACATTGCCTACTTCCCTCCTCGCCTTTCCTCGAAACCAGCTTGTGGACCAGATGTGTGCGGGACGCAGATGACTGGATAGGGCCACAGCTCAAGCTTTTGCCGCGGGGGCAAGCTGCGCTTCCGTTCCCTCGGATAGCCCAGGGAAACTTCCACATGAGGCACACCATCAACTTCAACACCTAAAGGTATGTGAAGATGCCCGTGAATGACAGCTGCCGCGCGATAACGCCTACCCCACTGCTGGGTGTGCCGGGTGCCGGAAAACAGCCCGATCTCGGGGTATCGCACGCGCCGCAAGGATTCCTGCGCCAAGGGCCAGTGGTTCACGAGCACGGTGGGGCCAGTGACCTGCCCCAGGCGGCGCACCGAATAGGCCAGGCGCTCCCGGCACCACAGCGGGACATCCACGAAAGGCCGGATCATGTAGTAATCACTCAAGACCAGACCTTGCGCGTGCGCCTTGGCAATCGCTTCCTCCGGGGTGTCGGTCAGATCGCGCCAGGAGTGATCGTAGAGAGTGAACAGGGGGACGATGGTGTGCCCAGCGAACTGTTGGTACGGATCCTCCGGAGTGTAGATCCCAATGCGCCGGCAACGACGGATGAGCTCCTCGTATTTCGCTTTTCCCACCGGCCCGTGCCCTGCACGGGCGTAGAGCTCATGGTTCCCGGGCGCGTAGATCACCTTGGCGAAGCGCTGCCGAAGCTCGGCCAGCACGTCGATCACCACGTCCAGGTCTTCGGCGACGTCGCCTGCCACGATCAGCCAGTCCTCGGGGTTGCGGGGCCGCACCAGGTCGACGACGAGATCGCGGTTGCCGCGCGCACCCACGTGCAGGTCGCTGACGGCCCACAGAGTCACCGCATCCCGGGTCTCTTCCTCCCCCGCACCGCCGGCGACGGCGGCGGTGTAGGCGAGCTGCGCTGCCAGCGAATCATCTGCGCCCTGCATGCCCACCACCTTCATCGTCCGTCGTTATCCGGCCCGCGACTTTATCGTCGTCCAGCCACGCTTAAATCATATTGCCGAGGAAAGTTCCTAGAAAACTCAACCCTACGTTGCCTCACCGTGGCTTCAAGAAAGAGCAAGGTCAGCCGCTTGGGCCTCTCTCCCCTCCCCTAGGCTGCCGTGGCGCCCTGGGTGCCTCGCTCCTCCCGCTGATCAGCGCTCACCGTCCAGGCGTCACCGCGGTAGCGCCACAGAACCGCGCCGAAACGGATCAGCATGAAAGCAGCCAACCCTGCCCATACCCCGATCAGGCCGACGTCGAAAGCGAGGCTCAGCCAGACCAGTGGAATGAAGCCAATGACAGCCGCCGCGATGCTGGCATTGCGCAGGAATGCCACGTCCGCGGCTCCCAGCAGCACCCCGTCCAGTGCGAAGACGGCTCCGCCGATCACGATGATGGAAACGAAGACCCACCACGGTCCACCAATCTGATCGAGCACGGGAGCGTCGGCCGTAAAGAGCTGGGGAACCGCCCGCGACCCCAGCCCGAAGAAGACCGCCAGCACCACCGAAGCCCCCAGCGAAAACTTCAACACCTGGCGTGCCACGGAGCGGGCCGCTCGCGCCGAACCAGCGCCCAAGGCGGCCCCCACCAAGGCTTGGGCAGCAATCGCGACGCTATCCAGCAGCAGAGACACGAGGTTCCACAGTTGCAGCAGAATCTGGTGAGCGGCCAGCGCCGGGGCTCCGATCCGCCCGGCCACCGCCGCTGCGGAAAGGAATGCCGCTTGGAAGGACAGAGACCGGGCGATGAGGTCACGCCCCATCGCCAGCTGCGTGCGGATCACCCTCCCGTTGGGGCGCATCGAGCGGTGATCCCCGAACTTGCGCCAGTGAAACACCAACGCCCCCAGGAAACACGCGGCGATGATCAGCTCACCGGCGACGTTCGCGATCGCGGATCCCACAAGCCCCCAGCGGCGCACGGCCAGTGGGACAGTCACAGCCATGGGGATGACCCCGGCCAGCGTGAAATAGAGCGGGAGCCGCGTGTTGGACAGTCCCCGCAGCCAGCCGTTACCCGCCATGATGAACAGCGCGGGAATCACCGACAGGCTGGTGACTTTAAGCCAGTTGGTGGCCTCGGCCGCCACCTCGGCGTCTCCGGATAAGGCAAGGGAAATGGTCGGGGAGAAAAAGAACAGGCCCACCGCGAGCACCACCCCAACGCCGAGTGCGATCCAGGAGGCCTGAATGCCCTCGTAGACAGCATCGGTGGTGCGCCCTGCCCCGAAGTGCCGCGCGGCGCGGGCCGTGGTGCCGTAGGAAAGAAAGGTCAGCTGCGTGGTGACGGTGCTCAGCACCACCGCACCCGTCGCGAGTCCAGCCAGGGAGGTTGCCCCCAGGCGCCCGACGACGGCGGTGTCCAGCAGCAGGTACAGCGGAGTGGCTGCCAGCACGATGAGCGCCGGCCAGGCCAGCGCGAGGATCTTTCGGGTTCCGACGTACTCGAACTCCCGCAGCGTTGTGGGCTCCTGCACCGTGGCTTTCCTTCAGATCCTCTTCTCGGCGAATTTTCTTCCGCGCGCACCCGGCACCCGGTCAGGGCGCTGGGGCTGCGCAGGCAGCGCTAGTCGCGCTCCTTATAAGGGTTAGCCTCGCCCGCCGGCTTGGCCTGGGCAGCCTGGGCACGCACGGCCTCGTCCTTCGCGCGAGCCTCGGCGAGCAGCTTCTCCATGTGAGCGGACGCCTCCGGGACGGTGTCGTGCACGAAGCTCAGGGTCGGCGTGAAGCGGACGCTGAGCTGGTCGCCCACGATCTTTCGGAGCTGCCCCTTGGCGCTCTCCAGCGCGGCGGCAGCCAGCGGAACATCCGGCTCCTCGTCGATGGATGCGCCACGGACGGTGTAGAACACGCTGGCGTCGTGCAGGTCGCCGGTCATCCGGGTGTCCGTGATGGTCACGTACTCCAGGCGTGGGTCCTTGATCTCCCGCTCGATGGCGACGGCGACGATCTGTTGGATGCGCTTGGCCATGCGCGCGGCGCGAGCATTATCAGCCATGATGTGGCACTCCTTTTCGGGCGGGGCCTTCACGGCCCCGCCGGGTAGTGATGTAAAAACGGCAAAAGCCGGGCGCTGCCCCGCCGCCCCCGTTTCCGGGATTGCGGCGGGCTAGCAATCGCCCAGCTTAGCTAACCGGTGTTGACCAGTTAGTCGCGAGGGACCTCGACCATCTCGTAGGCCTCGATCCGGTCGCCGACCTCGATATTCGGGTAGGACAGCACCATACCGCACTCGTAACCGTGCGAGACCTCGGTGACGTCGTCCTTCTCCCGGCGCAGCGAGTCGATCGTCGCGTCCTCGGAGATGACCTTGCCATCGCGGACAAGGCGAACCTTGGCGTTGCGGCGAACCTTGCCGGTCTCCACCATGCAGCCTGCGATGAGGCCGACGGCGGAAGCCTTGAAGATCTGGCGGATCTCCGCGGTACCGATCTCCTTCTCCTCGTAGATCGGCTTGAGCATGCCCTTGAGGGCAGCCTCGATCTCCTCGATCGCCTTGTAGATGATCGAGTAGTAGCGGATGTCCACGCCTTCGGCGTTGGCCGCCTCGGTGGCCTTGCCCTCGGAGCGGACGTTGAAGCCGATGATCACGGCGTCGGAGGCCGCAGCCAGGTGGACGTTGGTCTCGGTGACAGCACCGACACCACGGTCGATGATGTTCAGCGCGACCTCGTCGTCGACCTCGATCTTCAGCAGGGCGTCCTCCAGTGCCTCGACGGTACCGGCGTTGTCGCCCTTGAGGATGAGGTTGAGCGTGCTCGTCTCCTTGAGCACCTCGTCCAGGTCCTCCAGGGACACGCGCTTGCGGGAACGGGCTGCCAGCGCGTTACGACGGCGGGCGTCGCGGCGGTCCGCGATCTGGCGGGCCGTGCGGTCCTCGTCAACAACGAGGAGGTTATCGCCGGCACCGGACACGCTCGTCAAGCCGAGAACCTGGACCGGGCGGGACGGGCCAGCCTCCTGGACGTCGTTGCCGTGCTCGTCGATCATGCGGCGGACGCGGCCGTAGGCATCGCCGACGACGATGGAGTCGCCGACGCGCAGGGTACCGCGCTGGACGATGATCGTCGCGACCGGGCCGCGGCCACGGTCGAGGTGCGCCTCGATGGCGACACCCTGGGCGTCCATGTCCGGGTTAGCGCGCAGATCCAGGGACGCGTCCGCGGTCAGCAGGACGGCCTCCAGCAGCTGGTCGATGTTCTGGCCCTGCTTCGCAGAGATGTCAACGAACATCGTGTCACCGCCGTACTCCTCCGGCACGAGGCCGTACTCGGTGAGCTGGCCACGGATCTTGTCCGGCTGTGCGGTCGGCTTATCGATCTTGTTCACCGCGACCACAACCGGGACGTCCGCAGCCTTGGCGTGGTTGATCGCCTCGACGGTCTGCGGCATCACGCCGTCGTCAGCAGCAACGACGAGGATCGCGATATCCGTGGACTTCGCACCACGAGCACGCATTGCCGTGAAGGCCTCGTGACCCGGGGTATCCAGGAAGGTGACCGGGCGCTCGACGCCCTCCATGTTCACGCTGACCTGGTAAGCACCGATGTGCTGGGTAATGCCACCGGCCTCGCCGGAGCCAACGTTCTCCTTACGGATGGTGTCCAGCAGGCGGGTCTTACCGTGGTCGACGTGACCCATGACGGTGACGACCGGCGGGCGCTGGGCGAGGTCTTCGTCGTCGCCCTCGTCCTCACCGAACTGCAGGTCGAAGGACTCGAGCAGCTCGCGGTCCTCGTCCTCTGGGGAAACGACCTCGACCTTGTAGTCCATCTCGTCGCCCAGCAGCTGCAGGGTCTCGTCGGAGACGGACTGGGTGGCGGTCACCATCTCACCGAGGTTGAACAGCGCCTGCACCAGTGCTGCTGCGTCAGCGTTGATCTTGTCCGCGAAGTCGGCCAGGGAGGCGCCGCGAGCGAGGCGAATCTTCTCACCGTTGCCGCTCGGCAGCTTAACGCCACCCACGACCTTCGGTGCCTGCATTGCCTCGTACTCATTGCGCTTCTGGCGCTTCGACTTGCGGCCACGGCGCGGTGGACCGCCCGGACGGCCGAATGCACCTGCGGTGCCGCCACGACGTCCGCCGCGACCGCCACGTGGTCCCGGACCACCTGGGCGGCCTGGACCGCCTGGGCGACCGCCACGGCCACGACCGCCGCCGAAACCGGCTCCGGACTTGGCGGGCATCTGACCCGGGCTCGGGGTGGCTGGCATCATCGCCGGGGATGGGCGACGGCCGCCGCCCTGGCGTGCTGCCCCCGGCTTCGCGGTGCCCTGGCCACGGCCCTGACCCTGGCCCGGGCGAGCGCCCGGGCGTGGTGCCTGGCCACGACCGGCGCCGCCACGGGTGCCGCCTGGTCGAGGCATGTCGCCAGGGGTGGCTCCGCCACGCGGGCGCGGTGGGCGCTCGGTGGTGGAGGAGAACGGGTTATTAGCAACCCGCTGCGGGCGCGCGCCCGGCTTCGGACCCGGCTTCGGGCCCGGCTTGCCTGCAGCGCGAGCTGGCTTCTGTCCCGGCTTCGCGGCCGGCTTCGGTGCAGCCTGGCCCGGCTTTGGCGCAGCCTCAGCCGGGGTCGGGGTCGCCTTCGCGGCCGGTGCAGCCTTCGCTGCAGCAGCAGGGCTTGGCTTCGCGCTTGGCTTGGCTGCCGCGGTACCCGGCTTCGGTGCAGCCTTCGGCTTCGCCGCAGGCTTGGCACCCGGCTTCGGACCACGCTGGGTGCTGTCCGGAACACTGCCAGCCTGAGCCAGCGGGGACGGCGGCGTCGTCGGCTTGGACTCCTGCGCGACGCCGTAGAACTGCTTCATCTTCTTGACGACAGGGGGCTCCACGGTGGAGGAGGCTGTCTTAACGAATTCTCCCTGTTCCTTCAGGGTTGCAAGGAGTTCCTTGCTGGTCACACCGAGCTTCTTCGCAAGCTCGTGTACACGTAGCTTTCCGGCCACTACTCTCCTTCGATATCTCGGAGCCGGTGGCCTTATGCGGAAAGGCTACGTCCGGCTCCCTTTAACGTTTCTGGTTCATCGCTGATGCCGCTTCATCGTGCGCTCATCAGTTCAGAGTGCTTTCAAACATGTCGGGCTCCGTCAACTGATAAATCGTTAACTGTCCATGGAACGCTCAACGCGGCGGGTCAATGTTCTTGAGACCCCTCGCGTCCCAGCACCGCCCATAACTCCTCGAAGTCCGGCGTCACTGAGCCCAATCGCAGGGCGCGGTGGAATCGCCGTTGTTCGATGGCCTTCTCGAGGGCCTCTGCGGTGGGGCTAAGCCACGCGCCACGGCCCGGGAGCCGGCCGTGAAAATCTGGCACGATGCGGGTTGTCCCGTCGTCGCTGTGCTGGGCTACACACCGTAGGAGCTCGGCGGTGGGCTTCACCTTTCGCGTGGCGATGCACGTGCGCAGTGCGACGTGCGCCGTGGTCTTCCGCGCGAGCGCCGGGTCCGCAGCCGATTCGGCGTGCGAGCCTTCGCGTTTCGCTCGGTCCTCCACAAGCTCACTTTCTCTCGAGCACAACAAATGCGTGGTCCAGCACGTTGACCAGCCCCCAGTCTACGTGAAAAGCCTGTTAGGGGTTAACCCACCCCCATTTCAGCGTTGTGACAGTTCCCTGCGCCGATCCCCGTTATCCCACCCCTCAATGACTCGTGGCCCCGCCGGATCCGGCGGGGCCACCCTAGCGAACCTCCCCCACGTTGAACTTCAGCGGCGCTAGTTCGCCTGCTCGCCCTCGCCAGCCGAGTGCTCCTCTGGCGCGGCGTCGGACTTAATGTCGATCTTCCACCCGGTGAGACGCGCGGCGAGGCGAACATTCTGCCCCTCCCTACCGATCGCCAGCGAGAGCTGGTAGTCCGGAACGACCACGCGAGCGATCTGCTGCTCTGCGTCGATCACAGTCGAGGAGACGAACTTCGAGGGCGAGAGCGCATTGCCCACGTACTGCGCCGGGTCATCGGAGTAGTCGATGATGTCGATCTTCTCGCCGCCGAGCTCACCCATGATGGCCGACACGCGCTGGCCGCGCGGGCCGATGCACGCACCCTTGGCATTGAGCCCCTTGATCGTGGCGCGGACTGCGATCTTCGTGCGGTGCCCCGCCTCGCGGGCGATGGACATGATCTCCACGGAGCCGTCGGCGACCTCCGGAACCTCGAGCTCGAACAGCCCGCGAACCAGCTCGGGGTGGGTGCGCGACAGGCTGATCTGCACGTTGCGGTCGGCGTGCTTGATGACGTCCGTGACGAAGGCCTTCACGCGGGTGCCGTGCTTGAGCACCTCGCCGGGGATGTGCTCGGCGGGCAGGATCTGGCCGTCGATGCCGTCCGCCTCGGTACCGATGTGGACCACGGTGATGCCGCGCTCGTTTGCGCGTGCGTCGCGGGTGACGACACCGGAGACGATGGTGTGGCGGATCGGCGAGTACTCGTCGTAGCGCTGCTGGACGCGGGCTCCCCCGATCCGGCGGCGGATCGCCTCACGCATCGCCAGCGCGGTGGTGCGGTCGAAGTTCTCCGGGGTCTCGTCCAACCGACCGGTGACGTTGCCCTCCTCGTCGCGCTCCACCTGGTAGATCGCCACTGCACCAGAGGTGGGGTCGATCTGGACGTCCACCTCGCCGGCGAAGGCGCTCTGGTTGCGGTAGGCCTCCTTCAGGCCGTTGGCGATGGCGTGGATCAGCTCGTCGACCGGCACGCCCTCCTGCCGCTCGATGGCGCGCAGCGTAGCAAGATCAATATTCACTTGTACTCCTCATCGACTTCTTGTCGCTTAGGCTTCGTCACTCTTCGCGAGCTCATGGTACTCGGCCATGGTCAATCCGAGTAATTCCTGCTCGGCTGCTGGCGCGGGTGAGAATTCAACCTCGATGGTGGACCCGGCTAGCTCAGCACGCGGGTAAATCTGCACCGGTGCCTGCGGGGTCTTCTTCCCCGCCTTCTTGCCCTGGGACTTCTTCCCGGCCTTCTTCTTGGCTGCGGGCAGGATCGCGACCTCGTCATTCTCGACGGCCGCAATGCGCCCCTTGCCCCCTCCCGGCAGGTTGGCGAGGCGGCCAATGTTGCGCTGGAAGTGGCGAGCCTCTCGCAGCGGGAAGTCCAGCCCAGGGGTCGTCACCTCGAGGGTGTAGCTCGGCCCGAGGTCAATCTGCTGTGCTTCCTCGGCCGCATCAAAAGCAGCACCAATCAGCTGGGAGGCTTCCTCGAGCAGGTCGAGGTCCGGGCGTTCGTCCGCATCCACGGCGATCTTCACGCTGGACTTCGCCCCAGCCCGGGTAAAGGTGAGTTTTTCCACATCCAGTCCGCACTTCTTCGCCTCGTCGGCTGCCAATGCGCGGAGCTTTTCATCAAGAGCGGTTGCCATGCCTTGCACCCTACCCGCCGGTGCGGTGCCCAGCGGAATGTGTGGCACCATAGTGGCTGTGAATCCGGACTCTCCTCAGAATCAAAGCCTCCACCTCCCCGAGCGCTCTAGCGCCGCTCCAGCCCTCACTCGGCGTGGCGTGCTCAAAGCGGGGGTCGCGGGGCTGGGGGCGGTGCTCGCGACGGGCCTGCTCTCGGCCTGTAGCATCGACGAGGCCTCCGAGGCGCTTAACCGTGTGCGCGGTGGCTTCGAGCCCAATGAGCAGCTGCGCTCAATCGGAGCGGTGATGCGCTCGGCTCTGGATCGGGCCGACACTGAGGAAACGGAGTTCATCCGCCGCCAGATCGGAGTTCTCGAGAAAGAATTCCTGCGCCAGTGCGGTACCGACGATGAAGGCCAGCGGGACCCGCAGTGCAGTTTCGAGGACGCAGACGGTGGCGGCAGCGGTGATTCCCCCACGTCCGGCACCGCGTCGTCCACCGCTGCGAAGGCCCGGACCGCCGACGACGATAAAGGCACCGATTCCGCAGCTAAGCGCAGGCAGCTCTTCGCTGGTATCCAACGCGAGCTGCTGGGCACCATCGAAAGCCCGGAGTTGCCAGACGCGGCTGCTCACGAGAAGGACTCTCAAGGCCGCACCGTGACCCGGCAAGAGTTCCAGACTCAGCTGCTGGTGGGCCTCTACGGCGCAACCGCGCCCGTCGCCGGTGCACCACAGCGCGAGGATATCGCCGAGCTGCTCGAGGATCCTGAGGTCGTGGGCCGCGGGAACACGAAGGCGCTCGGTGAGGATCTGAAGGACGCCCTGGACTCCGTCTACGGGGCGATCCAGGCCGCCGGGGTCGCGCTGGCGGCCGACGACGGCTCCGCACGCAAGCAACTGGCAGCCGCCGGAGATGGTGCCCGACTGGCCCGCGACGTCGTCACCGCGATGATCACACCCGCCGCAGACGACAGCGCCGAGAAGCCCGAGGACGCAGAAGGCGCCTACGAGCCCCCTGCTGGCTTCGGCGTATCGAAGGCCACCAAGGCCCCCGCGAGTGCCAAGGAGGCCCCCGCTTTCCTGCACGCCGCACTCGCCGCCCCGCTTTCCCAGCTACGCTTGCTCGCTGGCCGCGCCGAGACCGGGCCGCTGCGGGTGGCTCTGGCGCAGGCGTGCGCAGCACTGAGCCGTGCCCAGGGCCAGCTGGAGTTGGCCCAGGGGCTTGGGCCCGAAGCAGTGGTCCTGCGAGGTGGGGACTAGCAACGCCCCCTTATCTCTCTGCGTAATCCGCTGAGCTCACCCCCACCGGTTGCCCCACGCCTACCCCGCTGGCGTGGGGCAGGTTCTTAGGCCCGGGCTGCCTTCGTGATGACGTCGACGGCGTCCGCGTAGTCGATCTCGGAACGCTCGTCGTTCAGACGATCTCGCAGCTCGACCTTGCCCTCGGCGAAGCCGCGCCCAACGACCACGACCTGTGGCATGCCCAGCAGCTCGGAGTCCTTGAACTTCACGCCCGGGGAGACCTTCGGGCGATCGTCGAAGAGCACCTCCAAGCCCGCATCCGACAGTGCCTCGACAAGCTCGCGTGCAGCCTCACCCGCGGCTTCGTCCTTGTTAGCGATGACCACGTGGACGTCGTAGGGGGCGATGCTGTGCGGCCAGCGCAGGCCCTTCTCGTCGTGCATCTGCTCGGCGACCACGGCCAGCAGGCGGGAGACACCGATGCCGTAGGAGCCCATCGTCGGGACGGTGCGTCGGCCGTTCTCGTCCAGGATCTGAACGTCGAAGGCCTCGGTGTACTTCCGGCCCAGCTGGAAGATGTGGCCGATCTCGATGCCGCGCGACAGGGTGAGCACACCCTTGCCATCCGGGGATGGGTCGCCCTCCCGAACCTCGGCGGCCTCAACGTAGCCATCCGGGGTGAAGTCGCGGCCTGCGACGAGGTTGGAGTAGTGACGATCCTTCTCATCCGCGCCGGTGATCCAGGCGGTGCCCTTGACCACACGGGGATCGGCGAGCACGCGCAGGTCGTTATCCGCGAACGTGCGGGGGCCAACGAAGCCCTTGACGAGGAAGGGGTACTTCTTGAAATCCTCATCATCGGCCAGTTCGACGACCGCCGGCTCCAGGGAGGCTTCGAGACGCTTCATGTCGACCTCGCGGTCGCCCGGCACGAGCACTCCGGTGAGCTCAGGGGCGTACGGGTTACCGTCCTCATCCTCGCCTGGGCGGGTGACCTTGCACACGATGCACTTGAGGGTGTCCTTCGCCGTCACCGGAGCCCCGTCGACGGTCAGGCCCGCCTCGTTGGCCCACTCCACGAGGGTCTCGATGGTGTCGGCTCCAGGGCTCTCGTGGCTTACTGCCTCCGGCTTATCCTCGACCGACTCCTCAGCCGGCGGAATGGAGACGACAGCTTCCACGTTGGCGGCGTAGTCGGACTCCGTGGAGCGAACGAAGGTATCCTCGCCGTCCGCGGCCACCGCCAGGAATTCCTCGGAGGCCGAACCACCCATCGCTCCAGAGGTCGCGTAGCAAATGACGTACTCGATGCCGAGGGCGTCGAAGATCCGCTGGTAGGCCTTGCGGTGCAAGCGGTAGGACTCATCCAGGCCTTCGTCGGTCATGTTGAAGGAGTAGGAGTCCTTCATGACGAACTCGCGGCCGCGCAGGATGCCGGCGCGCGGACGGGCCTCATCGCGGTACTTGGTCTGGATTTGGTAGAGAACCTTCGGGAAATCCTTATAGGAGTTCAGCTCCCCCTTGACGAGCCAGGTGAACAGCTCCTCGTGGGTGGGGCCGAGTAGGTAGTCCGCCTCCTTGCGGTCCTTGAGGCGGAAGAGCTCGGGACCGTATTCGTCCCAGCGCCCGGTGACCTCGTAGGGCTCCTTCGGCAGCAGCGCGGGGAACATCAGCTCCTGACCGCCGATGGCGTCCATTTCGCGCCGAACAACGTTTTCGACCTTGCGCAGGACGCGCAGACCAATAGGGAGCCAGGAGTACACACCCGGTGCAACGCGGCGGATATAGCCAGCTCGGACAAGCAGCTTGTGACTGGCGAGTTCTGCATCAGCTGGGTCGTCACGCAGCGTGTGCAGGAAGAGGGAGGACATGCGGGTAATCATGATGCTTAGCCTACAGCCCCGACCCTGCGTGGCACGCCACCGGCTAGCATGTTTTCATGCTCATCATCCTGCCTCCTTCGGAAAGCAAAACAGTGGGCGGCCAGCCCGGCCCGGTCGCCGTGGATCAGCTGACCTTTCCCGGGCTAGCGCCAACCAGAAAACACCTGCTCAGCACCCTTGAGGAGATGGGCTGCAGTTTCCTTGCAGCCCAAGAAGCACTGTCGAAGAACTCGGGTTCTGCAGAAGCCGCAGAAGAGCGGATTCGCTCCTTAGACAAGATGATCGGGATCCGTGCTACCCAGCACGCTGAGCACGAGTCCAACGCCGCCGTCGCTTCCTCCGAGCTGCTTCCTGCGGTGGAGCGATACACCGGGGTGGCCTACGATGCCCTCGACCCAACGGGGCAACGCACCGGCCTGCCCCTCCCCGCGGACGCGCGTGCAAGGCTGGCGATCGGCTCGGCACTCTTCGGGGTGATCGCCGCCGACGACCTTATCCCCCGCTATCGACTCTCCGCCGGCTCCAAGGTGCTCGTGGACGGTCAGCCCCGCACCCTGCGTTCCCAGTGGACGAAGCCGGCCGAGGGCAACCGCATCGGCGAGGAGCTCGCCCGGTGGCGGGAGGATCGCGCCGCCGACACGGATGGCGCTGGCGGCGGGATCATTGACCTGCGCTCCGGTGGTTACCGGGACCTCGGAAAAGTTCCGGGCGCGGTGAGCTTGCGCGTGGAATCCGAGTACCCGGACGGCAGCCGCAAGGTCGTCAGCCACTTCAACAAGCACTACAAGGGGCTAGTTGCCCGGGAGCTGGCGTTGGCCGGTGGACACCTGCCCGCTGACCCGCAGTCAACCGGCGAGCTGGCGGAGGCTTTCGCCCACCGCATCGGTGACGTGGAGGCGTTCGTCGAGGCGAATTTCCGCACGGAGGTGCGTGACCCCAGCGAGGTCACGCTCATCGTTCCGGCCGAATAGGCTTAAAAGCCCCTCCCCTCTTATCTTTGTTAGAACGCCGCCGCCAAGCCCTTAATCCGGCGCTCGCTGACCCGGCCGACCACGATGATCGCCGGTGGCTTGATTCCTGCCGCGTCGATCGTTTCCCCAAGGGACCCGAGAGTGGTTTCCGTGACCCGCTCGCCGTCGATGGAGGCCGACTCGATGATCGTCACCGCCTGCTCGGCGCCCCGGCCGTTGGCGATAAGTTCCGCAGCGATAGCCCCGGCGTTTTTCACGGCCATGATCAGCACTAGCGTGCCGGTCAGCCCAGCCAGCGCCTCCCAGTTCACGAGCGACTTCTCGTGACCCGGGGGCACGTGCCCGGAGACGATCGTGATGTCGTGAACCCAGCCGCGGTGGGTCAGAGATACGCCGGCCAGCGCTGGCGCGGAGGTCGCGCTCGTCACCCCGGGGATGACGGATACCGGCACCCCGGCGGCCGCACATGCTTCGGCTTCTTCTAGTCCCCGGCCGAAGATGAAGGGATCCCCTCCCTTCAAGCGCACCACCTTCTTGCCCTGTTGAGCAGCCTCGATGAGCATCTCGTTGGTTTTCTCCTGGGCTACCTGCTTGCCATAGGGGATCTTGGACACGTCCACGAGTTCCACCCCGCGCTCGGCTGCTTCCTCGGCGAGACTGAAGGGACCCAGGTGGTCGGCGAAGATGATGTCGGCTCCCTCGATGGCTCGCTTCCCTGCGACGGTGATCAACCCCTCGCCACCGGGGCCACCGCCCACCAGCGTCACGGTCCCCGCGCCAGGGCATTCCCCGCCCCTGTCCCCCGCATTCTGCGCTTCCTCGGTTCCGCCCCCAAGGTTATTGACCGGCACGCCGTGCTGCTCAGCTGCTGCGATCAGTTCCGTGGCACCCGGGGTCTGGCCCGGGAGCACGACGAGGGCGGTGGCAGCCCAGTCAATCTCCGACGCCGCCCCGGCAGGGCTGGTGGTGACGATGGCGCCTGCGTCACGGCAGCGCTGGGCGACGAGCTCGGCGTCGGGGCTGCCGGCCGGGACAAGGACGTGGACGTTGCGCAGGAAAATACTCATAAGCACAGCATAGTAGACCGAGCGGTCTAGATTCTCAAACCCCCACCAACAGCGAAAAACCGCCCGCCCCGAGGGCAATCCTCTCGGGCGGGCGGCCTGCGGGCAGCGGAAGCTACTTAGCCAGCTTCAGCGCCTTCTGGGAGCGGTCCCACTGCTCCTGGAACAGGGCCTCGCTCTTGACCAGACGCTGGCCATAGGACGGGATGATCTCGCGCAGCTTCGGAGCCCACTCAGCCATGCGACCGCCGAAGCAACGCTCCAGCACCTCGAGCATGGCAGCCGGGGCGATGGACGCGCCTGGGGAAGCGCCCATCAGGCCGGCGATGCTGCCGTCGTTGGAGTTGATCAGGGTCGTACCGAACTCCAGGGAGCCGAACTTCGGGGCGCCGATCGGCTTGATGACCTGGACGCGCTGGCCGGCGATGACCAGCTCCCAGTCCTCGTCCTTAGCCTCCGGCATGTACTCGCGCAGGGACTCCATCTTCGCGGTCTGGTCCTTCAGCAGCTCCTCCACCAGGTACTTGGTCAGTCCGAACTCCTGCAGACCAACACCGATCATGGACGGCAGGTTGCCCGGACGCAGGGACTTGAACAGGTCCAGGAAGGAACCGGACTTCAGGAACTTCGGGGTCCAGCCGGCGTAGGGGCCGAAGAGCAGGCCCTTCTTACCATCGATTACGCGGGTGTCGAGGTGCGGCACGGACATCGGCGGGGCGCCGACGGAGGCCTTACCGTAGACCTTCGCGGCGTGCTTCTCGATGAGCTCCTCGTTGGTGCAGCGCAGCCACTGGCCGGAGACCGGGAAGCCACCGTAGCCCTTGATCTCCGGGATGCCGGCCTTCTGCAGCAGCGGCAGTGCCATGCCGCCGGCGCCGATGAAGACGAAGTTGGCGGTGACGACGGAGGTGTCGCCGGTGTGGCGGTTCTTGACGGAGACCTTCCACTTCGCGCCGTCGCGCTTGAGGTTGACGACCTCGCTGCCGTAACGCACCTCGACGCCCTCAGCGGTCAGGGCGTCGACGTACTGGCGGGTCAGCGCACCGTAGTTGATGTCGGTGCCCTCCTCGAACCAGGAAATCGCGGTCGGGGTGTTGAAGTCGCGGCCCTCCGCCATCAGCGGCAGGAACTCACGGAACTTCGTCTCCGAGTCCGAGAACTTCATGTTCGGGAACAGCGGGTTATCCTTCAGGGCCTCGTAGCGGGCCTTCAGGTAGTCCACCTGATCCATGCCCTGAGCGAAGGAGACGTGAGGAACCCGGTTGATCCACTCAGACGGCTCGCCCAGGATGTCGTTCTCCACGAGGTGGGACCAGAACTGGCGGGAGACCTGGAACTTCTCGTTGACACCGACAGCCTTGGAGACGTCGATCTTGCCGTTGACCTCCGGCGTGTAGTTCAGCTCGCACAGCGCGGAGTGGCCGGTGCCTGCGTTGTTCCACGGGTCAGAAGACTCGGCGGCCGGGGTGTCCAGGCGCTCGAGAATCAGCTGGCTCCATTCCGGCTGCAGCTGCTTCAGCATCACAGACAGGGTGGTGGAGATGACGCCGGCGCCAACCAGCAGGACGTCGACGGTATCGTTTTGAGAACTATTCGTTGCCACGGTTTCCTCAATCCTTCACGGAAGAAAGCTTTGTCACGCTTCTTCAACCATACGCCTGTGCCTTTTCGATCCATATTCAGGCCTGCCCTTATACCCCTGAAAAAGTTGAATATGATCGATCCCGATGAATGATTCCAGAGCTATGAATAACGCCCCGGCCCACGGTGGCAACGCGTCTTCCCGGCAGCTGGCCGATGTCCTCACCGATCCGCGAGGCGCCAGCGTCGCAGAACTGACCTTCGGACCGGACCTTCTGGGCCCGGATTTCGGCGTGCATTACGTCGAGATGGGTGACGATCCTGACGGCGAGCCCCCGGTGCGTTTCGCCCTCGTCCGCTACTTCCCCGCCGAGGCTAGCGGGTCGACAGCCGCCTCTGCGGTCTCCGACCCGACCCGTAATTTCTACGGGCGTCCCGCCCTACTTTTCGTCCACGGAATGACGGATTACTTCTTCCAGGACCACGTGGCCCGCTTCTTCCACGAGGCCGGCTACGCGGTCTACGCCATCGACATGCGCAAGTGCGGCAGGGCGTGGCGGGAAGGCCAGACCTGGCACCACGTAACCAGCCAGGCCATCTATGACGAGGACCTCTCCATCGCGCTGGGGCTCATCGGTACTGCCCACCCGACCGTCGTTGCGGTGGGTCACTCCACCGGCGGGCTGGACGTCACCACCTGGGCCGGCCGGCTCAATGCTGCTACTCAGCGCGATCCTTCCAGCGCGGAGGCCGGGCTGCACGGCATGCTCGGCGCCGTTGTCGGCAACTCCCCCTGGTATGGCATCCAGTTCGACGGCCTCGTGGGCTTCGTGATCAAGCGGGTCTTCCCGCAGCTCGCCAAGGTCGCCCCGCACATGCCCCTGCCGGAGGGCATCAACCCTTCCTATGGGCACTCACTTCACGCCGATTACGCGGGCGAATGGGACTACGACCTTGAGCTCAAGCCCATTGAGCCCCGCAAGAAGTACGTCAGCTGGATGGCCGGTGTGGTCCGCCAGATCGCCGACCTCCAGGCGGGCCATTGTGACACCGGCCTGCCGACCCTGGTGCTCACCAGCGACGGCCACTACTTCGGGCGCGGGCTCACGGACGCGACCTACGTCAATGACCCGATCCTCAAGCCGGAGCAGATGTGGCAGACCGCGCCGAAGGTCTCCCCTCATGCACACATCGAGGTCATCGCAGACGCCACCCACGATGTCTTCCTTTCCCGCCCCGCGGTGCGCCGTCGCGCCCTGAATGCGACTGCAGACTGGCTGGCAGCCCAGGGCATCGCCGGCAACTAGCTGGCCACAAACCGGCCTCGTGGCCGCCGCCTGTTTTTCGCGCCTAGGCTGGCAGGCATGAAGAACATGAATGCCGAGCAGAACACCGCACCGGGAGAGATCCAGGACTTCGACATCATCATCGTTGGCACCGGGTCGGGGAACACGATCCCGGCTCCGATCAACGATGAGAAGACCATCGCCATCGTCGAAAAGGGTGTCTTCGGTGGCACCTGCATCAACGTCGGCTGCATCCCGACGAAGATGTTCGTCCACACCGCGGATGTGGCGCGCTCCTTCCGCGTCGCCGACAAGCTCAGTCTGACTGGCTCGCTGGAGCACGTGGACTGGAAGGGCATCCAGCAACGCGTCTTCGGTGACCGCATCGATCCCATCGCCGAGGGCGGTGCGGCCTACCGCGCCGGGGACGAGACCCCGAATATCACCCTCTTCCACGGGGAAGCGGCGTCCTTCGTCGCGCCCCGGACGCTGCAGATCGGCGACGGCTCCGACGCGCCCGTCATCCGGGGCAAGGACGTGGTGCTGGCCACCGGCACCCGCCCGTGGATCCACCCCGTCCTTACCGACTCCGGCGTGCGCTACCGCACCAACGAGGACATCATGCGCCTGGATACCCAGCCCGAGTCGCTGATCATCCTGGGCGGTGGCATCGTCGCGGTCGAGTTCGCCGCGATTTTCGACGCCCTGGGCACCAAGGTCACGGTCGTCAACCGCAGCGAGCGTCTCCTGCGCAAGCTGGACGCCGAGATCTCCGAGGCTTTCACTAAGCAGGCCCGCGAGCAGTGGGATACCCACCTCGGGGTGGAACCGCGCTCGGCGCGCGAGACCGACAACGGGCAGGTGGAGCTCACCCTCGACGACGGCACGGTGCTTCTCGCCGACGAGATCCTCGCCGCCCAGGGGCGCATCAGCAACGCGGACACGCTGGCACTCGAAGCCGCTGGCGTCGAAAAGAAGGAGAACGGGAAGATCAAGGTCGACGAATTCGGCCGCACCACGGCCGAGGGGGTATGGGCGCTGGGCGATGCCTCCAACGACTTCGATCTCAAGCACGTCGCGAACCAGGAGGCGAAGGTCATCCAACACAACCTCGCCCACCCCGAGGACCTGCGCGCCAACGACTACCACGCCGTCCCCAGTGGCGTGTTCACCCACCCGCAGATCGCGGTGGTGGGGATGACCGAGGAGGAAGCCAAAAACACGGGCCGGGAGCTGACGGTGAAGGTGCAGCGCTACGCGGATGTGGCCTACGGCTGGGCGATGGAAGACACCACCGGCTTCTGCAAGGTGATCGCCGACCGCACGACCGGCGAAATCCTGGGCGCGCACATCATGGGGCCGGAGGCCAGCACGCTGATTCAGAGTGTCGTCACCGCGATGGCCTTCGGCATCGATGCCCGCCGCTTCGCCACCGAGCAGTACTGGCCGCACCCTGCGCTGACCGAGCTGGTGGAAAATGCCCTGCTCGGCCTGGAGTTTGACTAGCCCCTAATCCCGGCTCTCGCCCCTGCCTCGCGCTGCTGTCACGCCGAGCTAGTCCGGGAACCTGGGGCTGGAGGCCCCGGGGGGCTGGTGTGTGAGTTACTCCTCGCTCGGCAGGGTGAGGACCTCGTAGCCCTCCTCGGTGACGACGAGGGTGTGCTCGAACTGGGCGGTCCACTGCCGGTCGCTGGTCTGGACGGTCCAGTCGTCATCCCAGATCTCGTAGTCCAGCCCACCCAGGTTGATCATCGGCTCGATGGTCAGGGTCATGCCCGGCTCCAGCAGCGTCTGGTTGCTCGGGTTGTCGTAGTGCAGGACGATCAGGCCATTGTGGAAGGTGGGGCCCACGCCGTGGCCGGTGAAATCGCGGACCACGTTGTAGCCGAAGCGCTTAGCGTAGGACTCGATCACGCGGCCAATGACGTTGATCTCACGGCCGGGCTTGACGGCCTTGATGCCGCGCCACATAGCGGCCTCGGTGCGCTCGACGAGGAGGCGGTGCTCTTCGCTGACGTCCCCGGCGAGGAAGGTCGCGTTCGTGTCCCCGTGCACGCCGTTCTTGTAGGCGGTGACGTCGATGTTGACGATGTCCCCGTCCTCGATCACCGTCGTATCGGGGATGCCGTGGCAGATGATCTCGTTGAGGCTCACGCAGGTGGACTTCGGGAAGTCCCGGTATCCCAGGGTGGAGGGGTAGGCGCCGTGGTCGCACATGTACTCGTGTGCCACGCGGTCGACCTCGTCGGTGGTCACGCCCGGGCGGACGGCCTTGCCGGCCTCCTGGAGCGCGTCAGCGGCGATGCGGGAGGCTTCGCGCATCTTCTCGATGGTCTCTGGATCCTGGATCCAGGCCTCGCCGATGTTTTCCTGGACCTCGGCCTTCCACGCGTATTCCGGCCGCTCGATGTGGGCGGGCACGGTGCGGATCGGGGTTGGCTTACCTGGGGAAAGTGGTGCTCTGGTCATAGTGCCCGATGGTACTCCCCGGGCAGCGGCACATTTCCTTAGCCCTCAGCGGCCGGGGTCAGCTGGTCCTCGCGCGGGGCCGCTGGGGCGTCCAGGTGCTTGAAGAACTCCCCGGTCACCGCGGTGGCGTGCTCACTGCCGCCGCCGCGGACGATGAGGGTCGCGAAGGCGAGGTCGCCGCGGTAGCCGGTGAACCAGGCGTGCGAGCCGTCGTTGATCTCCGCCTCACCGGTCTTGCCGCGGACGTCGCCGTAACGGTCGAGCCCGGCCGCGGTGCCGTTGGTCACCACGTCCTGCATCATGGCCTGCAGTTCGGCGATCCTCTTCTTGTCGAGCGCCGGGGGTGCTGCCGGGGATTTCTTGCCCTTATCGGCGCCCTTCGGCTGGGTGCCCGGCTTCGGCTTGTGGGAGGTAATGAGGTACGGGGTCGGCATCTTCCCCGCCGCCGCGGTGGCCGAGACCAGCGCCATGCCGAAGGGGCTGACCAGGTCGTGGCCCTGGCCGTAGCCGGCCTCGGTGCGGTCCAGCATGACCTCGCCGGTGGGTACCGAGCCGGTGAAGGTATCCAGGCCCGGAATCTTGAAGTCCACGCCCAGACCGAACTGCGCGCTCGTGGCCTTCAACTCGCCGGGCTTGAGCTTGGTGGAGATGTCCGCAAACGTCGTGTTGCAGGAGCGGGCGAAGGCCTGGCGAAGCGGCCCGTCGCCGAACCCCGAGCCGTTGTAGTTCGTCACGATGCGCCCGCCGATGTCCTGGGTGCCGGGGCAGCCCACGATCGAATCAGGCGTGAGGTTCTGCTTCTCCAGGCCGGCGTAGGCGGTAATGATCTTGAACGTCGAGCCCGGCGGGTACTGGCCCTGCAGCGCGAGGTCGCCGTGCTCATCGGCCTTCGCTGTCTGTGCTACCGCGAGCACCTCGCCCGTCGACGGCCTCATGACGACCATCATCGTCTGGCTATCCGCTCGGGTGTCTACGGCTCGCTGGGCGGCGTCCTGCACCTTCTTGGAGAGGCTGACCTGCACCGACGGGGCTTCCTTCGCCTCGTGCTTCTCGAGCTCCGTGACCTCGTTGCCCTCGGCGGTGGAGACGATGACTTTCCACCCGTCGGTGCCCTGCAACTCCTCGCCGACGACCGCATTCACGCGGCTTAAGATGTCCGGCGCGAAGTTTGGGTCCGGGCGAACCAGTGCGGATTCATCGTTGAGACGGACCCCAGGCACGTCCCGCAGCGCACCACGCAGCCGCTGCCCCAGCTTGTCCTCCACCATGGCGACCGAGTAGTCGCCGTCGACCTTCTTGGCCTCCGCCGCGACCTTCTCCGCGTCGATAGCCGGTGCGTTCTCCCCACCCAGGGCGCTAACCTCGGCTGCGATGCGCTCGGCGGCTGCCCGGGCATCGCCGGCCTTGTCTGCGTTGAGGAAAATGCGCCACTTCTTCCCCGGCTTCATCAACACGGCACCGTCGGAGCCGACCACGCTCGCGGCCTCGGCAGCCACGGTGCGCAGCTCCAGGTGCTGATTAGCCCCCAGGCGCGGGTGCAGAACCGTGGGCTGCCAGCGGACCACCCAGTCCCCCTTGGACTTGGTGAGCGTCATCTGGGAGTCGTAGGCGAAACGGCGCTCACCCGGCAGCTGCCAATCCATGCGGTAGCTGGCGGTCGCGACGTTGTCCTGGGTGCGCACGTCCTTGAGCTGCGCGTCGAGCCCCTCGGCCTGCAGCTTGGTCCAGGTGTTGTCGATCTCCTTGGCCGCGGTATCCGACTTGTCCGTGATGGTCTCCGGCTCATTGCGTTCGGCCAGCCGTTCCAGGAACTCCGCCGCAGCGTCATCCGCCACATCCGGGCGCGGGGTGCACCCAGTGGCGGCCACGGTGACCCCCAGGGCGCACAGGAAGGCGAGGAAAATCCGACTCATAACCGTGTACGTTAGCACCGCATTTGCGCTGTTCATCGGCATGACACAGCCGAATTTTCACCCTGCTTAAGCGTGGAGTGGTGCCCACGGGGCCGCTAGGCGATGATCCTCGCTGGGCCTTGCTAGGCGATGATCCCCCGCTGGCGGGCCACAGCCACCGCCGAGGTGCGGTTATTGGCACCCAGCTTGCGGAAAACGTGCGAGAGGTGGCTCTTCACGGTGGCCTCGGTGAGGACGAGCTGACGGGCAATGTCCCGGTTGGATTTTCCCTCGCCGACCAGGGCCAGCACCTCAAGTTCCCGTGGGGTCAGCGCTTCGCTCGGGTTGGTCATCTGGCCCATGAGTTTTCCCATGATCTCCGGGGCCATGACGGACTCGCCACGGGCGGCACGTCGGATGCCGTCCAGCACCTCGGACGGCGGGGCATCCTTGAGCAGGTAACCGACCGCACCAGCGGACACCGCACCGACGACGTCCTGGTCGGTGGAGTAGTTCGTGACCACGAGGACCTGGGGGCCGTCGGGAATCGCGCGGATCGCCTGGGTGGCGCGCACCCCACCCGCCAGCTCGGCGCCAGCCGGCCCCTCCCCGAAACGCAGATCCATGAGCACCACGTCGATCTCCTGCTCGGTTCCCTGGAATTTCCGGACCTGAACCACGGCCTCGTCCGGGTCGGCGATCGAGGCGACGACATCGATGCCCGCAGCGTCCTCGGCGGTTTCGATGAGTGCCTGCAGCCCCACACGGACGACGGGGTGGTCATCCACGATCATGATGTTCAGCCCACCCTGGGCTCCCCGAGCTGGGGTCTGTGCTGCGTGGTTCACTGTGTCTCACCTTCCCGGCGCGGGTGCGACCCAGCGCCATCGACCCGATCGTATCCGGTCGTGGGCACCGTGATCGAGATGCCGGTTCCCTCCCCGGGGGCGGACTCGATGGTCATCTCGCCGCCGAGGGCCTGGACGCGACGGTAGACGCCTGAGAGGCCGAGGCTGCCGCCGGTAGCTCCGCGGTCGATGGCGTCGCTGGGGTCAAAGCCCGCGCCATTGTCGACGACGTCGAGGATGACGTCCCCCGGGTGGAAGGTCAGCGAGAGTTTGGCGCGGTCGGCCCTGGCGTGGCGAACCACGTTGGATACGAGTGACTGGGCGCAGCGCAGCAGCCCTTCCTCCACCTCGTCGGGCAACGGGCGGGGCGCGCCGTCCGTCTCGAAGCTCAGCTTCTCCCCGAGCGGGGTGGAGCTGGCTAGCCGTGCCAGGGCCACGGGCAGCGCTGCCCCCTCTAGTGGGGCGGGCTGCAGGGCGGCAATGATGCGGCGGGTCTCGGCGAGGTTCTCGGAGGCGGTGGTTTTAGCTAGCCGCACCTGGGTGAGCATCCGTTGGTGCACTGCCTCGATCTCCGGCTGTTCTGCGGGGTGCTGGGCGGCGGGCCGCTTTCCCCCGCTATCGGGCGTTCCCCCGGCCACGCTTACCCCTGTCTCGCCTACCCCAGCCGGGCTGGCTCCCTCCAGCTGGGACTCCACGGCGGTGAGCAGCATGTGGATACTGGATAGCCCCTGGGCCACGGTGTCGTGGATGTCGCCGGCCAGCCGCATCCGCTCATCGGCCTCACCCGCCTTGCGGGAGCTGGCCAGGGCCTCTTCGCGGGCCGCGACCAGGGCATCGAGGGCGCGTGCCTTGGCGGTGGCCTCCCGGTGCAGCAGCTGGAAACCGACCCCCAGGGTCCAGGCGACTGCGGCCCCAATGGTCGGTCCGGTCACCGCGCCGATGTTCCAGCCGATGTGGCCCACCAGCATCGTCACGACCCCGAGCGTGAGCGCGGCGACCACCGCCGCGGAGATCCTCGGGCTAAACACGTACACGGCGAGGAAGAACATCGGGAAGACCACGAATGCGCCCTCCAGCTGCCCGACGGACATCACCGCCCACGCCCCCACCAGCAGGGCGAACCAGGTGGGCGCGCCCACCCAGCGGGTGACGAGTCGTTGGCTGCAGTAGATCACCCAGAACACCCCCAGCCCGACCCAGGTCATCGGGTGGGTGGCCCGCCAGGCCACGAGAATGAGCAGGCCGATCATCAACACCTGCAGGCCCAACCACAAGCCGTGGGAGAGCTTGTCGAGGGTCGCAGGCTGCGAGCTGACTGGGTGGGTGCGCGGGTCTTCCTTCACGCCTCCACCCTAACCCCCATGGCCTGGGGCTTTGGGGTGACTCATCCTTTCGTATGAGTCAAAGTCCACCCCCACAGCCGATGTTTTCCTCTCCCCGCCCGGCGAGCATAGAGGTATGTTCCAAGGTCTTAAAGAGCTCCGTTCCGCCCCCAGCCGCACTGCGCTGATCACCCTGACGGTTGCGATGATCACCGTGATGGTGACCTTCCTGGCTTCCCTCGCCGCAGGTTTGAAGTATCAGTCGGTGTCCGCGCTCCAGGACCGTCTGAGCGACGATCAGGTGCTGGTCCTCGAGGACTCCGGCACCGCGTCGCTATCCTCCTCCCGCCTCAGTGAGTCCCAGATCGACACGCTGCGCGAGGACTACGGCGCCTCCCTGCTCGTCGTCGCCCGGGAGCGCGTGGACTCCACGCCTGTGTCCGTGTTCAGCTCCCCTGATATCCCGCACGGTGTTGCGCAGGTTCCATCCGAGTTTGAGGACGACGCCCTCGCCGCGACCTCCGGAACGCCCGGCACCATCACGCTGGGCGGCAGCGATTTCCAGGTCGAGCGCCCCGACCGTGACCTCTACTTCGACGACCAGCCGGTGATCTTCGTGTCTGACGCCGATGCTGGGAGCCTGCGCACCAATTCCCTGGCAGCCGTCGTGGACGCCGAGGCGATCGATTCCGCGGGCGGGGCACCCGTGGGAACGGTGGCGCTGAGCGGCGATGACCGGTGGAATGCCTCGGCCTCCTATATCGGTGAGCAGCTCTCGCTGAACCTCATGATCAATCTGCTGTACGTGATTTCCGCCCTCGTGCTTGGCGCCTTCTTCATGGTGTGGACGATCCAGCGCCTGCGGGGCGTGGCGATCTCCTCGGCTCTGGGCGCCTCCCGTCGGGTGTTGATCACTGACTCGCTGGGCCAGGCCGTGGTCGTCCTCGCCGTGGGAATCCTGGGCGGGCTCGCGGTCACTGGCGGTGTCGGCATCGCCCTGGCCGACACCCTGCCGATCGACCTCACCGCGTCCACGATGCTCCAGCCCGCCGGCATCCTGCTGCTCGCAGGCCTGGCAGGTTCCGCGCTCTCGCTGCGCCCCGTATTGAAGGTCTCCCCACGCGAGGCAATGGCCGCAGCCTAGGCATCCTTCTGGCGAGATAGCGCCCCCGCTGGCGCACGATTCCCCTCCACTGACTTCCCCGACGTACACCCCGACAACGCCTTCCAAGGAGAAAACCATGACCACCGCAACCTCGCACAGCACCCAGGCCCTGCAGCAGAAGCGCAATGCACGCTCCGGTTCCGGGCTCACGATGGATGCCATCACCCTGGAGGTCACCGATGGCACGCAGACTCGCCGCGTTCTGGATGAGGTCTCCATACACATCGCCCCCGGCGAGCTGGTGGGTATCACCGGCCCGTCTGGCTCCGGTAAGTCCACCCTGCTGTCCGTGGCTGGCTGCCTCCAGGAGCCAACGAGCGGTGAGGCCGTGTTGACGGCGGCCGAGCCCGCCGAGGCGATGACGCTCACCGGGCACTCCGCCCGCGAGGCTGCGCGCATCCGTCGCAGCCACATCGGCATCGTCTTCCAGCAGCCGAATCTCTTGCCCTCCCTGCGGGTCAAGGATCAGCTCATGGCGATGCTGCACCTGGGCTCCCCGTGGCCACTGCAGCGCAAGGCCAAGCAGGCTGCTTCCCAGCGTGCCGACGAGCTGCTGGATGCTGTGGGCCTGGGTGGCCTGCAGCAGCGCAAGGTCGGCGAACTCTCCGGTGGGCAGCAGGCCCGGGTCAACCTCGCCCGCGCGCTCATGAACTCCCCACAGCTCCTGCTCGTCGACGAGCCCACCGCGGCACTGGATACGACCACGGCGACCCAGGTCACCGAGCTGATTCGACAGATGGCTCGGGAGTCCAACGCGGCCACCCTGTATGTCTCCCACGACCAAGATCAGCTGGCCACCCTGGACCGAGTGGTAACCCTCGTGGACGGCAAGATCACCGAGAGCCGCTAAACCTGGATAAGGCTTCGGCCCCGTCCTGCGTACGCAGGACGGGGCCGATCGTCGTCATCAAGGAAAAGACTCCTAGCGGGTGACCTTCACCTCGGCGGAAGCCCCTTCCACGGCCTCCATGCCCTGCTCCTCGGCGATGCGGTGCGCCTCCTCGATGAGGGTCTCAACAATCTGGTCCTCGGGCACGGTCTTGATGACCTCACCCTTGACGAAGATCTGCCCCTTGCCGTTGCCGGACGCCACGCCAAGGTCGGCGTCCCGAGCCTCGCCTGGGCCGTTGACCACGCAGCCCATGACAGCCACGCGCAGCGGGAACTCCATGCCCTCCAGGCCGGCGGTGACCTCCTCGGCCAGGGTGTAGACATCCACCTGGGCGCGACCACAAGACGGGCAGGAAACAATCTCCAGCTTGCGGGGGCGCAGGTTCAGCGACTGCAGAATCTGGTCGCCGACCTTGATCTCCTCCACCGGGTCCGCAGACAGGGACACGCGGATCGTGTCGCCGATGCCCTGGGAGAGCAGCGCGCCGAAGGCCACGGAGGACTTGATGGTGCCCTGGAAAGCCGGGCCCGCCTCGGTCACGCCGAGGTGCAGCGGGTAGTCCGTCTTCGCCGCCAGCTGGCGGTAGGCCTCCACCATCACGACCGGGTCGGAGTGCTTCACGGAGATCGCGATATCCCCGAAGCCGTGCTCCTCGAACAGGCCGGCCTCCCAGATGGCGGACTCCACCAATGCCTCGGGGGTGGCCTTGCCGTACTTTTCGAGCAGGCGCTTATCCAGGGATCCGCCGTTGACACCGATACGGATCGGAATGCCTGCGTCCCCAGCGGCCTTGGCGACCTCCTTGACGCGGCCGTCGAATTCCTTGATATTGCCCGGGTTGACACGCACCGCGGCGCAACCGGCCTCGATGGCCTGGAAGATATAACGCGGCTGGAAGTGGATGTCAGCGATCACCGGGATCGGGGACTTCTTGGCGATGATCGGCAGGGCCTCGGCGTCGCGAGGCTTCGGGCAGGCCACTCGCACGATGTCGCAGCCCGACGCGGTCAGCTGGGCGATCTGCTGCAGCGTCGCGTTGATGTCGTGCGTCTTCGTGGTCGTCATCGACTGCACCGAGATCGGGTGCTCGCTACCGACTCCCACGTCACCGACCATCAGCTGGCGGGTCTTCCGGCGCGGCGCCAGCGTGGGTGGAGGTCCATCTGGGATTCCCAGAGAAATGCCGGACATGAAGGTCTCTAGCCCCTTTCGAAGAAAATAGAGTGCTGCGGATCAAGCAGCGTGCCCCTTACAGCCTAATACCGCCCCGGCGACAACGGGCAACGCCCCCGCCGGTGCGGTGCGGACAGAGTTGCGAATTAGAAAAGCCGCACGGGGTTGATCACATCCGCGACGATGACGATAGCGCCGAAGACCATCAGCAGCATCGCCACACCGTAGGTCAGTGGCAGCAGCTTGCGGTAGTCCACCGGCTGGCCCGGCTCCTTACCCCGGCGGCGGCGCAGACCATCGCGAATGCGCTCATAGATGGCCACTGCGATGTGCCCGCCGTCGAGCGGCGGCAGCGGTACCAGGTTGAAGGCAGCCAAGAAGAGATTCAGGCTGGCCAGCATCATCAGGAAATAACGCCACTGCTCGTGTTGCACCAGCTCCCCGCCGATGCGGGAAGCACCCACCACGCTCATGGGGGAATCATCCGCGCGCTCGGCCCCGAAGATCGCCGCGACCACTCCTGGCACCTTCGCGGGCAGCGCGACCAAGCCCTTGGCCGTCTCGGAGACCATGTAGCCGGTAAAGGAGAGGGTCCCTCCCACCGCGGTCGCCGGGTTGTATTCGACGTTGCCCGGCAGCTTGATCGTGATGCCAATCGCACCGGCGAGTCTCGTGGAGCCGTCCTGGTTGCGCCGTTCCACGATGTCGACGTCGACCTGCTTGACCTCGTCGCTGCCATCCGGGTTTTGCACGCGCATCGGCACGGTGAGGGTATCGCCCACGCTGAGTTCGCGGCTCTGGGCGTGTGCCTCACCGCTCCCGGCGCCAGCCGCGTTCTCCGAGACGAGTTGGTCAATGGCCTTGGTGAAGTCCGGGAAGGTGGGCACCTCCTGGCCATCCACTTCGGTGATGGTATCGCCCGGTGTGATGCCCGCAGCGGCTGCTGGGCCGTCGCCCGTGCAGTCTGCGAGGGTGCCGTCGGCGTCCTGGGTCGGCGGGGCGCATTGGGTGGACTGCACGGTGGTGCGGATGTCCGCCTTGTGGTCGGGCAGGCCCCAGATATTCGCCACCGAATAGAGCACGATCAGCGCGACGAGCACGTTGACGGCGATGCCGCCGGAGAGCACGATGACCCGCTGCCACCAGGGCTTGCGGTACATCGCGTGGGGCTTTTCTTCCTCGCTGAGCTCGTCCAGCGGGGTCATGCCGGCGATCTCGCAGAAGCCGCCGAGCGGAATCGCCTTAATCCCGTACTCGGTGTGCGGCACGCCACCGGTCGGGTCGGTAGCAACCTCCGTCTCCGCCGTTAGCGGGGCCGGATTCGCCGGGACGTTGGCAGCGTCGACGTCGACGTCCGCTGTTCCCGCGGTGGCAACGCCCCGTCCCTTATCCTTCGGCGCGGTGGACCACAGGGTGGGACCGAAACCGATGAAGTATCGGCGCACCCGCATGCCGAAGGCGCGGGCGGCGAACATGTGTCCCGCCTCATGCAGCGCAATACTGATCAGGATGCCGAAGGCGAAGAGCAGTACTCCTAGCCCAAAAGCCACGGGCGCATCCTCTCATGTGCCAGTGCGCGGGCCTCGCGCTCGGCCTCCAAAACGTCCTCCAGGCACGTCGGGGTGGACGCTGCACCGGAGGCGGACATCACTGCTTCAACCGTGTCGACAATGCGGGGGAAGGCCATATTCGCGTTGAGGAACTCGATCGCAGCTTCCTCGTTCGCCGCGTTATAGATCGCGGGCATGACCCCGCCCGCCTTCGCTGCCTCGCGGGCCAGCTCCACCGCGGGGAATACCTCGTCGTCGAGTGGCTCGAACTCCCAGGTGGCGGCCTGCGTGAAGTCGAGCGGCTGCCCCACCCCGGCGACGCGGTTCGGCCAGCCGAGCGCGAGGCTGATCGGCAGCTTCATGGACGGTGGGGATGCCTGCGCGATGGTGGAGCCGTCGCGGAAGGTCACCATCGAGTGCACGATCGACTGCGGGTGAACGGTGACCTCCACGCGGTCGGAAGGCATGTCGAACAGCAGGCAGGCCTCGATCAGCTCCAGGCCCTTGTTCACCATCGTTGCGGAGTTCAGCGTGTTCATCTGGCCCATGGACCAGGTGGGGTGGCTGGCCGCCTGGAGCGGGGTAACTGGCTCCAGTTGCTCGCGGGTCCAGCCGCGGAACGGCCCGCCGGAGGCGGTCAGCACGAGGGTGGCCACCTCGTCGCGACGCCCGGAGCGCAGGCACTGTGCCATCGCAGAGTGCTCGGAGTCGACGGGGACGAGCTGCCCCTCATCAGCTGCGTCCAGCACCAGCTGGCCGCCGGCGACGAGGCTCTCCTTATTCGCCAACGCGAGACGCGCCTGGGTACCCAGGGAGGACAGCGTCGCCTCGAGCCCCTGGGAGCCAACCAGGGCATTCAGGATCACGTCCGTGCTCTCCAACTGATCGCCGAGCTCCTCCACCAGGTCGCGGGCGGAGTCCTGGCCACGAATGCAGTGGCCGCCGAGCTGGGCTTCGACGAAATCGGCGGTTCGGTCGGAGGCCACCGCGACTCGCTCGCCGGGCAGACCGATTTTCTGGGCCTGCTCCAACAGCAACTCGGGCTTACTGCCGTGGGCCGAAATCCCAATCACCTCGAACTGTTCGGGATTGTCGAAAACCACCTCGAGGGCCTGGACACCGATGGATCCAGTACTCCCGAGAATCACCACGCGAGTCTTGTCGAAAGTCATGGCCATATCCTAACCCGCCGGGGGCGAAGCCTCCTACACCCGAGTAGGGGCTGTATGGCGTGTGGAGATACCTACATTCTGTGAAATCTATGGCAAGATGAGTGTGATTAACTGATCAGACGTCAGGAGGATTCCGTGGCTCACCACGAAGCAAAGGTTGAAGTTTTCAACGGCATTTCGACCGAAGATGTACCATCCGCGGGCTGGGGCTGGAGCGCCCTGAGCAAGCGCGCCGTCGTTCTGTCCGGCCTCATTTCCGTCGGATTCCTGGTGTTCATGCTGGTTGGTAACCACGAGGGCAACGTCGAGAACATCTGGCTGATCGCCCTGGCTGCTTTCATCCTCGTCGGTACCGCATGGTTCGCGTTCGAGCCTAAGGCCAAGGAGCGCACCACGGTGACCGCACGCAACAAGGCCCAGGGCCACGTGGAGCCGAACTGGACTGCAGACCAGCTCAACAACACCGGCGTGTACGCGGACCTCACCCCTGAGGAGAAGCTGGCGCTGAACATCAAGGAGTAGCGCAGCTACCCCATTAGCGACACGCCAGGCGTCTGGCACAAGCGATGGCCCCGAACCAGAAGTGGTTCGGGGCCATCGCTGCATTCACGGGTTCCGCTAGCGCCACCGAACGCCCTCACGCCGTGGCCCGGCGATAATTCCCGGCGCCGCGGCGCCGTGAAAACGCCCCCGTACGCTAGTCGAGGGTGAAGCCGGGAGGCAGCCAGGAGGAAAACGGGTCGGCAGTGGTGCGCTCGCACGTTGGGCACAAGGTTTTCGCCGTGCCGTCCTCCCCTTCCCGGGCCGGGAAATCCGCCCCGCAGCGGCGACACTGGCAGACCGGGAATCTAGTGATTTCGCGTATGTCCCCGTCGACCAGGTCGGCGAGCTGCAGCTGGCCGCTGCTGCTCAATGCGCCGTAGGGGCAGCTGGCAACACAAGTATTCTCCCCAGTGCAGGCGGCGAGGTTCTGGGTGAGGCTGGCCACCGAATCCACAACCGTGAGCTCCAGGGCAGAGCTCGGGCACATCTGGGTGCACACCCCGCATGCTTGACAACCGGAGGCGATCAGCCGCGGGGCGTCCAGCTCAATGCTGGTGTCGGGCTGGGTTCCCAACACCTGGTGCGCTTGGGCGAGCCGGATCATCGTCGGGGCGTTCGGATCCACCACGATCTCCCCGTCCCCCAGCGCCCCCAGCCCGATCAGCGCCCGCCGGGACACCGGCACCTGAGTTGCATCCAGGTACTCGGCCGCGCGCAGCACCCGCGCCTGCGGGGTTTCCACCAGTTCCGCACCCGCCGCGCAGCGTTCCGGGTGGGCTTCCCGGCATGGCAGGACGCGCACCCGCTTCGCCCCGCAGGCCAATAACGCAGCGGCCAACGAGGGATCCTCACCCGCGCAGCCTGGCAACAGGACGGGGCTGTGGTTCCGGGGGAAGCGCGGTAGCTGGGCCTCGGCACACACCAGCACAACGTCGGGGTTCATGTCTCGCGCCCACCGGTAGAGCCGATGGCGTTGGTCGGCGCTTAAGAGCTCAGGCTTAGCGCTCGGCTCGGACATGGGCCAGCACTCCCTCGCTCAGCTCAGCCAGGGCACGGTAGGTCACGGTCTGGGCGTGCTCCCGGAGCCCCTCAGCCACGTCGCCGGCGAAGCACCCGAGGTGCTCACTCACGAAGCGGTACAAGGCTGGCAGCGCTCCGGCGTTGCCTCCAGCGGCCTGCCCTGCCAGGTGGGAGACGAAAGCAAATTCGTAGCCGATGTGATCATCCGGAACCCGGGGGTTTGGTACCCGCAGACCGTGAGCCGCATAAGCCTCACGGACGGCAACCGTCTGCTCGTCGAAGAGCAACCCCTCCTTCGACAGGTACGGCGACTCAAAGGGCTGAGCCAGCGGTTTGCCGATCCCGGTGAAGAGGTAGAGGTGGTCACGTTGGAGGGAATCCGGGCTATCCAGATTGCCCTCCCGCACCGCCTCGCGCAGCATCGCGATCCCCCGCTGGGATTGGGGGTCGGTCAGCGGCCACTCGGCCAGCGCGTCGTCGTCCTGCAACGCCCCGCGCAGCTCGGGGTTCGGGGCAGCCAGGAAAAGCTGGGAGACCACCAAGGCGGCCTCCGAGATGGCCGCCAGGTCCTGCTCGGCGCCCATCAAATCCCAATCCTGTCCATGCCGCCGTAGAAGATGAAGCGGCCGATAACCTCAGAGATCGTCACAAGGATGTAGCTGGTCATCACCAGCGTGAGCAGCAGGTTGATGTCGTCCCTCTTGGTCCGCGCCAGGAATAGGCCCATCAGCCCAGCACCGATGATCAGCAGGGCCAGCCGCAGGACGAACCACCCGGTCGGGAAGGCGAAGGCCGCGGGGTTGACCGAATCTGGTCGACTATAGGCGAAGATGATCACGAAGAGCTCGATCGGGAGCAGCAAAACGGAGAGCACGCCGATGCCCTGCAGCGAGCGCTGCACCAGCCGGTTGACGTAGTCCACGTGGGCATCGCTCATGTCTGCCGGGCGACGGTTGGCGGGCATGAGCTTGTTAAGCCAGGGCTTATCCCGCAACTTCGGGAACCACGCGAGGGCCGTGCCGATCGCGAGTGCGCCACTCAAGAAGGTGGTCACATAGAACTGCGCCGGGGTGGTCCAGTGATCCCAATGCGGGATCGTTGGCAGCATGTAGAGGCGCGCCATGGACCACACGAAGGCCAGGCCCCACAGCGCGGTGACGATCGCCAGCACGAAGCGCAGCCGTGAGCTGCCCCAGTGGAACCATTGGGTGGCGGCGAAGGCGAAGCCCAGTACGGCGAAGCCCACGCCCATCATGACTTCCTGCGCGAGCGGGGAGCTCGGCACGCCCCGGATCACGTTGATGCCGTTCATGGGGTTGCCCAGGTGGAAGAACGCGGCGATAAAGCCGGCGACCATCAACGGGCCAATCGCGTAGAGCGCGGCATCCGAGACCCGCTCCAATGCCTGCGCCTTGGCCTCGGCGCGGTCCTTATCGGCCACTGCCCCGACCCTCCGTCGGGAGCTGACTTGGATGAGCCCCAGGATGATGAACGCGCCCACGGCCATTTGGGACAGGATCGTGAAGAAGGTCAGCGGCCATTCCTGCAGAAACACTGGTCTAGATCTCCTGGCGATTCATGATCTCGCCGTGATTGGTATCCCACTCCTTCGCATCGCGGTGCGGGCGAATGACGAGGTTGGGCTTGGTGATGCTCGGATCAGGCAGGGGTGCGACGGCGCTGATATCGCCGTACTTCTCCCGCAGCTCGTCGATCGGGCCCCAGTCCAGGGCACGCGACGGGCAGGCGGTGACGCACGCGGGCTCCTCCCCCTCCGCACGAAGGTCGGCGCACAGGTCGCACTTGCTCATCTGCTTGGTCTCCGGGTTGAACTGTGGCGCGGAGTAAGGGCAGGCCCACTCGCAGTAGCGGCAGCCGATGCACTTGTCGGGGTCGACGGTGACGATGCCGTCCTCCCCCTTGTGCATCGCGGTCGTCGGGCAGACCTTCGCGCAGATCGGGTCCTCGCAGTGATTGCAGGAGATCGACGTGTAGTAGGTGAAGGTGTCGTGGTTAAACACCCCGTTGGCGAGGTTCCAGTCCCCGCCGGAGTACTCCACGACCCGGCGCCAGTTGGTGCCCAGCGGGGTGTCGTGCTTGTCCTTGCAGGCGATCTGGCAGGCCTTGCAGCCGTTGCACAAGCTCTGGTCGAAGTAGAAACCCAGCCGCTGGTTTTCTTGGGAAGCGTTCTTCTTAGCCATGTTTTCCTTACCTTCGGCCTTTCTTAGGCCTTCTCAACCTCAACGAGAGTCGTGTGCTGGGCATTGCCCTTGCCCAGCGGGGATGGATGCCAACTGGTCAGCGTGTTGACGCTGGCTCCGGCGTCCACCCCCTTGGCGTCCGGCGCAAACCAGGACCCCTGGGGAACGGAGATCACGCCGGGCGCGATGCGGGGGCTGACCCGTGCGACGGACTTGATCCTGCCGCGGTCGTTGAACGCGTAGACCTCGTCGTCGTTCTTGATGCCCCGCTTGCGGGCGTCCAGCGGGTTGATCCACAGCACCTGGGGGTGGGCGTCGTCCCGGAGCCAGTCCACGTTGCCGTAAGACGAGTGGGTGCGGCCCTTCGTGTGGTGTCCAATGCACTGCAGCGGGTACTTGCCGCCGCTGGTGTAGGCCTTGTGCGCCTCCGCGGGCCCTTCCCAGGTGTCGACGTGTTCCGGCAGCGCGGTGATCTCATCACCCGGGGCGGCGTTCGGGAATTCCCACTCCTTGCGTAGCTTCGCGAGTTCCTCGGAGTAGATCTCGATCAGCCCGGACGGGGTTTCGAGCGGGTTGGCTGCCGGGTCCTCGCGGAACTCCTTCAGCGGGATCACCGACTCCCCGGCCCGCTTCCACACGCCCATCTCCTTGAGCTTCTCGTAGCTCGGCAGCTCCGGAATTTCGCGGGCGGATTCCGCGATCGTGTGCTTGACCCACTGCTCCTGGGTGCGCCCCTCGGTGAACTTCTTTCCCACCCCGAGGCGCTCGGCCAGCTCGGCGCAGACCTCGTAGATCGGCTTGGTGTTGTGGATCGGTTCGATGGCCTTGGAGGCCAGGATCGTGTACTCCATGTTTCCGGCACTGCCCTGTTGGATGACGTCCTCCTGTTCGGCGGTGGACGCATCCGGCAGGACGTAGTCGGCGTAGCGGGCGGACACGCTCATCTGGATGTCGCTGACGACGATGAGTTCCGCCTTGTCCTCCCTGCGCAGCAGCTCGATCGTGCGATTGAGGTCGCCGTGCTGGTTGGTATTGGCGTTTCCGCCGTAGGACCAGATCATCTTGATCGGGACGTCCAGCTTGTCCTTGCCCTGCACGCCGTCGCGGGTGGCGGTCATCTCCTCGCCACGTTCGACGGCCTCGGTCCATCCGAAGACCGGGATCGCGGTCTCGATGGGGTTTTCGTGCTGGGTGTTGAACGGGCTTGCCATGCCGAGGTTCGCGGAGCTTTCGCGCGCGCCGGTGCCGCCGCCCCTGATGCCGATCTGCCCGATGACGGCTGCGAGCAGGAAAATCGCGCGGGCCTGGTTCTCGCCGTTGGCGTGGCGCTGCGGCCCCCAGCCCTGGGTGATGGCGCAGGGCTTGGCCTGGGCGATCTCGCGCGCCAGCTGGGTGATGCGGTCAGCCGGCACACCGGTGACCTTCGCCGCCCACTGTGGGGTCTTTTCAATACCGTCGGGGCCTTTACCCATGACGTAGGAGCGATAGGAGGAGTTCTTCGGCGCTGAGTCGGGCAAGGTGTGCTCGTCGAAGCCGACGGTGTACTTGTCGAGGAACTTCTGGTCCTGGAGGTTCTCCGTCAGCATGACGTGGATGAGCCCAGCGACGAGCGCGGCGTCGGTGCCGGGGCGCAGGGCCACCCATTCATCGGCGAGCGCGACGGAGGTTTCGGACTGCCTCGGGTCGATGACGATGGTCTTGACCCCGTGCTCCTGCTTGATCTTCTGAGTCACGAAGGTTTCCCCGCCACCCGACATGCGGGTTTCCAGCGGGTTATTGCCGAACATGACCTGGAGCTTGGAGTTCGCGACGTCGTCGAAGGAGTTCGACCCGACCCACTCCCCGTAGTGGTACGGGTAGGCCGAGGTGATCTGAGCCGTGGAGTAGTCCGAGTAGTGGTTGAGGTAGCCGCCCCACAGGTTCATCAGGCGCGCGAACGGGGTCTCGACGGGCGGCCAGGAACGCGCGATCGTCGCCCCGATGACGCCGGTGCCGTACTGCAGGTAGAAGGCCTCGTTGCCGTAGGTGGACTTGATCTCCGTCATCTTCTCGGCGATCTCGTCGAGAGCCTGTTCCCAGGAGATCTCGACCCACTCGCCGTCGCCCCGCTTGGTGCCTGGCTTACGCTTCAGTGGGGTCTTCAGCCGGTCCGGGTTGTAGATGCGGTGCCGAATCGAGCGGCCGCGGACGCAGGCGCGGATCTGCTGAGTGCCCAGCTCCGCGTCGCCGGTGTTATCGGCCATGACCTGAACGATCTGGCCGTCCCTCACCTTGAGGCGCAGCGGGCAGCGCGAGCCGCAGTTCACGGTGCAGGCGGACCAAACGATCTTCTCATCGGCCTCTTCCTGGCCCATCGCCGGGATGCCGAGGAACTGCTTGCTCAGTGCGTCGCCCGCACCCGAGGCGACCAGGGCGCCGGCACCGCCAGCCGCGGCCGACCAGCCGAGAAAACGCCGACGAGTGACTTTATTAAGATTAGCCAATTGAACGCCTTCACTAAACCTATGGACTCTTAACCGGATTTTAGCAATCCCGAGAATGCAGAGTCGAGGTTTTCCGGCGTAAAGTTGATCACAAAACGCCTGTACTGGTGGGGTTTTCCCAGCAGTACAGGCGCCTTGTTTTCACGGAACCCCTGGGGGTCGCTAGTCCTCCTCGGCAGCGAGCTGGCCACAGGCCGCTGCGATCTCCTGCCCCTTCGTATCGCGCACGGTACACGGCACGCCCTGCTCGATCACACGCCGGACGAACTCATCCTGACGCTCCTTCGGGGACGCATCCCACTTCGAGCCCGGGGTCGGGTTCAGCGGAATGAGATTGACGTGCACCTTGCTGCCCAATGCCTTGTGGAGCTTCTTGCCCAGCATGTCGGCCCGCCACGGCTGATCGTTGATGTCGCGGATGAGCGCATACTCGATGGACACGCGGCGACCGGACTTCTCCGCGTAATACGCGGCGGCGTCCAAAACCTCTTCGACGGACCAGCGGTTATTGACCGGGACGAGGGTGTCGCGCAGCTCGTCGTCCGGGGTGTGCAGGGACACGGCCAGTCGGACGGACATGCCCTCATCGGCGAGCTTGCGGATCGCCGGGGCCAGGCCCACGGTGGACACGGTGACGTTGCGCTGGGAGATCCCGAAGCCGTGCGGCTCCGGCTGGGTGATCTGACGCACGGCCTCGACCACGCGCTTGTAGTTAGCCAAGGGCTCGCCCATGCCCATGAACACGATGTTGGACAGTCGCCCCTCGGTGCCAGCGACCTCGCCATCGCGCATCGCGCGGGCGGCGTTGCGCACCTGCTCGACGATCTCACCCACGGAGAGGTTGCGATCCAGCCCACCCTGGCCAGTCGCGCAGAACGGGCATGCCATGCCACAGCCGGCCTGGGAGGAGATACACAAGGTGGCGCGGCCCGGGTAGCGCATCAGGACGGATTCCAGCAGCGTGCCATCATGCAGCCGCCAGAGCGTCTTGCGGGTCTCCCCATCATCGGCATCGAGCTTGCGCAGCGGGGTCATCAGCTCCGGGAAGAGCTTCTCCTTGACGGCCTGTCGGCTGGCTTCCGGGAGGTCCGTCATCTCGACCGGGTCGCCCTCGAGCCGACCGTAATACTGGTTGTACAGCTGCTTCGCACGGAACTTCGGCAATCCGAGCTCCACCACTGCCTCCTCAACCTGCTCAGCCGTCAGGTCGGCGAAGTGCTTGGGCGGAAGGCCGCGGCGAGGCGCGGAAAAATTCAGTTTCACGGGGGTAGCCATAGTGAGCCCCATTATTCCACGTATGCCCTCTACCTCGCGATTCCGGGCCATGAGCCCCGATAAGCCGGTGCCGAAGAGTAGCGAGGGCACCCCGGTGATGGCAGCTGGCCGCACAGTTCGTTTGAATAGAGGTATGACGAACCCAGGCACCAACCCCCAGAATCCTGATTTCCAGCCCGCCGGCGAGGCCTTCAACGAGCCTCCGGCAGAGGCTCAACTACCCGCCGAGCCCGCCGCAGAAAACAACTCGGCAACAGCACCCACCCAGGGGGAGGTCGCCCCCGTAGCGCAGGCTGAGCAGCAAGAGCGTACCCACCAGAACGTGAAGGGCTCCGTCGCAGCCAGCACGTGGGCGGCGCTGATCATCGGCGCTCTCGTGCTGATTCTCCTGCTGGTGTTCATCCTGCAGAATCAGACGGAGGCCCAGCTGGTCTTCTTCGGCTGGGAGTGGAGCTTCCCCATCGGCATCGGCATGCTGATCGCCGCGATCGCAGGAGCCCTCATCATGGCGATGGTCGGCATCGTGCGGATGACGCAGCTGCGCCGCCAGATCAAGCGCGGCTATAAGTAACGTCGGCCTAGCCGATCAGGTTGAGGACCACCCAGGTCACCATCGCCGCGGGCAGCATCCCGTCGAGGCGGTCCATCAGCCCACCGTGTCCAGGCAGCATGCCGGACATGTCCTTGATGCCCAGATCCCGCTTGAACTGGGATTCCACCAGGTCTCCCAGGGTGGCGCAGACGGACAGCCCCACGCCCAGCCCGATCCCCAACCACCAGGGACCACCCAGCAACAGGGTCACCGCGAGCGCGCCGACCACGGCGGCGCTCGTCACTGAGCCTGCGAAGCCCTCCCATGACTTCTTCGGGCTCACCGCAGGAGCCATGGGGTGCTTGCCGAAGAGCACGCCGAATGCATAGCCGCCCACATCATTGGCGACCACGCAAAGCATGAAGGTGATGATGTAGAAGGCTCCGGGGGCGTCGGCGGACTCCAATCGCGACAGCATCGCCGCGAACGCGCCGAACATCGGAATCCACGTCAACACCATCACCCCCACCGCCATATCGCGCACGTAGTTATGCGGTGGCGAGTGTCTGCCGTGGTGAAACAGGCGGGTAACCATCAACAGCAGCACACTGCTGGCAAACCCTGCCACCAACCCCGTGGGGCCAAAGGGCCAGGAAAGCAGGATCATCGCGGTGGATCCCACCACGAGCACCGGGAGGCTCAGCACATAGCCGGCCTCCAGTAGGCGGCGCCAGACCTCGTAGACCGCCAGGCCCATGCCCACGACGAGCAGGGCGTACCACAGCAACGGCGAGAGCAGCGAAAGGATGACGATGGCGCCGAGAATCAACGCCGTCGTGATCGCATGCTTAAGGTTTCGCCCAGGGTTGATCTGCTTGGCGGGCTTGGCCGCCTCCCCCGGGGCGGTGCTCCCGGGCTCCGATGCGGGATTCGACGCGTGAGCTGCCACCGCACCTCGCCTTTCCGGCCGCCTGCCGGCGGCCCCTCATGAGTGTGTGCACTTTGCCCTCTTATCGCGACATGCCCGCTCACAACGCGAGCGGGCATGTGTTGTGTGCTTAAAGGGCTATCAAGAGCTCAAGGAGCCCTCCTCAAGGAGGTCCCTAGACCTCCATCAGCTCCTCTTCCTTGCGCTCAACAAGCTCGTCGACCTGCTTGACGTAGTTCGAGGTGGTCTTCTCGAGCTCGTTCTCGCTGGCGCGAACCTCGTCCTCGCCGGCATCGCCGTCCTTCTGGATCTTCGCGAGCTGTTCCATACCGTGGCGGCGGATGTTGCGGATCGCGATCTTCGCGTCCTCACCCTTGGACTTGGCCTGGCGCACCATCTCGCGGCGGCGCTCCTCGGTGAGCTGCGGGATCGTCACGCGCAGCACTTGGCCGTCGTTGGTCGGGTTAACGCCCAGGTCAGAGTTGCGGATCGCGTTCTCAATAACCTGGATCTGGGACTGCTCATAGGGCTTGATGAGCATCATGCGCGCCTCGGGAACGCTGATCGTCGCCATCTGGGTGATCGGCGTCGGGACACCGTAGTACTCGGCGATCACGCTATTGAACATGGCCGGGTTAGCACGCCCGGTACGGATCGTCGTGAGGTCTTCGCGCGCGAACTCGACGGAGCTCGTCATGCGCTCTTCGCATTCCAGGAGAATTTCGTCCATCATGGCTACCAATTTAGCAGCCCTTGCCCCCAACTCTCCTGTTTGGTGCGGCGAGGCGGACTGTTCTTGCCCGCCTCACCCGCGTGCCGCCATCGCGGCGGGTTACTTCACCTCGGAGCTGACGAGCGTGCCGATGCGCTCGCCGGCGCAAGCGCGGGCGATATTGCCCTGCTCCAGGAGGTTGAACACCAGGATCGGCATGTCATTGTCCTTGCAGAGGCTGAAGGCCGTCGCGTCGGCGACCTTGAGGTTGCGCTCAAGCACGTCCTGGGGGTTGATCTCGTGGAAGAGCTCAGCGTCCGGGTTCGTGCGTGGGTCATCCGAGTACACGCCGTCAACCGCCTTGGCCATCAGCAGAACCTCGCAACCGATCTCGAGGGCGCGCTGGGCTGCGGTGGTGTCCGTGGAGAAGTAGGGCATGCCCATGCCGGCGCCGAAGATGACCACACGCCCCTTCTCGAGGTGGCGGTCCGCGCGCAGCGGAAGGTAGGGCTCAGCGACCTGGGTCATCTGGATGGCGGTCTGCACGCGGCAGTCCACGCCTTCCTGCTGCAGGAAGTCCTGCAGGGCCAGGCAGTTCATGACGGTGCCCAGCATGCCCATGTAGTCAGAGCGGGAACGGTCGAGGCCACGCTGCTGCAGCTCCGCGCCGCGGAAGAAGTTTCCACCGCCGATGACCACGGCCACCTGCACGCCACTGTTAGCGACTTCGGCGATCTGGCGTGCGACGTTCTGAACGACATCTGGGTCGATGCCTACGGCTCCCCCACCGAACATCTCACCGCCCAGCTTCAACATAACCCGCTTATAACCGGACCTGTGTGGCGCGTTACTCAACGAATCTCCTTGTCTCGCTTCAGATGTTGAACAGGATTATAGCGCACAATAAAAGCCACCCACCCGTGTGAAACGGGTGGGCGGCTCAAACTATCGCCATGCCGTGGCGCGGTGCCGTGCTAAGCGACTAAGCCACGCCGTGATGGCACGGGATCAGTGTCGGGTTTAGCCCTGGCCAATTTCGTAGCGCACGAAACCGGTCAGCTTCACGCCTGCCTCGTCCATGACCTGCTTGACGGTCTTCTTGGACTCGGTGACGGACGGCTGCTCCAGCAGGACGACGTCCTTGAAGTAGCCCTTCAGGCGACCCTCGATGATGTTCGGCAGAGCCTTCTCCGGCTTGCCCTCCTCACGAGCGGTAGCCTCGGCGATCTCGCGCTCCTTGGCGACGGTCTCGGCCGGGACGTCATCAGTGGACAGGAAGCTGGCCTTCAGAGCGGCGACCTGCATGGCGGCCGCGCGTGCAGCCTCCTCGTTCTCGCCCTCGTAAGCAACGAGCACGCCGACTGCCGGCGGCAGGTCAGCGGAGCGCTGGTGCAGGTAGACAGCAACCTTGTCGCCCTCCAGGGTGACAGCGCGCTTCAGCTCGAGCTTCTCGCCGATCTTTGCGGAGAGCTCCTGCAGAGCGTCGACAGCCTTCGCGCCGTCGACCTCGACTGCCTCGAGCTCCTCGCGGGAGTTAGCGTTCGCAGCGTCGGCTGCCTGAGCAACCTTGTTCGCGAAGTCGATGAACTCCTGGTTCTTGGCCACGAAGTCGGTCTCAGCGTTGACCTCGATCATGGTGTTACCGGAGACTGCGATCAGGCCCTCGGATGCGGAGCGCTCAGCGCGCTTGCCGACGTCCTTGGCACCCTGGATACGCAGGATCTCGATGGCCTTATCGAAGTCGCCCTCAGCCTCGACGAGAGCCTTCTTGCAGTCCATCATGCCGGAGCCGGTCATCTCACGGAGCTTCTTGACATCAGCAGCGGTGTAGTTCGCCATCAGTGGCGACCCTCCTTCGTATGGAAGTGGTGAAAGAATGAATGTGCTGTCAGCCAATAAGTCTAGAGGCAAATCCCCGCCACGTGTGGCGGCGGGCAGCACACTCACTGGGCAGGCCGAGATACGGCCTTTCCGTGTGAGGCATCGAGCGGGGCGTGCGCGCCCCACTCAACACTCTTTAGGCCTCGGTGGACTCGGCCTTCTCCTCGGCTGCAGCCTCAGCCTTCACAGCCTCAGCGTCCGCCTCGGACTTGCCGGTGTCGCCGGCAGCGTCCTTCGCAGCAGCTGCCTGACGCTCCGCGCGAGCCTTGCGGCCCTCCTCAACAGCGGAGGAGATGATGGAGGTCAGCAGGTTTGCGGAACGGATCGCGTCGTCGTTGCCCGGGACCGGGTACTGGACCTCGTCCGGGTCGCAGTTGGTGTCCAGGATGGCGACAACCGGGATGCCCAGCTTCTTCGCCTCGGAGACAGCGATGTGCTCCTTGTTGGTGTCAACGACCCACATTGCCGACGGGACCTTGGTCATGTCGGCGATGCCGCCCAGGACACGCTCCAGCTTCTCGCGCTCGCGGTTCAGAAGGAGGATCTCCTTCTTGGTGCGGCCCTGGTAGCCGTCCTCGGCTGCGTCCATAGCCTGCAGTTCCTTCATGCGGGCCAGGCGCTTGGAGACGGTCTGGAAGTTGGTGAGCATGCCACCGAGCCAGCGGTGGTTGACGTACGGCATGCCAACGCGCTCAGCCTCGTTGGCAACGGCCTCCTGAGCCTGCTTCTTGGTGCCGACGAACAGGATGTTGCCGCCGTGGGCGACGGTCTCCTTGACGAACTCGTAGGCCTCGTCGATGTAGGTCAGGGTCTGCTGCAGGTCGATGATGTAGATGCCGTTGCGGTCGGTGAAGATGAAACGACGCATCTTCGGGTTCCAACGACGGGTCTGGTGACCAAAGTGGACGCCTGCATCCAGCAGTTCGCGCATAGTAACAACAGCCATGGTGTTACAGGGGCAGCTTTGAAGCGTTTTCTTCGCCTTGTAGCGTTGCCGCCCCTTCCTCGCTTTCGAAAGTTTGGGGTTTTACGGTTTTCTTCTTCGGCGCACTCGACGAACTTCCATTCGGCTTATGCGACCGGCCGGCAGACTCCCCGGGCTGCGCCACCTGTATTGACCCGCAATCAGCGGGACCGTAGGTGGAACCTGTTGGGGACACGAGGCATCTACGTGTAGTCAGTCTGCTCGCTATCTCGCCGCCGGTTGCCCGGGGTGTTGTGTTCTTGACGTCGCTGCGATCGCCACTAGCGGGAGGCCTCGTGTTCTCCGCTGGCACGGTTCGCGCGGCGCATCATCCCCGGGTAGTGCGGGAAACGTGAGCACACTGCACCCGGATACTTTAGTCGCTCTGGCTTGTTAATCCAAGTGGTTCCCTACCCGGTGTGTATCCGTCGATCTTCCCTGTCCACAGCCCGTTCTTCGCCCTTCCTTTGAGGACGTCGCCTGCGGCAGGTTTGAGGCATGTCCCGCTTTCTTTCTTCCGCTCGTTTCTGTGGCCGACTGTTCGCAGCGGCCTGTGTTTTCAGCTTGACGTCGACCATCGCGGTGGCTCCGGTTCCGCCAGTGGCTTCCGCCGTGGAGGAAGCGCAACAAGATCGCGGGGGCGTGCTGCGGGGCACTGATCGGCTGAACCGTTCCCACCGTGTGCCGCTCGTCACGGACTCCCCGACCTCCCCCGTTGCGGCGGAAGCTCTGGTGACCCGGCCGCTCGATATTCCGGAGAAGGATTGGCTACCCGGCCACCGCGTTGTGGACCTGCGGGCAGCGCCAGGTGCGGACGTCCTCGCCAGTATGGGCGGGCAAGTCAGCTTCGTCGGAACCGTCGCGGGCACACCGGTGGTGACGATCCGGCACCGGGATGGGCTACACACCACCTATGAGCCCGTACACGCGGAGGTCACCAAGGGTGAGTTCGTATCCCGGGGCCAGCGAATCGGTCGGCTCGCGAATGCGGCGTTGTTGGGCGATAGTGCCCGGAAGCCGGATGGGTTGTCCTGGGGCGCGTGGGTCAAGGGCACGGATGGGCGGAAGCGATACCTCGATCCGTTTGAGCTCTTGGGCTCGGTGCGCGTACGTCTATTGCGCTAGCTCCGCGTGGTGTGGGGCGCATGTTGCGGGCTTCGTGGTGCGGGCCGTTATTCTCCCGAGCGCGGGTGGGCTTGGCGGTAGGCGGCCTTGAGCCGCTCGGCGCCGACGTGGGTGTAGATCTGAGTGGTGTTCATCGAGGCGTGCCCCAGAAGTTCCTGGACTACCCGCAGATCCGCGCCGCCTTCGAGCACGGCGGTTGCTGCGGAGTGGCGGAACCCGTGTGGGGACATGTGCCCCACTGTGAGCTCCGGGTGGCGGCGGATGGCCTGGTCAACTACTCGGCGGATCTCCCGTTGGTTGAGCCGACCCCCGCGCACCCCAACGAGCAGCGCCGGATTACCAGGCGGGGCAAGCTCACCGCGGTGGGAAAGCCAGTGTGTGAGAGCCTCATCGATGATTCCGCCGTAGGGAACCACGCGGGTCTTATTTCCCTTACCGGTGACACGCAAGAGCCGGTTGGCCCGGTCGAAATCCTCGACGTCAATGGCCTCGGCCTCGCCAACACGAATGCCGGTGCCAAACAGCAGCTCGGCGATGAACCAATCCCGCACCCGGCGCGCTGTGGTGCGTCGCCGTTGCTTCTCGCCTGTTGGCTGCGTGGCTGCTGGAGCGTCGTCGACGTCGTGGTCGGCGGTCGGGGGTTCGAGGGCATCACGCTTGAGCCCATCGAGGAGGGTGCGGGCCTGGTCACTGCGCATCACGCGTGGCAGTGTCTTCTCTCCCTTGGGCAGCCGGAGCGCAGAGACCGGGTTCGCGGGGAGCACCTCGCGCTGGGCGAGAAACTTCCCGAAGCCTTTCATGCTGGAGGCCAGACGGGAGAGCCGGGACCGGCTGGCGCCATCGTCGGCGGCGTACCCCAGCACGTCGCGTGCGTGGTCGAGGGTGAAGGACTCAATATCCCGCAGCCCCTCGAGAGCGTCGGTGAGGTCCCGCTGGTAGGCCCGGATCGTGTTTTCCGACCGGCCGAGGTTATAGCGCAGGTAGTCCACGTAGTCCTCGAGGAGGAGTTGCGGGTCGCGGGCTTTCGGCATGCAGCTCAGCATAGCTGTTGCCGCGCAATGGAGCTGTCGCCGCAGATCAACAGCCTCCCAGCTACTCTTGCCCATCCACCCGGACCCAACGCTCCCCTTCCCTGGTGATGAGTCCCTGCTTGTCGAGTTCCTTGAGCGTCCGCATCACCAGCTGGATGGAGAGCCCGGTCTCCTGCTGGATGTCGCGCAGCGTTCCACCGCCTCCGCCAGGCAATCCGGCTGCGTCGTAGACGGTGACCTGGTTCAGCGACATGCTCTGCACCCCGGTGCCGGAGCCGAAGACCATCGCCTGCTGTTCAGGCGCCCCGGCGTGGAACTGGCTGGAGTCCTCCACCAGCTCCCGGACGTGGCTGGCGGTCCAGACCGGTTGGGCCCGACCGTCCCGCAGGCGGTGGAGCACCCCCTGGCTGAGTGCCGTATCCACGGGGCCGGGCACCACCATGGGCTGATTGAGCATGACCTCCGCCCAGTTGAGGGTGTTCAGCGCCCCGGAGCGGTTGGCGGCCTGAGTCACGATGGTGCCTGCAGACAGGCCGGCGACCAGTCGGTTCCGGGTGAGGAAGCGGTGCCGGGCGGGGTGGGTACCCAGCGCGTACTCACTAACAACAACCCCGGACTCCGCGATCTGGTTGAACATCCCCACGTGCTGCCTGGGGTAATCCACGTCGAGTCCGCAAGCGAGCACCGCGATGCTCGCACCCCCGGCGCGCAGGGCGGCGGTATGGGCGCAGCGGTCCACTCCGCGGGCTCCGCCTGAGACGATGCTGTAGCCCTCCAGGGCGAGGTCCGTGCTGAGCTGGGTGCTCAGCTGCGCCCCATAGGCATTGGGCTGCCTGGTGCCAACGACGGTCACCGACTGGCGGCTTAAGTTCCGCAGGTTGCCGTTGCCCCGTAGCCAGAGGGCAAAGGGTGCTGCGGCAAGGCCCCGGACGGCCGAGTTCTGGTCGCTGCCGCGGTCATCAATCCGGGCGAAGGCGTGATCCAGGGTCTCTGTCCACTCCTGGTCCAGCGGGGTGATCAGCCGGAACCCCGCAGCCGTTGCGGCGTCGAGTTCGGCTTCCGGATCGCAGTCCACGCGCGTGGCAGTCGATTCCAGGATCCTGCGCGGCAGGCTGGGGTCACGGTGGCGAATGCGGCTGGCGAGCCCCCGCACATCGGGAGCCACCCCCTTTCCCGCGTCCCGGTCCGCGAGCCGATTCTCCCACCCTTCAGGCCAGAGGAGGTTGAGAATATCCGTATTTGAGGCTTCGATGGTCTGCCGCAGGTAGATCCACGCGAGCAGGTTCTGGCGTTCCTCCGTGGTGCCACCAGGGCTCATGCTGGCACCTCCTCAGTGTCGGAAAAGAGCTCGGCAGCGTCCAGAACCTCCCCAACCCCGGGCCGGGCCACCCCGGCGAGATCGGCGAGGCTCCACGCCACCCGCAACGCCCGATCCACCCCACGCTGCGAGAGCGCGCCGGAGGCATAGGCTTCCTGCAGCGCCACCATTCCCTCGAAACTCGCCGCGCACTCGGAGCGCAGCAGCCTGCCGGGAATCGTCGCATTCGTCACGGCCTCCCCTAGGTCGAGTTTTCGCCAACGGTGGTGGGAACGCTCCCTGGCCTGGGCGACCCGTTCCGCCACCACCGCTGAGCTCTCCGCTCGTCCCTCCTCGCTGTCGGCTCCACTCGTGGCCGTTGCCTGCGCACTCACCGGGAACTGTTGACCGATCAGCCGCTGCCTGCGGGTCTGTGCGAAGACGTCAATCCGGTCGCGGATGGGACCCGAGACCCGCGCATAATAGCGGCGGCGGTCCGTCGAACTACACGTGCACATGCTTGGATCCTCAGCACCGCAACGGCACGGGTTCGCCGCCATCACCAGCTGGAATCCCGCCGGGTAGGAGACACTGCGGCGGGCACGCGCGATCTCCACCCGGCGGGACTCCATCGGGATCCGCAAGCAGTCCAGCACCCCCGAGCGGGTCTCCGCGGCCTCGTCCAAGAACAGCACACCGTGGTGGGCCAGGCTGATCGCGCCGGGCTGCAGGTTCGGCCCGCCACCAACAAGCGCGGCTTGGGTCACCGAAGGGTGCGGGGCGACGAATGGTCTCACCCCGGCCCAGATCGGGCCAAGGTCTCCCCGGCCACCGGCAATCGAGTGAATCGCGGCCGCCTCGACCTGCTCGGTGGCCGACAGCGGAGGCAGGATCGTCGGCAGGCGCTCTGCGAGCATCGACTTTCCACTGCCCGGCGGTCCGGTGAGCATGATGGCGTGCCCGCCCACGGCGGCAATCTCCAGCGCCCGGCGCGCTTCGGCCTGCCCCACGATGTCGGCCATGTCGACCTCCTCATCCCGTGCCCCGTGCCCGGAATCCGGGGTCGGCGCGCCCACGGGTTTACTCACGGGGACAATGCTGCCGGAGCCACGCAGCCATGCGTGAAATTCCTTCAGGCTGCCCACGGCGAGGATGTCCAGACCGGCAACCACGTCCACGAGCTGCTGAGCATCGGGCAGGTTCTCCTCTGGAATCACGATGCGACTCATCCCCCGCCGTTGTGCGGACAGAATCATGGGGACAACCCCGGCGACGGCGCGCACGGTACCGTCCAGTCCGAGCTCGCCGACGACCACCGTGTCACGCAGGAGCTCCAGCGCGAACTCGGATAAACCCTGGGCTGCCAGGATCGACGCCACCATCGCCAAGTCGTAGCTGGAGCCCTCCTTCTTCACGTCTGCCGGGGACAGGCTCATCACGACCTTCGATTTCGGCCACGGCAAACTGCTGTTCAGCATCGCCGCGCGAATTCGGTCACGAGCCTGCACCACCGCCGCATCCCCCAGCCCGACTACGCTGACCCCGGGCAGCCCCCGCCCCAGGTCGCATTCCACGGTCACGAGCATCCCGTCCAACCCGTGAAGGGCCATGCTTCTGGCTTGCCCGACTGCCATCACGCCACCCCCACCACGTGTTCCCGCACGCCAGCGGGGCCCACGTCGATGACGTCGAAACGCACCACATCGACCCCGCGTTGCTGTTCCGCCAGCCACTTCCCCGCCGCCAGTCGCATCCGGCGCAGCTTGGTCTGTGTCACTGCTTCCACGCCAGTGCCGTGGGCGGTGTCCTTGCGGTACTTGACCTCCACGAACACCATCTCGCCTGCGGGGTCGAGAGCAATGATATCCAACTCCGCGAACCGGCAGTGCCAGTTGCGCTCCACAATTCTCCAGCCCTGATTCACCAGGTATTCCCCGGCCAGGTTCTCACCTTGTCGGCCTACCCCCACCGTCGAATCCGCTGTGCTCGGTCCGACCGAGCACTGGCCGACCGAGCCCCGTCCAACCGCACCCTGGCGAACCGAACCCCGGCCGGTCACGTTTCGGCCGACCTGTGCCACCTGCGTTGCGCTATCCATCCCCCGTACCTCGCTGTCGTTGTCTTCCGCTGCGCGTGGAAAATTCCTTCACCCATGCCCTGCCCACGCAGCTGTCGTACCAGGGCAGCGTGTGAGGCTAGCCAAGCACGGTGGCCAGGGCGTTGACGTCCTGAAAAGAAAGCTGGAAGAAGAAAACCCCAGGAGCCTGTGGATAGGCGCTGGGGTGTGGATAACAGCGGGGCAAACGGAGCAGGAAGCCCGCGAGAGGTACCGGGCTAGTGCTCCGGCAGCTGCAGCTCGGGCTTGTCGAGTTCCTCGATGTTGACGTCCTTGTAGGTGATCACGCGAACGTAGCGAACGAAGCGGGCCGGGCGGTACATGTCCCATACCCAGGCGTCCGACATCCGGATCTCGTAATAGACTTCGCCGCCGGAGTTACGGGGCGTGAGTTCCACCGCGTTGGCTAGGTAGAACCGGCGCTCGGTTTCCACGACATAGGAGAACTGGCTCACGACGTCGCGATACTCGCGGTACATCGACAGCTCAACGTTTGCCTCGTAGTCGTCTAGCTCTTCAGCGCTCACTGGCCAGGATGTCCTTCCTCACGCGGTTGTGTGCTCGCCCACTCGGCATGTGCGGTGGCGACATTAGAGTAAGTGTAACGGTGTTCCGGGCAGCCACCATGGAGGCGCACCGCAGCCATGTGCTTCGCCGTGCCGTAACCCTTGTGGCCGGCCAAGCCATAGTCCGGATACTGCCCGTCCATCTCCACCATCAGGCGGTCCCGGGAGACCTTCGCCAGAATGCTCGCGGCGCTGATCGCCGGGGACAACGCATCCCCCTTGACCAGGGGTGCGTGCTCGCACGCAAGCTCCGGCAGGTGCACCGCGTCTGTGAGGACCACGTCTGGCTCCACGGATAGCCCCGCAACGGCGCGGTACATGCCGTTGATGTTGGCGTACTGGATCCCCTTCTGGTCGATCTCGGCGGCGGGTATATGGACGATCTTATAGGCCACCGCGTGCTCGGTGATGGCGCCGAAGAGCTTCTCGCGGCGGCGCGGGGTGAGCTTCTTGGAGTCGTTGAGTCCCTCCAGCTCGGGAACGTCGTGATCAGGCAGGACGCAGGAGGCGATGGTGATGGGGCCGCAGCAGGCACCGCGACCGGCCTCGTCCACCCCGGCCACGTGGGTAAACCCGTGGAATCGCAGGTAGTCGTCGACGAAGCTATAGCCCTCGGAGAGCGCCTGCTGCACCAGCTCGGCGCCGCGGGCGCGTGCTGCCGACTGTGGGGTGGGACGCGCCATGGCTACTGCTGGATATCCAGGTGAGCGACCCCGCCGATGCGTTCGATCGGCAGCACACGTGCGGAGACCTTACCCACCACGTTCTCCACCGGGATGGTGCCCTGGTGCTCGTCGCCCACGTGGCCGCGGGAGTCCAGGGAGTTGGTGCGGTTGTCGCCCATCAGCCACAGGTGGTCATCCGGCACGGTGATGGGGCCGAAGTACTCTCCCTGGCAGGCATCGGAGCCGGTTGCCGGGTCCACCGGGTTCACCAACGGGCTCATCGTGTAGGAATCGTCCACCTTCTTGCCGTCGACCATCACGCCGGGGTCGCCGGGGCGGCACTGGACAGTCTGCCCACCGGTGGCGATGACTCGCTTGACCAGGGCGTTTTCATCCGGGGCAATGATGCCGATCATGCTGCCGGCGTTCTGCAGCCCCTTGATCAGCCCATTGTCCGAACGCTGGGAGACATAGGTCGTGTTCCAGGAGTCCTCACCGACAAAGACGACGACGTCCCCCGGCTTCGGCTCTTTACCACCGAGGTAGGCGAGCTTATTGACGAAGATCCGGTCATTCGTGCACCCCTCGCAGCCGTGCAGGGTGGGCTCCATGGATTCGGACGGGATCAGGTAGAGCCTGCCGACGAAGATATTGAACATGCCAAGAATCAGCATGGTGGCAACCAGGATGATGGGCATCTCCACCCACCACGGGTAGGTCTTCTTCTCTTTGGCTTTTGCCTGCGACGTGTCGGCGGTCTTGTGATTCTCGGTTACCGTGCCCTCCCCCGCACGTGCTGTCCCATCCCCCGGCTGCGCAGCGGTTTGACCTGCCGCCTGCTGAGGTGCAGCGCCGCCTGCATACGGGGCTGCTGCGTCGGGGTTGGGCTGGTGCTTCTTGGGATCGGTAGTCACAAGGGTTCAGACTACCAGGCGGCCACCTGCGGCACTGGGACGTTCCATTCCCCGGGTCACCACCTCAGTCAGGCAAGAAAAAAGGGGAACGGAATTGACTTCCGTTCCCCTCTCACGCGCACATCGTGCGGTGGCGCAGATTAGCGCTTCTCCTTGATCTTGGCTGCCTTGCCGTGGCGATCGCGCAGGTAGTACAGCTTCGCGCGACGGACCTTACCGCGGGACAGAACCTCGAGCTTGTCGATGTTCGGGGAGTGCACTGGGATGGTGCGCTCCACGCCGATGCCGAAGGAGACCTTGCGGACGGTGAAGGTCTCGCGGATGCCGGAGCCCTGACGCTTGATCACAACGCCACGGAAGACCTGCACGCGGGACTTGCTGCCCTCGATGACCTTCAGGTGCACGTCAACGGTGTCACCTGCGCGGAACTCTGGGATATCGTCGCGCAGCTGTGCTGCATCGACCTTGTCAAGAATATGCATGGATTAATCCTTTGCTTGCCTGGATAGAGGATCCTCGCGGCTTTTCGATGCTCATCGCGCCTACGGGTTCGTACCCGGAACATAGTTAACTCGGATAGTATGCCAGCCGATTCGGCAGAAACCAAACCAGTTAGAAGCCGGCCTGCTTGAGAGCAGCGGCCATTGCGCCACCGGCTGTTGAACCGCCGCCGCGCTGTCCGCCCCGCTTGCCACGGGAACCACCACGATTGTCGCCACGCTGTCCACCACGATTGCGTCCCCGGCCAGCCCGGGAATTCCTCTCTCCTGCCTCCCCGCGGCGACCTGCCCGACCGGAGCAGGACCCCTGGTCACCACCTGGCTCGTCGCTCAGGCGCAGGCTCAGGCCGATGCGCTGTCGGTCGACGTCGACGTCCATCACCTTCACCTTGACGACCTGACCGGAGTGGACCACCTCGTGGGGGTCCTGGACGAATCGGTCGGCCATCGCTGAGACGTGGACGAGGCCGTCCTGGTGCACTCCGATATCGACGAAGGCGCCGAAGGCGGCCACATTGGTCACCGTGCCCTCCAGCACCATGCCGGGGCGCACGTCGGAGACCTTCTCCACCCCCTCGGCCAGGCTCGCAGTCTTGAAGCTCGGGCGTGGGTCACGGCCTGGCTTATCCAGCTCTGCGAGCACGTCGCGCACCGTCGGCACACCGAAAGTCTCGTTTGCGTAATCCGCCGGTCGCAGCTTCGTGAGCACCGCGGAGTTGCCGATCAGTTGTGGCACCGCCACCCCGGTGTCCTCCGTGATGGCGCGCACCAGAGTGTAGGCCTCGGGGTGGACGGCGGAGGCGTCCAGCGGGTCCTCCCCGTCATGAATGCGGAGGAAGCCGGCGGACTGTTCGAAGGCGCGTGGGCCCAGGCGCGGCACCTTCAGCAGTTCCTTGCGGGAGCGAAAGGCACCGTTGTCGTGCCTGTGCGTGACGATATTCTCTGCCACGGATTTCGTGATTCCCGCGACCCGCTCGAGCAGCTCGGCACTGGCGGAGTTGACGTCCACCCCGACCGAGTTCACGGCATCCTCGACCACCGAGTCCAGGGAGTGGGTCAGCCACGTCTGGTTGACGTCGTGCTGGTACTGCCCCACCCCGATGGACTTCGGGTCGATCTTCACCAGCTCAGCCAGCGGATCTTGCAGGCGCCGGGCGATCGAGACCGCGCCACGCAGGGAGACATCCATGTCCGGGAACTCCCGCGACGCAACCTCGGAGGCAGAGTAGACGGATGCCCCGGCCTCGCTGACGATGACCGGCGTCGGGCGTTTCCCGCCGGCCTCGGCGATGAGATCGGCAATCTCCCGGGCGAGCTTCTCGGTCTCGCGGCTGGCCGTCCCGTTACCCACCGCGAGCAGTTCGACGCCGTGCTCGGCAACCAGACCCGCAAGCTGGGTACGAGCCTGTTCCCACTTCGCGGCCCCGGAGTGCGGGTAGACGATGATCGTGTCCACTACCTTGCCGGTGGCGTCCACGACCGCGCACTTCACACCGTTACGGTAGCCAGGGTCCAGCCCCAGGGTGGCCCGCTGGCCGGCGGGTGCGGCGAGCAGGAGGTCACGCAGGTTCTTCGCGAAGACGTCCACGGCGGAGGCGTCCGCCCGCTCCTTCAACTTCACCCGGGCATCCACGGCGGAGCTGACGGCGAGCTTGGTGCGCCAGCCGAAGCGGACGCACTCGGCGCGGAATTTATCGGCCGCATCCCCCTGCGGGCCGAGATCCAACCTGTCGGCGATGATTCCCTGGTAGAACTCGTCCTCCTCCCCTCCCGTGAGGTTCACGTGGAGCACGCCCTCGCTCTCGCCACGCAGGATGGCGAGGATGCGGTGGCTGGGGAGCTTGTCGAGTGGCTCGGAGAAGTCGAAGTAGTCCCGGTACTTCGCCCCTTCTGTTTCTTTCCCATCGACGACGCCGACCTCGGCGACACCTCGGTTGAAGAACTCCTCACGGACTTCGCCAACCAGGTCCGCGTCCGTGGCGATTCGCTCGACGACGATGGCGCGTGCCCCGGCCAGTGCTGCCTTGGTGTCCTCGAATCCCTCGCAGAGGTAGCCCTCGGCGATGCTTGCCGGGTCTTCGGCGACCCCCGGGGCCAGCAGCGTGTCCGCGAGTGGCTCCAACCCAGCGTCGCGGGCGATGGTGGCCTTGGTCTTCCGAGTTTTCTTATAGGGCAGGTAGAGGTCCTCGAGGCGGGACTTCGTCTGCACGGCGCGGATCTCGGCGGCAAGTTGGTCGGTCAGCTTGCCCTGCTCCTCGATGGCCTTGAGGATGCTTTCCTTGCGCTCCTCCAGTTCCCGCAGGTAATTCAGGCGGGTGTCCAGCTGGCGGATCTGGGAATCATCCATCCCGCCAGTGATTTCTTTGCGGTAGCGGGCGATAAAGGGAACCGTATTGCCCTCGTCGAGCAGGGCGATGGTGGCCTGGACGTGCGACAGCCCGGCACCTAGTTCCTCGGCTAAAATCTCTGCGATCATTTAAGCCATTGTAGGTGCCGGGCTGTGCCGGTTTGCACCAGGTTCACCCGGAGCGAGCCTGTGCTGGCGCAAGACGCTTATTAGTTGGCGTGGTTCTCGCCGAAGTCCTCCTGCCACTCCGGGATCTCGGTGTTGTAGGCCGAGAGGTCGGTCTCGCCCGGCTGGTTCCGCTGCATGTGCAGGTACTCCATGTGTCGTTCAAACAGGTCCAGCACGTTCGCGATGAGTTGCTCGCGGGTGTAGCCGAAGACGTCGTAGCCCAGGGAGCCGTTGATGCCGAAGACCTCGACGCGGTAGTAATTCGCGCCGTGGCTGCCTCGGCGGGCGAACTTCGGCAGGCGCTCCTCGATTGGGTAGAGCTGGTAGCGGAAGTCCGGATCGCCCTTGAAGGTGACGAACAGGTCGAGCTGGTTGATACCGGTGTGCTCGTCAGCCACCGTGGTCAACGTTGCCTCGTGGCCATTGTTCATCAGCTCCTCGGTGACGTCCTTCAGAGCCGGCTTGGCGACCTCCATGATGAAGGACTGCGACTGTTCGGCGGTCGGCCACGTGCCGGCGCGCTCCACGCGGGTGCGCCAATCACCATGCTGGCTATCCGTGCGCCCGGAGATCGCCCCGTGCAGGGCGACTGCACGGGAGTCCATCTGTAGGACCTCTTGTCTGACTGAGAGCACCAGGCCGGCCATGATGAGGAAGACCACGATCATGAACGGCAGTCCCATGATCAATGTCGCCATCTGCAGGGTGCCGATGCCGTCGACCTGCAGCATCGCGACCGTCAGCACAGCGACGGCAACAGCCCACAGCACGCGTAGCCAGACCGCGCCATCGGCTGCCGGGTCGGTGGTGCGGGAGGAGAACTTCGCCATCACCAGCGCACCGGAGTCCGCGGAGGTGACGAAGAACAGCAGGCCGACGATCATCGCCAGCACCAGCGCCAGCGTCGGCCACGGCAGGCCTTCCAGCACCATGTAGAAACCGCGTTCCGGTGAGTTAACGGTCTGCTCCAGCAGGTCGTGGTCGCCGTTGTTAACGACGCGGTCGAGGGCCATGTTGCCCAAGAAGGATGCCCACAGCGCCAGGAACAGGAACGGAACCAGCAGGGTGCCGACGATGAACTGACGGAAGGTGCGGCCACGGGAAATGCGGGCCAGGAACAGTCCGACGAACGGCGCCCAGGCCACCCACCAGGCCCAGAAGAACAGGGTCCAGTTGGCCATCCACTCTTGGGTGGAGGCCGGGGTGGTCGTGTAGGAGAAGGTCTCGAAGGTCCAGCGTGGCAGGGTGGTCAGGTAGTCACCCATATTCTTCACGAGGGAGTCGAAGAGCCAGCCGGTGCGGCCACCAGCGACGACGATGACGAGCAGCGCGACGGCGAGGTAGACGTTCCACTCCGAGAGGCGCTTAATGCCCTTATCCACGCCCGACACGGCGGAAAGGGTGGCCGCAGCGACAGCCAGCACCACCAGCGCGATCTGCATGGCCTTGCCCTCTGGCAGGTCGAAGACGAGGTTCAGGCCGAAGTTCAGCTGCACCACGCCGATACCCAGCGAGGCGGCGACGCCGAAGACGGTGCCCAGCAGGGCGGCGATATCGACCGCATCGCCGATGGGTCCGTGGATTCGCTTACCGATCAGCGGATACAGGGCGCTACGAATCGCCAGCGGCATATTGAGGCGGTAGGCGTAGTAGCCGAAGGCCAGGCCCATCAGGGCGTAGAGCCCCCAGCCGGAGATGCCGTAGTGGAACAGAGTCCACAGCACGGCCTCCTTCATCGCCTCCTCGGTCTCGCCCGGACCAACCGGCGGATTAGCATACTGCGCCAGCGGCTCGGCGACGGAGTAGAACAGGATTCCAATGCCAATACCCGCAGCGAAGAGCATCGCGGACCAAGAGAAGAGGGAGTATTGGGGGCGGGAGTGATCGGGTCCCAGCCGAATATTGCCGGCCTTGGAGGCGGCCAGCCAGATCATGAAGATCAGAGTGATCGCCACGACGGCGACGTATAGCCAGCCGAAGTTTCCGGTCAGCCAGCTGGCCGTGCCGCCGACGATCTTGTCGAAGCTCTCGGCCCCGGCGGCCGCCCAAATAGCGACGGCGACCGTGACCACGAGCGTCGTGATAATGACGGGCCAGTTGGCCTCGTCACCCTTTTTCATTTTTGCTTCGGCGGGTGCGGGCTTGCCAAGCAAAGTTCGGATGCGGGAGGCACCCTTTTCCTTGGCTGGAGCCTCGCTCCCCGCCGCTGTGCGTGCAGAATCTGCCATTCCTGACTCCTTGGAGAAAACCTTTGGTCAGCCGCAAATGTGCGCTATACCACTCCTCCACCCTAGTGGAGTCTCAGGTTTCCCGCAGGAGCCTTTGAGGTTCTGGGCAGAGACTTAGCCCTGGAACCAGCCGGTCACCGCAGGCGCGATGTTGTGGTAGACGTGCTTCTGCTCCTGGTATTCAGCCAGGCCGGTCGGTCCCAGCTCCCGGCCGTTGCCCGACTGCTTCATGCCGCCCCATTCTGCCTGCGGCAGGTACGGGTGGAAGTCGTTGATCCAGATCGTGCCGTGACGCAGGCGCGCAGTGACTCGCTCCGCCTTACCGGCGTCGCTGGTCCACACGGCGCCGGCGAGGCCGTACTCCGTGTCATTAGCGATCGCCACAGCCTCATCCTCGGTGCGGAAGGTCTCCACCGTGACGACCGGACCGAAAGCCTCGTCGTACACGCAGTCCATCTCCCGAGTGGCGCCGTCGATGACGGTCGGCAGGTAGAAGTAGCCCTTCGACAGGTCGGTGTTACCGGTGCCGTGCGGACCGTGGTTATCCGCCTCATCGGCGATCTTGCCGCCGGTGCGGATATCCGCGCCCTGCTCGCGGGCGCGATCGACGTAGGCTGCCACCTTGTCGCGGTGCTCAGCAGAGATGAGGGCGCCGGTCTCAGCGGCTTCGTCGAGCGGCCCGCCCAGCTTGATGGCCGCAGTACGGCGCACGAGCTCGTCGACGAACTTCTCGTGGATGGATTCCTCGACGATGATGCGGGCGCCTGCGGAGCAGACCTGCCCGGAGTGGACGAAGCCACCGTTGAGGGCGTTGTCCACCGCGGCGTCGAAGTCTGCGTCGGCGAAGATGACGTTCGGATTCTTGCCGCCCAGCTCGAGGGCGACGCGCTTGACGGTCTCCGCCGCCTGCTTGGCAACGAGCTTTCCGGTCACCAGGCCACCGGTGAAGGAGACCATGTCCACGTCCGGGTGGGTGGACAATGGGTTGCCGGCGGTAGCGCCAGCGCCGGTGATGAGGTTGGCCACGCCAGCCGGCACGCCGGCCTCGGTCAGCACGGTCATCAGCATCATCGCGGTGTGCGGGGTGAGCTCCGCCTGCTTGAGGACGAAGGTGTTGCCCGCCGCGAGCGCTGGGGCAACCTTCCAGGCCACCTGCAGCAGCGGGTAGTTCCACGGGGTGATCAGGCCACATACACCGACGGGTTCGGCGTCGATGCGGGAGCGGACGTTCGGATCCCCAGCGTCGACGACGCGTCCGGCGGCGTGGCCGGCGAGGGTGCCGAAGTAGTCGAAGGAGTCAGCGATGTCGTCCATATCGGCCTCGGCCTCGGGGAGGCGCTTACCGGTGTCGGCGGCCTCGGCGCGGGCGAACTCGCTCTTATTCTCGCGGATCAAGTCGGCGACCTTGACCAGGATCTTGCCGCGCTCCACGGCTGGGACGGCCCGCCACTCGCCGTTGTCGAAGGTGCGGCGGGCGACCTCAATCGCGCGGATCGTGTCCTTCTCGCTCGCCTCGGAGACGATACCGACCTCCGAGCTGTCTGCCGGGTTGATGATGGTGCGGGTCTCGCCGTCGGCGGCGGGCTGCCACTGGCCATCGATGAACAGCGACGCCACTGCGTCGTCGTTGTGGACGCCCTTCAGCAGGGGCGAGGCGGCTGGGTCGAAGAGCTTCTCAGTGCTCATTCTGTTTTCCTTTCTTGGATCACGTGGGTGGTGATCGGCTTATTTCTCGTCCGTGTCTACCGCAAGGCCCGGGTCGTCAGTCCATGCTCGCACGGGCTCAGCGCCGTCGGAGTGGTCAGAGGTACCCGGCAGGTTGCGCTGGATGTGGATGAATTCCAGGTGACGCTCGTACAGATCCATGATGTTGTCCTTGATCTGTTCCTGCGTATAGCCGTAGACGTCGAAGCCCATGGAGCCCATGAGGTCGAAGACTTCCAGGCGGTAGTAGACGCTGCCGTCGCTGGTGGAGCGGGTGAACGTCGGGACCGGAAGCTCGACTGGGTAGATCTGGTAGCGGAAGCTCTGCTCTTCGTCGAAGGTGACGGTGAGATCCAGCTGCTTGACGTCGATACCCGGCACCTTCGCGGAGACGAGGGTGGCGTTGAGACCACGGCTGTTGAATTGCTCGGCGACGTCCTGCAGAGCAGGGCGGGCCGTCTCGGACATGAATTTCTGAGCATCCTTCGCCCCAGGCCAGGTCGACGCGCGGGAGAGGCGACGGAGCCAGGCGCCCTTCTCCTTCTCGCCAGAGCTACGGCCGGACATGGCGGCGTGAATGGACACGCTCCGGGCCTCGTTGTGGATCGTCTCCAGCTTCAGGGAGCGGATAAGGCCCAGCATGATGAAGTACATCACGATCGCGAATGGCAGACCCATGACCACCGTGGCGTTCTGGACGGTCTCCACGCCATTGATCTGCAGGAGAACGATCGTCAGAACACCGACCAGGACAGCCCAGAAGATACGGGACCACACGGGACCGTCCTGGCGGGAGTCGGTCACCTTGGAGGTGAAGTTGGACATCACCAGTGCGCCGGAGTCCGCCGAGGTGATGTACAGCAGCAGACCAACCATCGTGGACAGGCCGACCAGGAAGGTCGCTCCCGGGGAGGATGCCAGCAGGTCGTAGAAGCCGCGCTGTGGTTCGGCAACCGCGGCCTCACCAAAGGCGGAATCGCCACCGATGACACGGCTGAGTGCGGTGTTTCCGAAGAAGCTCATCCAGCCCAGGATGAACAGGAACGGCACGGTCAGGACGCCGAACACGAACTGGCGCAGGGTGCGGCCGCGGGAAATGCGGGCCAGGAACAGGCCGACGAACGGCGCCCAGGCCACCCACCATGCCCAGAAGAACAGGGTCCAGGCCCCCAGCCATTCCTTGGTCTCTTCAGGGGTCTCGCTGAAGGCATAGGTGTCCATGGACATGCTCGGCAGCTGAGTGACGTAATCGCCGATGTTCATGATGAGTGCGTCGAAGAGGAAGGCAGTCTGCCCGGAGACCACGATGTAGACAGCCAGCGTGATGGCGAGGATGACGTTGAACTCGGAGAGGCGCTTGATGCCTTTATCCACGCCGGAGACAGCCGACAGGGTCGCCACGCCGACGGCGGCGGTGACGAGGGCGATCTGCACGGTCGGGCCTTCATCCCAGCCAAAGAGCAGCTTGAGGCCGTAGTTCAGCTGAACCACGCCGATGCCCAGGGAGGTCGCGATGCCGAAGACGGTGCCCAGCATCGCGGCGATATCCACCGCGTTGCCGACGGGGCCGTGGATGCGCTTACCGATCAGCGGATAGAGGGCGCTGCGGATCGCCAGCGGCATGTTGAGGCGGTAGGCGTAGTAGCCGAAGGCCATACCCATCAGGGCGTACATAGCCCATCCGGTCACGCCGTAGTGGAAGAGCGCGTAGACGACGGCGTTCTCCGCAGCCTCGCGTGTCTCCCCCGCTCCGACCGGTGGCGCGTAGTACTGCGTCACCGGCTCGGCGACGGCGAAGAACATGAGGTCCACGCCGATGCCGGCCGCGAAGAGCATCGCGGACCAGGAGAACAGACGATATTCGGGCCGGGCGTGGTCCGGGCCGAGGCGGATCGCCCCTGCCCGCGAGAGCGCGACACCCAGCACGAAGACCACGCAGATCGTGGCGGTGAGGATGTAGAACCAGCCGAGGTTATTGGCGATCCACCCGGTGGTGGAGCCCAGGGTGTCGTATGCGTTATCGGGCGCGATGGTCGCCCAGGCCACGATGATCGCGATCCCCAACGCCGAGAGGAGGAACACCGGCCAGTTGGCCTTCGGTTCCACGATTTCGCCCGGGGTGTACGGCTCGGATTCCCGCTCGTCGCCGTGGCCTACGACAACCTCGGGAACGATCTGCGGTTCAGCGCTCGCGCCGGTGCCCTTTTCGGTCGTGTCGACGGCGCCAGGGGTGCTCGACGCGCCTTCCGACACTTGATTCCCTTTCGCTGAATCTGTGTTCTTCATCTCATTTCCGGTATCTTTTGGCGGCCCTTCACTCAAGGCGTTCCGACCCTCCTACGTTAATTCTGTAATAGTTTTGGTTGCTTTTTATAAAGCGAGCCAACTACTCATGCATAGCAAACCTTTTGCCATTCCCGCACCTGAGCCTGGCAATTCTCTAAGAGTCTAGACAACATCACGGTGCGCTCTAGCTGCATGTTTCAGTGATCTCACAGACTTTTGGGCATGCCAACCGAAACTGTGATTTATGCCATCTTTTTAACTGATTCATTATTTCCCGGGTGGCATAGGCAGTTTATCCGCTGGCATACTGGATCGTGCTCAATGTTTTTAGTTGCATTTTCGGGGTTATATCAATGTCCCGGCGGCTCGTGCCCCACTTGGGACGCAGCCCGCAACGGCACCCCGGTTATGCTTTAGGAAAGGTGAGGTTTCACTCTTGTCGCTCTGGAATAAAATTCGGGCACCCTTCGCCAAGAACGACACGGCGGGCGAGGTCATCGAGGACTCGCACCGCGACGTTGTTATCGTCGGTGGCGGCTCGGCGGGCTCCGTCCTGGCCAACCGCCTGACCGAGGACAAGGACACCAAGGTCATGGTGCTGGAAGCCGGCCGCATGGACTCCTTCTGGGATCTGTTCATCCACATGCCAGCCGCCTTCGCCTTCCCCATCGGCAATAAGTTCTACGACTGGGCCTACGAGTCCGAGCCAGAGCCGGAGATGAACGGCCGCCGCATCTACCACGCCCGCGGCAAGGTGCTGGGCGGTTCCGGCTCCGTCAACGGCATGATCTACCAGCGCGGTAACCCGATGGACTACGAGAAGTGGGGCAAGCTACCGGGCATGGAAAACTGGGATTACGCCCACGTCCTCCCCTACTTCAACAAGCTGGAGACCGCACTGGCGGCCGACCCGAACGACCCACGCCGTGGCCACGACGGCCCGCTGAAGCTGACCCGTGGTCCGGCTACCAGCCCGCTGTTCCAGGCCTTCTTCCGCTCCGTGCAGGAGGCAGGCTACAACCTGACCAACGACGTCAACGGCTACCGCCAGGAGGGCTTCGCCCCCTTCGACCGCACCATCTTCCACGGCAAGCGCCACTCTGCAGCGCGCGCATACCTGCACCCGATCATGAACCGGAAGAACCTGGACATCCGCACCCGGGCGTTCACGACCAAGGTTCTCTTCGAGGATGCGCCGGCCGACGGCTCCGCACCGAAGGCCATCGGCGCGGAGTACACCTGGAAGGGCAAGACCCGCCGCGTGTACGCGGACAAGGTGATCCTGTGCGGCGGCGCGTTCAACACCCCGCAGCTGCTGCAGCTCTCCGGAATCGGCGATAAGGAGCACCTGAGCTCCCTGGGCATCGACGTGCGCAAGCACCTGCCGGGCGTGGGCCAGAACCTGCAGGACCACCTGGAGGTTTACGTCCAGTACAACTGCACCCAGCCGGTCAGCTCCCAGCCGTACTACAAGATGTGGATGCGCCCGATCATCGGCCTGCAGTGGCTGCTGACCCGCCGTGGCCCGGTTGCTAGCTCCCACTTCGAGGCCGGTGGCTTCGCTCGCTCCAATGAGAACGAGGACTACCCGAACCTCATGTTCCACTTCCTCCCAATGGCCATCCGCTACGACGGTAGCCAGCCGGAGGGTGAGCACGGCTTCCAGTTCCACGTCGGCCCGATGTACTCCGATACCTCCGGCCACGTGAAGATCAAGAGCACCGACCCGCACGAGAAGCCGGAGATCCTCTTCAACTACCTGAAGACCGAGCAGGATCGCCGCGAGTGGGTCGAGGCCATCAAGGTGTCCCGCGAGCTGCTGGACACCGATGCCATGCGCGAGTTCACCGACGGCGAGATCTCCCCGGGTGCTGCCGTGCAGACCGACGAGGAGATCCTGGAGTGGGTGCGCAACGACGCCGAGACCGCGCTGCACCCGTCCTGCACCGCCAAGATGGGCTCCGCGGATGATGAGATGGCCGTCGTGGACCCGGAGAGCATGCAAGTCCACGGCGTGGAGGGCCTGTACGTCGTCGATGCATCGGCCATGCCGATCGTCACCAACGGCAACATCTACTCCCCGGTCCTGATGCTGGCCGAGAAGGCTGCGGACCTGATCCGCGGCCGCAAGCCGGAGGCACCAATCAACGTGCCGTTCTACCAGGCGAAGAAGGACATGCCGCTCTACGCTGAGGGCGAGCAGGTCCGCGATCACACGAAGGCCATCGACGGCGCGGACTGGTAAATACCACCACCGGGCGCGGCCAAGCGCCCGCCCGGTGCCCGCGCGGTTAACAGCCGTTTAGGCTTCGCGGTGAGCGTCGAGCACTTGCTCGTCCGCCGCGCTCAGCCCACCCGCCGCTCGGAGCTTCTCAATGAGCTCCGGGCGGCGTTGTTGTGTCCGCAGCAAGGCCTGCTCGCGGCGCCAGCGGTCAACGAGACCGTGATTGCCGCTGAAGAGCACCTCCGGGACATCCAACCCCCGCCACTGCCGTGGCTTGGTATAGGCGGGGCCTTCGAGCAGCCCGTCCTGGAAGCTGTCCTCCTCGTGGCTGGCCTGATTGCCCAGCACACCGGGAATCAACCGGACGACGGCCTCTGCCATGACGAGGACAGCGACCTCGCCGCCGATGAGCACGTAGTCACCGATGCTGACCTCCTCGACGCGGTAGTTGCGGGCAGCGTCGTCAACGACTCGCTGGTCGATGCCCTCGTAGCGGCCGCAAGCAAAGACGAGGTGCTCCTCCTTGGACCACCGGGCCGCCATCTCCTGCGTGAAGGGTGCGCCCGCAGGCGTGGGGACGACGACCACGGGGCCGCGCGGTGCGGTGTTACCGTCTCCGTCGCCGTCGTCCTTCGCTTCTCCCCCACCCGCCGGAGCAGGATCGTCGAGGGGTGCCAGCTTCTTGTGGGCCAGGGAGGTCTCGAGGTCGCGTGCGGTGGCTGCGGGTCCGGTGCCCGCGACGACGTCATCGAGGGCGGGCCCCCATACGCTGGGCTTCATCACCATGCCGGGACCACCGCCATAGGGGGTGTCGTCGACGGACTTGTGGCGATCGGTAGCCCACTGCCGCAGGTCGTGCACACCAACCTCGAGACGGCCGGATTCGATGGCCTTACCCAGCAGCGCGTGGCGCAGCGGGTCGAGGTACTCGGGGAAGATCGTGACAACGTCGAGTCTCATGCCAGCTCCAGCAGCCCTTCCGGTGGGGTGACGACGAGGGCCTCGTTGTCGAGGTCCACGATGGGGACGATCGCCAGTTTGAACGGGATGAGGATCGTGGAGCCCGCGGTGGGCAGGTCCACATCTGCGTCCACGGCGACCTCGAGGGTGGCTCCGGCCGGGCCGTGGCTGACCCCGGTGACCTCGCCGATGTCCACGGGCTCGGGCTGCTCCCCCTCGTAGGCACGGCGATTGGCGGTATCGGCATCCACGGCCCCGACGTTGAGCACCCGCAGGCCGATGAGCTCGTGGTCGTAGTAGCCGTCGTCAGAATCATCCTGCAGGGGCGCGGCCATGAAGCGTGCCCCGCGCAGGGACTCGGCCTCGTCGCGGTCCCGGACCTCCTCGAAAGTGACGAGAAGGCGGTTCTGGTGACGGCGTAGACCGGCGACCGTGAGCTGGCGTTCTTTACCCGTTTGAACGGCGCGAAGCGCCTCGCCGATGGCGAAGCGCTCCGTCACGTGGTCGGTCGACGGATCCACCACGACCTCCCCCTTCACGCCGTGGGGCTTGATGACTCGACCAATCTGCAAATCTGGCATGCAGGCTATTAAATCACTCCCTGCGCCAGCATTGCATCTGCCACCTTGCGGAAGCCCGCGATGTTGGCGCCGATGATGTAATCGCCCTCGGCATCGAACTCTGCGGCCGCACGCTGGGCGGTGCGGAAGATGCGGTGCATGATGTCGCGGAGGCGCTTGTCCGTGTACTCGAAGGACCAGGAGTCGCGGGAGGCGTTCTGCTGCATCTCCAGGGCGGAGGTCGCCACACCACCGGCGTTGGCGGCCTTGCCCGGGCCGAAGTGGATGCCGCGCTTGCGGAAGACGCTGATGGCTTCCGGGGTGCTCGGCATGTTCGCGCCCTCTGCCACGAAGCGGCAGCCGTTATCGGCCAGGATGACCGCGGAGTCGCCATCGAGCTCGTTCTGGGTGGCGCATGGAAGGGCGACGTCAGCCTCGACCTCCCAGATGTTGCCCTTCTCGTGGAAGGTCACGCCGTCGATGCGCTTGGCGTAGTCGGACACACGGCCGCGCTCGACCTCCTTGATCTGGTGCAGCAGCTCGAGATCGACGCCCTCCGGGGTGGAGACGTAGCCGGAGGAGTCGGAGAACGCCACGACGGTGGCGCCGAGTTCCTGAGCCTTCTCCATCGCGTAGATCGCGACATTGCCGGAGCCGGAAACGATGACGCGGGCGCCGTTGAGGCGCTCCTTCTCGGCCATCATCATTTCCTGGACGAAGTACACGGCACCGTAACCGGTGGCCTCCTTGCGGACCAGGGAGCCACCCCAGTTCAGGCCCTTGCCGGTCAGCACGCCGGACTCGTGGCGGTTGTTCATGCGGCGGAACTGGCCGAAGAGGTAGCCGATTTCGCGGCCACCGACGCCGATGTCGCCGGCCGGGACATCCGTGTCCTTACCGATGTGGCGGTGCAGCTCGGTCATAAAGGACTGGCAGAAGCGCATGATCTCGTGATCGGAGCGGCCCTTCGGGTCGAAGTCGGAACCGCCCTTACCGCCGCCGATCGGCAGACCGGTCAGGGAGTTCTTGAAGATCTGCTCGAAACCGAGGAACTTGATGATGCCCAGGTTCACCGAAGGGTGGAAACGCAGACCGCCCTTGTAAGGGCCCAGCACCGAGTTGAACTGCACGCGGAAGCCGCGGTTGACCTGCACCTTGCCATTGTCATCGATCCAGGGCACGCGGAAGATGATCTGGCGCTCTGGCTCGCACATGCGCTCGATGAGCCCATCCTGCGCGTAGTGCTCGTCCTTGTGCAGAACGTACTTCAGCGACTGCAGAACTTCTGCGACGGCCTGATGGAACTCCGGTTCGCCTGCATTTCGCTTCAGGATCTGTTCGTAGTACTGATTGACGGTCTTATCAACGTCCACCGGTTTCTCCTCTACGGATGCTAAATCTCACGTGATGTACATCATATTCCACTGCGTGGTCAGCCCGAACACTGGGTCGGAGCTAAGCAACGCTGGTCACGATGCACCCGATCCCACAAGAACTTGTTGAACAATAATTATTTAATTGCCCAAGGTTTTGTGAGATCTTGATTACACCACTCGGGGCGCCTTTTTCGTCAATCGGAACGCGGAACCACCCCGCTGGGGGCACCCCTCACCTCGGGTGCCCCCGCCAGCCAACGATCAGATAAAGAACAACGGGGAGCCACCACGCTTGTGCGCAGCGACTCCCCGTTATGAGGAAATCACACCCCAAAGGGGGCATTGATTACTCGGCGGAAGCCTCCTCGGACTCCTCTGCAGCCTCAGCCTCTGCCTTCTCAGCTGCCTCAGCCTCCGCCTTCTCGGCGGCCTCTGCCTCAGCAGCAGCCTTAGCCTCGGCCTCTTCCTTCGCCTTGCGACGCTTCTCGGTGATGGCCTCAGCGGTCGGGCCCTCGGCAGCCTCAGCCAATGCCTCGTTGAAGATGTCCAGCTTGGACTTCTTCTCCGGCTGCGGCTTCACGGTGTTCTCGCCACCCTCGAGGCCCTTGGCCTTCTGCCAGTCACCGGTCAGCTTCAGCAGTGCCAGTGCGGTGTCGGTCGGCTGAGCGCCAACGCCGATCCAGTACTGAGCACGCTCGGAGTTGATGTCGATGACGGAAGGCTGGTTTGCCGGCTGGTAGATACCCAGGTTCTCGATGACGGCACCGCCGCGGCGGGCACGAGCGTCCTGGACGACCACGCGGTACTGCGGGGTGCGGATCTTACCAACGCGCTGAAGCTTGATCTTGACAGCCATGATGTGGCTCCTTTTCTGGTCACTGGGCAGTTCTTGTCGCTTCCCCTTGATGGGAAACCGGTTCAACCCTTGATGTTTATCCTGCGGGTGACTACCGGCCGACCGTGGTCGGGATCGGTATACCGCAGGGCGTTCGCATGGCATGGCCACAGCACAACCGCCGTAGCCACAACCCGAACCATATTAGCCATCTGCGCCAGGAAACCCAAACCCGGCAGTGCTATCGCTTAAGTTGTAGCGCTACTGCGCATCACCGGCAGGTTCCCCTTCCCGGCCGGCCCGCCACAGGTCCACCAGGCGCAGGCGGCGGTCAGCTTCCTGGGCGATCTGCTTATAGCGCCGAACCCAGGCGAATGTCATCACCGCGATGAGCAGCAGACCCATGTACCCCAACACCGGGTAGATCCAGCCGATCAGATTCTTGAAGCCCGCAAAGGAGAGCACGAAGCCCACCACCACTGTTCCCACGTAATAGCGATAGAAATACTCCGGTCGGGAGGCGCTCATGCGGCGGGCCAGCGCGTAAAACATTCCGAGCGCGGTATTGAAAATCATCGCGTAAATGACGACCGCCATGATGTGCCCCAGAGCCGGGTGAATATGCACGATAAGGCTCAGCATCGGCAGGTCGTCGTGCCCCACCTCGCGGACCGCGAGGAACAGCGTGATGGTGCTGATCGCCATCATCAGAGAAAGGATCACGCCTCCCAAGAACCCGCCTCGTCCCGCGAGCCTGGGGTTGAACATCTGCCCGCCGATGACGACCGCCATGGACACCGCGACCATCAGGTTGAATCCCACGTAGTTCACCGCGGCGATAGACCAGTGCGGCAGTGGGGAACCGATGGCCAGCGCCTCAGCGTCCAGCTCCGCGAGCGGCGGGTGGTCGACGAAGAAGATCACGTACAGGCTGGCCAGGCCGATGAAACCGAAGATGAAGGGAGTTGCAGCTCCGATCATCGTGGTCACCCGGTCGACGTCCAACCGGCCTGCGCCGAGGATCAGCAGCACCATGAGGACCCCGCCGATCCAGGTCTCCAGACCCCACTGCTGGTTCAGGTTGGAGCCGGCACCAGCGAACATAATGAAGCCGGTGGCGAACAGGGTCAGGCTCACTCCGATATCGAGCACTCGCGCAAGCACCGGGTGGGAGACGCGGTCGAAGACCTCGCCGTGCTCCTTGGCCTGGAAGTAGGAGGCCAGCTGCAGGATGATCAGCGCCATCGAGCAGACCACCAGGGCGGATAGGCCCACGCCCCACAGGCCGTCGAGGCCGAAGCCCACGAAGTACTGCATGACCTCCTGGCCAGAGGCGAACCCAGCGCCCACGATCACACCGACGAAGGCGAAGGCGATCTTTAACGTTTCACGAATCACCCGGTCATCATAAGCCGATACCGTGGGCACTATGTGTTTCCGAAACTCCAGCGAGGCCGCGGCACCCAGTGGCCATCACCCCCATGACGGCGCCACGGGTTCGCCGACGCTCGAATACAACTTCGCCCACCAGCTTCCGGAGCTCACCGCGCCTTATGAGCCTGCCACCCCACTACCTGGGGCACGGATCCTCGTGCTGAACGAACCCCTGGCAGCCGAGCTGGGCCTGAATGCTGACTGGCTCGGCTCCCCCGCTGGCGTGCAGTTTCTGCTCGGTCGCGGAACTGATTCCGAGGCTCGCCCAGTCGCCCAGTTCTACGCCGGCCACCAGTTCGGCAGCTTCAACCCGCAGATGGGCGACGGGCGCGCCGTCCTGCTGGGCGAGCGTCGCACCCCCGACACCGACGAGCTGCTGGATCTGCACGTCAAGGGGGCGGGCACCACTGCGTACTCCCGCCCCGGCTCCGACGGCAAGGCGCCACTGACGGCAGCGTTGCGCGAGTTCCTGCTCAGTGAGTTTATGCATGCTGTGGGCGTTCCTACCGCCCGGAGCCTGGCCGTGCTCACCACCGGCGAACAGGTTCGTCGCCACCGCACCGAGCCAGCAGCTGCCATCGTCCGGGTCGCCACCAGTCACCTAAGGGTCGGGACCTTTCAGGCAGCGCGCATGCGGGACCCGGAGAACGCCTCGAGCCTACTGAGGAGGGTGGCAGACATGGCAATCCAGCGCCACTTCCCTGAACTCGCCGAGCTTTCGGCCCCGGAGCGCTACCTGGAGCTGTACCGGCATGTCGCGGCAGCGCAGGCCCGGCTGATCGCGCAGTGGATGCGGCTCGGATTCGTCCACGGGGTGATGAACACGGATAACACCGCCATCGGTGGCTTCACGCTGGACTACGGCCCCGCGGCCTTCCTGGATCGCTTCGACCCGCAGGCCGTGTTCAGCTCGATCGACGCCCACGGCCGCTATGCCTTCGGCAATCAGCCAGCGATCGGTGGCTGGAACCTGGCACGCTTGGCCGAGGCGATGCTGCCGCTGCTCACCCCAGCGCCGGGCATGGACGCGGCCGAAGCGAATCGCATCGCGGTGGCCGCGGCGCAAGACGTGCTGGATGAGTATTCGGCGATCTACCGGCACGCGCTCGATGCGGAATTCGCCGACGCACTCGGCCTCGACGCGCAGCAGCCTTCCCACCAGCACGTGCTGAGCGAATTCCAGGTGTTGGCCGAGGAGCATCAGCTCGATGTAGCGCAGGTCCTGCGCCAGCTCACCGACACCGATGCCAACCCGGCAGGGCTCGGTAGCCAAGCGTGGCACGACACGTGGTCAGCCAACGGCGCGCTGGGCGATAACCGCGCTGCACTGCGCGATCTCTCGCACTGGTGTGAGCAGTGGTCGGGTGCACAGCCCGATAGAGAGCTCATGGCCCGCATCAACCCGGTGTATTACCCCCGCAACGCCCACGTCGAGGAGGCACTGGCAGCGGCCCTCGGCGGCGACTACGCCCCCTTCGAGCAGCTGTGGGACGCTCTGCGCGCCCCCTTCACCCGCCGCGTGGTCCTGGAGCGCTGGGAGAAGCCCACCCCCTCCCCAACGGGTTTCCGCACCGTGTGCGGCACCTAGCCGCCAGCCGCTAGCCGCCAGCAGGAAACACTGGCGGCACTCCCCAGCCGCGACGTGCTGACGCGGAGCGGGTGGAGGTTATTTCTTGCCTCCGCCGAACATCTTCTCCACATCGATGCCCTCCATGCCCGGGGGCAGCTGGTCCTGCAGCGCCTTGAGTTCCTTCATCGATGGCATTCCGCCACCCATGCCTGGCATCCCCGGCATCCCCGGCATGCCCTGACGGTTCATGCGCTGCGGGGAACGACGGTTCTTGTTGCGGCCCTTCTTCCCCTTGCCCTTGCGGTGATTCTTCTGCTTCTTCGTCGCAGAACGCCCACCGGGCATGCCGAACTGACCGGCCATGCGGCCCATCATCTTCTTCGCCTCGAAGAAGCGCTCGACCAGCTGGTTGACCTCGGAGACCTGGACGCCGGAACCGGCAGCAATGCGCTTGCGGCGGGAGGCGTTCAGGATCTTCGGGTCGTTGCGCTCCGCCGGGGTCATGCCTCGGATGATGGCCTGGATGCGGTCCAGTTGCTTCTCGTCGACCATGTCCGCGAGCTGGGACATCTGGGAGCCGCCAGGCAGCATCTTCAGGATATTGCCGAGCGGACCCATCTTTCGGATCATCATCATCTGCTCGAGGAAGTCCTCCAGCGTCAGCTCACCCGATGCCATGCGCTCGGCAGAGTTCATGGCCTTCTCCTGGTCCACGACCTGCTCGGCCTGCTCGATCAGGGTGAGGACATCACCCATGCCCAGGATGCGGGAGGCCATGCGGTCCGGGTGGAAGACATCGAAATCCTCGAGCTTCTCACCCGTGGAGGCGAACAGAATCGGCTTGCCGGTGACCTCACGAATGGACAGGGCGGCACCACCACGGGCGTCGCCGTCCAGCTTGGTCAGGACCACGCCGGTGAAGTCGACGCCGTCGCGGAAGGCCTCGGCGGTCGTCACGGCGTCCTGACCGGTCATGGCGTCGATGACGAAGAGCACCTCGTCGGGCTCAACGGCGTCGCGGATGTTACGCGCCTGCGTCATCAGCGTCTCGTCGATACCGAGGCGGCCTGCGGTATCGATGATGACGATGTCGTGCTGGGTGCGGTAGGCCTCCTCGATACCCTTCTCGGCAACCTCAACCGGGTCGCCCGTGGAGGTCCCCATCTCATGGTCGTGGGACTCCAGGCTGGTGCCCGGATCCGGGGCGAAGGTGGTCACACCGGCACGCTCACCGACGATCTGCAGCTGCTGCACCGCGCCCGGGCGCTGGAGGTCACAGGCCACCAGCATCGGGGTGTGGCCCTGCTTGGACAGGTAGCGGGCGAGCTTACCGGCCAGGGTGGTCTTACCCGCACCCTGCAGACCGGCGAGCATGATGACGGTCGGCGGGTGCTTGGCCAGGGTCAGGCGGCGTGTCTCGCCACCGAGGATCTCCTTGAGTTCCTCGTCGACGATCTTGATGACCTGCTGGGCCGGGTTCAGCGCCTCGGAGACGATGACGCCGTTGGCGCGCTCCTTGATGCGCTTGATGAAGGCGCGCACGACGGGCAGGGAGACGTCCGCCTCGAGCAGCGCGAGACGGATTTCGCGTGCGGTGGTGTTGATGTCCTGCTCAGTGAGGCGGCCCTTGCCACGCAGCCCCTTGAGGGCACCTGATAGCCGGTCTGAAAGTGACTCAAACACGTTCTCGTGTCTCCCTTAATACGATCGCTGAAAACGTCTCAACGCCCGGTCGGGGCGAACAACGTTAAGTAGTTATCCCTGCCACCTTAGCGCGGCGGGGGCGTTGTCCGGCAACGACCGGGCGTGTGAGAGTCAGTTGCGGGGCTACTCCCGCTGAGCGACCGCCGCATCGACGAGCGCGTGATAGGCCCGTTCGCGGTGGTGCGTCACATCGATGCCCGTGTTCTCCTCCTCAGCGCTAATTCGCCAGCCGAGGCGGTACTTCAGCGAGATGCTAAAAGAAGCCAGCACGAGGCCAGCCACCCCGGCGTTGATGTGGATGACCGTGCCGCCTGCGAAGTCGATGGGGGCAATATTCGCGACAGTCTCGGCGCCTTCCACATGGGCCCCGAAGAGCCACGCGGACAGGCTGTTGGCTCCCTCGCCAAGGAGTCCACCGCCCCAGACCATGTGGGCCATCGGCGCATAAACCAGGACGACCCATACTGCGGTGAAGATCAGCCAGGTGTGGATCTTCACCCTGTTGGCCAGCGAGCCGGAGATGATCGCGGTGGCGATCATGGCAAAGGTCATCTGAAACAGGACGTTGACGGCGTTCGGCATGCCGTGCGCGTCGATGAGAGGATTCCCGGAAGCGTCGAAGATACTGTGCGCGAGACCGAAGAACTCGGTCAGCTGAGCGTGATTACGGAAAATAAATTTATCACTATCCGGCCACGCAAAAACAGAGAAAAATACGAAAAAAGCGGCAGAACCCGTTGCTAGGTTCCGCCGCTCGAGCCAGAAAATCCTGGCTGAAAAGCTCGTTTTAGCCTAGGAGCGCGTCCACGAAGCTCTCCACCTCAAATGGTGCGAGGTCGTCCGCTCCCTCGCCGAGGCCGACGAGCTTGACCGGCACGCCGAGCTCTTCCTGTACCTGGAAGACGATGCCGCCCTTGGCGGTACCGTCCAGCTTGGTCAGCACCACGCCGGTGATGTCCACGACGTCGCGGAATACGCGGGCCTGCATCAGGCCGTTCTGCCCCACCGTGGCGTCCAGAACGAGCAGCACCTCGTCCACGCGGGCGCGCTTTTCCACGACACGCTTGACCTTGCCGAGCTGGTCCATCAGCCCGACGGAGGTGTGCAGTCGGCCTGCGGTGTCCACGAGGACGACGTCCGCCTGCTCATCCATACCCTGGCTCACCGAGTCGAAGGCCACGGACGCCGGATCCGCGCCCTCCTTGCCGCGGACGGTGCGAGCACCAACCCGGTTGCCCCAGGTCTCCAGCTGGTCGGCAGCGGCCGCACGGAAGGTGTCTGCGGCACCCAGCACGACGTGCTTACCCATGCCGACGAGCACGCGGGAGAGCTTGCCGGTGGTGGTGGTCTTGCCGGTGCCGTTCACGCCAACAACCATGATCACGCCTGGCTTGCCCTCATAAGGCATCGCCTTGATGGAGCGATCCAACTCCGGCTTGCCGGCCTCGATGAGCACCTCGCGCAGCATCGCGCGCGCCTGCTCCTCGCTCTCCACGCCCTGGGAGGCGATGCGCTCGCGCAGGGAGTCCACGACCTTCATCGTGGTGTCGGCACCGAGGTCCGCCATGAGCAGCGTGTCCTCGATTTCCTCCCAGGCATCCTCATCCAGGTCGCCTGCACTGAGAATGCCGAGCACGCCGCGACCGATGACGTTCTGGGACTTCGCCATGCGGCCACGCAGCTTGCCCAGGCGCCCCTCCACTGGCGCGATCTCCTGGGTGCGGGCGGCCTCCTGCTTCTCTGCCGGGGTGGCGGCGTGCTCAACCGCGTCTACGGGCTCATCCTCAGCCGTTGTCGCAGCGGCGGTCTCGTCGGCTTGCCCGACCTCCTTCTCCGCGGCAGGCGCCTCCGGGGTCTCGGCTGGCGCAGCCGGGACGTCAGCCGGTGCGGTGGTCTCCTGTTTCGGGGCAGGCTCGGCCGTGACCGGCTTCTCGCTTCCAGCCTGCTCCCCCTGCGACTCGTCGGCTGCCTTCTCAGCGGCCGGCTTGTCCTGCTCAGCGGCAGGGGCTACCGGGGCAGCGGGCGCTGCTGGCGGAACCGGCTTCTCTTCCTCCGGTACAGCGGGCGCGGATTCTTCCGCCTCGACCTTTTCCGCTTCAGCCTTCTCAGCCGCGGGCTGCTCTGGCTCAGTCTTCGCCGGTGCCGGCTTCTCAGAAGCCTCCGCAGGAGTCTCGCCCCGCGGCTGGGTCTCCTTCTCCTTCTCGAAAGGAGCCGGGACGCTCACCCCGCCGATATCCATCGTCGGGCGGCCTGCATCCTCCGAGGTCGGCGCCGGGGATTTCCCGCCAGAGGTGAAGTTAAACCCACCCTTGGCCTGGTAGTCGCCCGAGGACGGTTTCTTCTCGATCTCCGGACTCTTCTCGAAGGAGATCTGCTTGGACTTGTTGCGGCGCAGGCCCGCCACGACGACGATCGCCACGATGGCGGCCAGCACCACCAGGCCAATGAGTACCCAGATGAAAACGTTCATAATCCCTAGTCTTTCAGATTTGGCCCGAACACACCGAGAACCATCGCATCGGCGAGGACCACATCGCCGGTCACGAGGTCTGGAACCAGCTGGGCCATCTTCGCCCAGCCCTCATAGGCCTGCGGCAGCTTGCCCAGGGTCGGCAGGTGGCCGTGCGCGTGCATGCGCGTGGCCAGCGCGAAGACCATGGAGATCACCGGCGCCAGTGCCCAGCGGTTCTGCGGATCATCGGTATCCACCCCGTCGAGCCGTTCGAAACGCACCCGCGCGGACAGGTACAGCTGGCGGTTCGCAGACTTGATCCGGCGCAACACCGCCACCGCCGTCGTCATCAACGTCGGGTCCCCGAGCAGCTCGGAGAGCGCCACACGGTGGGTGAAGGTATCGAACACGGCGATGAGTCGGCTGTTCTCGTCCGAAATCGCACCCGGGACCAGACCGGCGTCGCCGAAGAACATGGCGAGCACTGCCTTCTGCTGATCCTCGTTCATGTGCGCGATCTGGACGGTGGTGGCGTCGATGCAGGAGTTCTCCAGGGAACGGTCGTGCCCCATCTCCAGGGTCTTGACGGCCCCCTCACCGGCGGTGGCTGCCAGCTGCTTCTTCAGCGCCTTGATGCTCGGCAGCTGCTCGGCATCATCCTCATCCAGTCGAGCGATCGCGCCCAGGATATCCAAGGCGTGGATCCATGGGGTGCCGATCTCGTCCCGTTTCTGCTCCGCGGGGCTCATCAGCTCCTCCTGGGTGACGTCGAAGGAGGAATGCACCAGGCCGGAGGCGATGAACTGCGCCGGGCGATCCGCGGTGGCGACCAGAGATCGCCCCATCGCGTGCACCGACGCGCGCGCATCGTGGGTCAGCGCCTCGCGCACCCGCTGAGAGAGCGCAGGCGGCACCTGGGCGCGCTTCTGCAGCCAACCGGCCTGCACGTCCCACAGGGTCGGCAGAATCTCCGGGTCAGACGGGGCCTGCTCGGCCTGACCGACAAGGAAAGCAGACAGGTGCGACCACGGGGTGTCCTCCCCTCGCCCGAAGTAGCCCTCGGCCTCGACGGTCTGCGCGCGCTCGCCCGGGCCGGAGGGGGGACGGAGGAAGGAGAAACGATCCGGGGCGAACAGCTGAACGGCGAGCGGACCGGCGTCCTGCAGTTCGGCGGGAAGCTCGACAGGCTCACCCGTGGCACCGATGGTGACGGTACGGGCGGGCTGCCACGGTGCCGTGACGGGCCAGACCCACGCACTCCAGCAGCCGAGGTCGGGGGCGTCAGCATCCGCGCCCGTGTCGAAGACGAGCGAACCGTCGGCGTAGGACACATTCCAGGTCGGTGCCGGGACGATGTTTGCCAGCCGGACGGAGACGCGGCGGCGGGCCACCGAGTCGATGAACTCCAGCTCGAAGCTGCCCTGCGACAGCACGGCGAGGGAAGACGCTGCGGCGCCGAGCTCCGCGGACCAAGTGATGTTGTCCTCCGTCTCCAGCTTCAGCGTGCGCACCGGGGCGCCGTGGCGGTCGCGGATGACAAGGCTAGGCCGCTCGAGCGGCTGGTCCAGGGGGCTGCCGGGGCGGACGCGGAACTTGGTGTCCTGGTCCAGCCAGGAGGAGCTGGTGCGCACGGCTTCCGTGCGCCACATCGGCTCCTCGCCACGCAGCGTGAGCTGGTAGCGCAGCCGTGGTGGGTGCACCACAACCGGTAGCGCGTCGCCGGCATCGGTTTCCACGACCGTGGTGACGTACTTCTGATCGGGGCCGACGGTGGCTTTCACCCGGCGGGAGAAGGGCTTATCACCGGCGAGCAGCTTCACCGTGGTCGGGCTCAGTCCCCCGGCCTGCGGCAACCGGGTCAGCGCGGAGGGACCATCGATTTCGACGTCGGTGCTGAGCCCCTCGACCAGTCCGTACTCGTGCCGGAAGGACTCGTTACGCGGTCCACGCAGGCGCACCAGGTACTCGCCGGCCCATGGGCTGTCATAGGCCTCCGGGTCAAAAACCTCGAAGGACCCGCCCTCCGGCGGAACCTCAAGGGGTTCCTCATCGGCGACCGTGTCGCCGTACTCGCCCGGGCCCGCGTAGGCACCGATCGTCAAGAACCAAGTCTCGACCGCTCCCGACTGGGTCGGCGGGAACTCCACAAGAAGTGACTCCGAATGGATTGGCCGACCGGACTGGGTGCGCAGACCCGGGACGGGTTCGCCGAGCTCAACGAACCGCACGCGCTGCCGCGGGTCGACGGCGCGCACGCTCCCGATCGACGGACGGCGCTCCCCCGGGCGCTCAAGATGCAGCGAGAGAGCTTCGGAGAGATCGAGCAGGCGGATAGTCCAGCCTTCCCAGGCCTTGACCTCGTGCTCCTCGAGTACCGGGATCTCCTGATCGCTCACCGGGTCCACCGCGCGGGCGTCGGAGGGGCAGACCACCCACACCGTGGCGTGGTGCAGGGTGGCCATCTCCGTCAGGTCGCCGCCGCGCTCGGTGAAGATCAGGCTGGGATCATCCGTGCTGACCATGGAGACCTGCCACTGCTCGTGGGAGGCAACGTTGCGCACCCAAATCTCACGCAGGGGCCGGCGCACGGGGATGTCGAAAATCTCGCTGGTCTTCGCGCCCGGGCGGTCCGCCTTGCTGGTGATGAATGCGGACGGGCTGCCGTCGAAGTCCAGGCGCCAACGCACCTCATCGGGGTTGGTGAAGTGGCTATTTGCCAGCTCCTGCTCCGGCAGGCGCAGCAGCACCCTGCGGCGCAGCACATCGAGGCGCAGGCGCGGCCGATCCTCCGCGTGGGCCACGCCCACCGTGTAGCGGCGATCGACGGTGCCAATGGGGCGCTCCCGCAGCTCCGCCGCGATCTCCTCGGCGACCAGCGGGAAGACGTGGTTCTTCTGCAGCGCGCGGTGCCACTGCCCCTCCTCGGCCCCCTGGTGCACCACCCGGACGACCGGCTCAATCAGCTTTTGGGCCAGTTCCGGGGAGGTCGCGCATAGCGGCCCTAATTGCAGTCGCTGGGTTGCAAGCTCAGCGACGACCGCCGCTGCCTCCTCGCTCAAGTCCTCGGCAGCCTCTCCCGACATGCGGCGGGTATCGATCAGCTCGATGAGCTCCGGTGTCCAGTCGCTGGCGATGCCCACGTGCCCGAAGAGCCGCCCCATCTCACCGTCCGGGCCACCCGCCAGGTTATCCATCGGGTCCAACCCAGCAGCCTGCAGAATCTCCGCGAAGTGGCCTTCGATGAGCGCCACCCGATCCTCGGTGGCCTCCAGACCGAGCCCGGCCCAGAATTCGGCGGCCACCTGGGGAACCTCGTTGAGCTTCGCGGCGCGCGAGATCAGCACCGCGGCGGTCAGCGCCGGGCAGGTCTGCAACAGCGCGGCATCGTCCGCGCCGGCAGCGATCTGGCGGCCTAGAAAGGTGCCATAGAAGCGGGTGAGTCGCTCGAGTTCATCTCCGGTGATGTCCAACTCCACAAAAAGCTGGACGTCCTTGAGCTTCGTCGCGAGTTCCGCCTCGGCGCTGGAGGCCCAGGCAAGGAGCGTGTCATTCAGGTCTGCAATCGGGCTGGTAGTCACGTCCGCCAATCCTAGCCTTTGGCCCCGCGGCGATTCCGCGCGCCCCGGCCCGCTCCCCCTGTGTGCGGGCTGGCCTGGGCTAACCGGCTTCCAATGGCTTCATGCGCTGCGAAATAACGCGCGTCACGCCGTCCCCGCGCATGGTCACGCCATAAAGGACATTGGCCACATCCATCGTCGGTTTCTGGTGCGTGATCACGATCAGCTGGGAGTCCTTCCGCAGCTCCTCGAACAGCGCGATCAGGCGGCGCAGGTTGACGTCGTCCAGTGCGGCCTCGACCTCGTCCATGACGTAGAAGGGGCTAGGTCGCGCACGGAAGATGGCGACGAGCAGGGCCAGCGCGGTCAGCGACTTCTCACCGCCGGAGAGCAAGCTCAACCGCTTGACCTTCTTGCCCGGCGGGCGGGCCTCCACCTCGATGCCGGTGGTGAGCATGTCTTCCGGGTCGGTCAGCACGAGGCGGCCGGATCCGCCCGGGAAGAGGGTCTCGAAGACCTTGGGGAACTGCTCCTCCACGTCGTGCCAGGCGTCCACGAAGAGGGTGAGGATGGTGTTGTCCACGTCCTTGATGACCCCGTTGAGGTCCTCGCGGGCGCGCTGTACGTCGTCGAGCTGGCTGGCAAGGAAGGAATAGCGCTCCTCCAGCGCCTTGTATTCCTCCAGAGCCAAGGGGTTGACCTTGCCGAGGGAGTTGAGATCCTTCTCCGCCTGTTTGAGCTCCTTACGCGCTGTGGCCTGGTCGAAATCCTCCGGCAGCTCGACGGCCAGCAGCTGCTCGGGAGTCATGGTGAGCTGCTCCATCGCGGATTCCGCGGCCTGCTCGAGTTTGAGCTGTGCCTGGTTGCGCTTCAGCTCCGCCTCGTGCGCCCGCTGGGTGACCGCCCCGAGCTGGCTGTTGTACTTATTGACCTCAGCCTTTTGCTGGCGCATCTGTTCCTGCCATTGGCGGTGCGCCTGCTCGGTCAGGGTGCGGGACTCCTGGGCACGATGGAGCGCATCAGCAATGCGCTGGCCGACCCGTTCGGCCTGTTCCTGCACGATGAGCGCGGCCTGACGCTTAGCTTCGCGGCGGGCCCGCGCGATCTCGTGCTGTTTGCGCGAGGCCTCCTCCTGGCGAGCCTGGCGCCGCAGGTTTTCCGCTTTGCCGCGGGTGGCGGCGGCGCGTTCCTCCGCGGTGCGCAGCTGCAGACGCGCGTCCATCTCCATGGCTTTCGCCTGCGTGAGCTCTTGAGCCGTGCGGTCACGCTGCGCGGTGGAAGGCTCCTCTTGTTCTTCCGGCTCCTGCACGCGCGAGAGTCGGTCCCGAACCTCGGCGAGTTCCTCATCAGCCTGCCGCGCCCGCTCCTCGGCCTGGTTGCGTTGGACGGTGGCGCGCTCGACGCTGCGGCGCGCCGATTCCTCTGCGTGCTCCGCCGCCTTGAAGCGGTGCTGGGCCGCCTGGACGCGTGCCCGTTGTTCCTGGACGGCGGCCTTGGCGCTGCTGGCAGCGGCGCGGCGCTCCGCGGTGGTTTCCAGCGCAGCGTCGAGGCTTGCCTTCAGGTCAGCGAGCTGTTCCTTCTTCTCGGCGACGTCCGTACTGGCCTGGTCAATCTTCGCAGCAAGCTCCACCGCTGGGGTGGCTCCCCCGCGGCCGGCCGCGAACCAACCGGGACCGAAGAGGCTGCCGGCTTTGGTCACTGCCCGCAGCCTGGTGTCGGCGGCCACGACGCGGCGAGCCTCAGCGGCGTCTGCCACGGCGACCACGTCGACGAGCATCGCGTTCAGCGCGGCGGCGACCTTATGGCTGGGCTCGATGACGTCCAGCAGCCACTGCCCCGCGGGCAGGGTCACATCGAGACGCCAGCCGGCCGTCTCCTTGGTTTCGGAGCCGGATTCGATGACGAGGGCGCGGCCCTCATCGCTGCCCTCGAGCGCACTGAGGACTGCGTCGTCCGATGCAGTCACCACCCCAGTGGGCGCGATCGCGCCTAGGACGGCAGCCACTGCGGCGGACCAGTCGCCGGTGACCGTGATGTTCTCCGCCAGGGTGCTCACCGCATGCCCCTGCTCCTCGGCGGCGGAGGTCGCTCGGGCGGCGCCGTCGGTGGGGCGAAGCCGCTCCTGCCAGCCGGTGATGGTGGCCTCCAGGCCAGCGATCTCGCGTTCCAGCGCGCGTTCCTGGTTGCGTAGCTCCTCTGCGCGCTGCTCGACGGTCTGCACCTCGCGGGCGAGCTGCTCTGCGGTTGCGCGGAGTTCCTCGCCCCCGCCTTCGATATCCGCCAGCGCGTCGGCGGCTTCCGCGAGTTCCTCACTGAGGTTTTCTAGCTCCTCGGTGTGCTCGCCCACAGCTTCCTCGCTGCGCTCCACCTCGGCTTGTGCGTTAGCCAACCGCTCGCTGGCTGCTTCCTGGCGGGAGAGCAGCCGCACCACGCCCTCACGCCGGTCCGCGATGGCCCGGACCTGGGCGAGGTGCTCGTTTTCTGCCTGCCGGGCGGCGTCCTGAGCCTCCGCGACGGTCTCCCTGATGCCCTCGAGTTTCTCCTGGGCAATCTCGACGGCCTCGTCGAGCTCCTCCTGTTCGGCATCTGCCCGCTCGGCGCGCTCCAACAGATGAGCGGGGTCGGGTCCCAGCCAGGCGGTCTCTTCGCTGGCCTGAGCGCGGTCAGCCGCGATGCGCAGGGAGGCGGAGTTCTTCTCCGCGACCGCCGAAAGTCGGTACCAGAGGGTGCGGGCTGACTCCGCGTCCTCCAACGCGGTGCGCAGCTCTTCCTCCACCTCGGCGAGCTCACCGGAGTGCTCTTCAAGCTGCTCGGTGAGGTATTCGCGCTCCTCGATGAGCCGCCCGGCCTCGGCGTTGGCCTCGTGGAGGTTCTCCGACAGAGTGCGGACGTGGTGGGCGGCCAGCACCGTGCGACGGTCCCGGATGGTGGCCTGCACGGTGGACGCCCGCTGAGCGGCGTCAGCCTGTCGGGCCAGGGGCCCCAGCTGGCGGTGCAGCTCGTCAGTCAGGTCCTGGAGGCGATCCAGGTTGGCCTGCATGCCGACCAGTTTGCGCTGCGCCTTCTCTTTGCGGCGCCGGTGCTTCAGCACACCCGCGGCCTCCTCGATGAAGGCGCGGCGCTCCTCGGGCTTGGACTCCAGGATTTGGGAGAGTCTGCCCTGGCCGACGATGACGTGCATCTCGCGGCCGATGCCCGAGTCGCTCAGCAGCTCCTGAATATCCATGAGCCGGGCTTTGGCCCCGTTGATCTCGTATTCGCTGGCTCCGTCGCGGAACATGCGGCGGGTGACTGCGACCTCGGAGTACTCGATTGGCAGCTTGCCGTCGGAGTTGTCGATGACGAGGGTGACCTCCGCCCGCCCCAGCGGTTTGCGGTCACCGGCACCGGCGAAGATGACGTCCTCCATCTTGCCGCCGCGCAGGGTCTTCGCCCCCTGCTCCCCCATCACCCATGCCAGGGCGTCGACGACATTGGACTTACCCGAGCCGTTGGGGCCAACGACCGCGCAGATCCCTGGCTCGAGTTTCAGGGTCGTCGAAGACGCAAAGGACTTGAATCCTTTGAGGGTCAACGACTTGAGGTGCATGCGGTTATCTTATCGTTGCGTGCGGACAAGCTCTAAGCACAGGCTCGCGCGTTAGCGACGCTCGAAGCCGATCGCACCCTTGGGTTCGCCCCACAGTTCGACGACCGTGGTGACCTGTCCCGGGCGCTGCGGGTTCGTCAACGCGCCGGGTTGGAGCCGGTCGAGCAATTCTTCGGCCAGGTGTCGCGCCCCCTCCGCGACAACGAGCACCCGCCCGTCCGGGTAGTTCGTGGCCGAGCCTGCCAGCCCCAGGGCTTTGGCCTGGCCGGCGACCCACCAGCGAAAGCCGACGCCCTGGACGTGGCCGTGGCACCAGGCGGTGAGGCGGACCTGTGGTTGCTCAGTCACTTCCGTTTCTCCTTAGCTCGCCATATTCCGGGCGCAGTCTTCTCGTCGCTTTTAGGTGAACTCGCGCAGGGAGCGGCGCTGGAGCCAACCGCGGCGGGTCGCCGAGTCGGAACCGTCCCAGACCTCGACGTTCTTCGCCTCAGGCAGCATATCCCGGTGGAAGACCGGGTCCAGACCCTGCTTGCGCTGATCATTGAAGTTCTTCAGCAGCTTGAAGACGATGCCACCCAGCGGGACGATCGCGATGATGTTGATGATCGCCATGGTGCCAGCCATCGTGTCGCCCAGCGCCCACACCAGCGGCAGGGAGCCGAAGGCGCCGAAGAACACGAAAGCGATCACGCCGAGGCGGAAGATCGTCATGACCTTCTTCGACTCGGAGAGGTACTCGATATTGGCCTGGGCCAGGTAGACATTGCCGATGACCGAGGAGAAGGCCAGGAAGAAGAGGATGAAGGTAATGAAGTGCGCGCCCCACGCGCCAACCGAGTCGGCGAGCGCGGCCTGAGTCAGGGACACGCCCTGAATGTCGTCGCGGCCGTAGGCCACGGCAGGGCCCAGCAGCACCACAAAAGCCGTGATGGTACAGACAACGAGGGTATCGAAATACACACCGAGGGTCTGGACGAGGCCCTGCTTGACCGGGTGGGAGACGGTCGCGGTCGCGGCGGCGTTCGGCGCGGAGCCCTGGCCTGCCTCGTTGGAGAACAGTCCGCGACGCATGCCGATGCCGAAGGCCATGCCGATGCCCGCGCCCGCGACCTGCTTAATACCGAGGGCGTGGCCGACGATGAGCCCGATCATGCCGGGTACCTCGCCGAGGTTCATGAGCACGACGATGAGGCCCACGATGATGTAGGCCACGGCCATCAGGGGCACGACGATCTGCGTCACGCTGGCGATGCGGGTGACACCACCGAAGATGACGAGCGCGGTCAGGGAGGCGACGACGACCGCGACGATCAACTTGAGGGTCATGGAGTCACTGTTGAGGGACACACCCACCGCGTCGACGATGGAATTCGTCTGAATCGCGTTGTAGACGAAGCCGTAGGTGAAGGACAGCGCTACGGCGAAGATGACGGCGAGCGGCTTCCAGCCTAGGCCGCGGGTCATGTAGAACGCCGGGCCACCGTGATAATGGCCGTCGGCGTCGCGGGACTTCCACAGCTGAGCCAGGGTGGATTCCACGAAGGCGGTGGCGCCACCGACGATGGCGATCATCCACATCCAGAAGACCGCGCCCGGCCCACCGATGGAGATCGCCAGCGCCACGCCGGCGATGTTGCCGGTACCCACACGGGAGGCGGCGGAAATCGTGAAGGCCTTGAACGCCGAGATGCCGACGCGCTCGCCATCCTTGACCTCGTTGCCCTGCTCGTCGCGGGCGACCGGCGGCTTCTCCGCGACGGCCTTCAACATCGCGGGCAGCAGGCGGACCTGGACGAAGAGGGTACGCAAGCCGAAGTAGATGCCCGCGCCGATCAACAGCCACGGGATGATGTTCCAGATGACACCGTTGATCGAGCCATCAACGAGCTCAGTGAGTTTTTCCATAGGGGCATTGTAGAACTCCGCCACCAATTCTTGGAATAGCCTGCCCGCTACCCAGCCCCGTTCTGAACGCTAGCTGGACTGACACTGCGGACAGAAGTGCGAGGAGCGGTTCGTCCACTGCACCCGAGCGATCGGTTCCCCGCAGCGGGGGCACGGCTTCCCAGTCCTGCCGTAGGCGTTGAGCGAGCGGGAAAAATAACCGCTCGCGCCGTTGACGTTGACGTAGAGCGAGTCGAAGCTGGTCCCACCCTGGGCGAGCGCCCGGCGCATCACCGCCTCGGCCTGCTCCAATACCGCCACGGCATCGCGCTGGCGCATGCCCCGGGTACGGCGACCGGGGGCAACACCTGCCGCCCATAGCGCCTCGTCGGCGTAGATGTTGCCGATCCCCGAGACCAGCGTTTGGTCCAGGAGCGCGCGCTTGACGTCGGTCTTCTTCGTCCGGAGGCGGCGGGCCACTGCCACCGGGTCGAAGACCTCCTCGAAGGGGTCGGGGGCAATGTGCGCAACCGGAACCGGCACCCCCGCGAAGCCCCCGTGCAGATCGGCCACCATCTGCGTGACCTGCCACTGGCCGAAGGTGCGCTGGTCCACGAAACTCAGCACCAGCTCCTTGACCCCCACGTCGACGCGCGCGCGAATCCGGACATGCGTATTAGGCACGGCAGCCTGATCGGCAGCTTCATGGATCAGCATCTGCCCGCTCATCCCGAGGTGGACGAACAGCGCACGGCCATTATTCAGCACGAGCCACATGTACTTTCCCCGGCGCTCAATGGACTGGATGCGGGCACCGTCCAGAAGCGCGACGAGCTCCGCTGCCCCGCCGGGCTGGACGCGAACGGCGCGGGGGTGGCGGACGTCGACGTCGTGGATGATTCCGCCGCGGAGGTGTTCTTCCAGCCCGCGGCGGACGACCTCCACCTCAGGCAGTTCAGGCACGCTTGGTCAGTTCCTCCACCATGGCGCGGGCCGCCTGGTGTTCCGCTTCCTTCTTCGTACGCCCCTGGCCGCGAGTGTGCTCCTTGCCATCCAGCAGGAGCGTGGCGAAGAAGGCCTTGTCGTGCTCCGGGCCGGAGGAGGTGACCTCGTACTCCGGCATCGGCAGATCGTGTTCGCGAAGACGCTCCTGCACGGTGGTCTTCCAGTCCATGGTCAGCCCCACGGTCGGGGCCTTATCGATCATGGACTTAAACAGCCGCAACACGGTCGCCTTCGCAACCGCGAAGCCGTGCTCCAGGTAGACCGCGCCGAGGATTGCCTCGACCGTGTCCGCGAGGATCGAGTCCTTATCGTGCCCGTCGGTCTTCATTTCGCCGCGACCGAGCAGGATGTACTCCCCCAGCCCGAGGCTGCGGGCCAGGCCAGCGAGCGCATACATATTCACCACACCCGCGCGCATCTTGGAGATATCGGACTCACTACGCTGCGGGAACTGTGTGTACAGCTGCTCGGCGACCGAGAGCCCGAGCACCGCGTCGCCGAGGAACTCGAGGCGCTCGTTATTCGGCACATTGTCGTTCTCGTGCGCGAAGGAACGGTGTGTGAGCGCCAGCCGCAACATCTCATCGGAAAGGTCAATCCCCCATGCCTGAAGCAGCGGGGCGTGGTCGTGCTTGGAGTATGCGGCGCGAAGTGCTGCCTCGCCGGTGAGCCTACGCTTGCGAGCCATCGTCACCCCCGGCCAGGCGGGACTTAATGGCGGACAGGCCGGCCCAGCGCGGGTCGACCTTCTCCTCTTCCGCCTCTTCCTCGGAGATGCCGTCCGGCTCTGGGGCGTTGGTCTCGCACTCGAGGCCGTAATCAGCGCAGACGGGGTTGAACGGGGCGTTGAGCCCGGCCTCGTTGAGCACCGTCTGCGTCAGGTCGATGCGATCGTCCTCGACCAGAGGCGGCAGCTCGTCGCCCTCCTCGTCGGAGTCCTCGTCCTCGGTGGTGATGAAGTCCGCCGAGGTGCCGAAGACCTGGTCGACCTTGATGCTGAGGTCCGTTGTGAAGTGGCGGAGGCAGCGGCCACATTCGACGCTGGCCTGGCCACTAACAGTCCCCTGGGCCATGATGGCCTCGCCCAGGTTGGTGAGGATCAAGTCGATATCAACGCTGGTGCCGGGGGCGATTCCGAACATTTCCCCGCCGAGGTTGTGCGGGGTTTCACCGGTGGTGTGAACGTGCTCCGGGCCACCTTGCTGGCCGAGAATGTCCTGAACATCGAGGATGAAGGGGTTGCTCATACCCCTTTTGTACCCGCTTTAGCCTCCCCGCCGCCATTTGGGACGACGCCCTGTTCGCTTCGTCCCGCGCGTTGAGCCCGAGGTTTAGCCCTCGTAGCTGTGGTCCCCGTAGTTGGAGTCGCTGCGCAGTCCGGAGACGCCAGCCCCCTTGCGCAGTGCGGCGCGGTCGCGGCCCACGCTGCGCAGGGTTGCCGAGAGGGATTCCTCGAACTCCGCGAGGGTGGAATCCACGTAGCGGTCGCACTCGTTGCGCAGGCGGTCGGAGTCCGCGTGGGCGGATTGCACGATGCGCTGGGACTCCGCCTCGGCGTTGCGGACAACCTCGGATTCGGAGACAAGGCGCTGCTGCTCGGCGATGCCCTCGTCCACGGAGCGCTGGTAGGAATCGTTGCCGGCCTTGATGAGGCGGTCGGATTCCGCGGCGGCGCGGGAGGTGACGTGGTCGTATTCGTTGCGGGCCTCGGTAACCAGGCGGTCAGCTTCGTCCTCAGCCTGGGCGACCGTGGTGGTGGCACGCTCTTCGGCGTCGCGCACCATCGCCTCCGCGCGGGCGTGTGCCTCCTCAAGAATCCGGTCGCGCTCGGCTTCAGCGTCGGCGACCATGCCGTCGGCGCGATCCTCAGCGTCGTGGAGGATCTTGTCGCGGTGGTCGAGGACGTCCTGGGCGTCGTCCATCTCGATGGGAATGGCGTTACGCATCTCGTCGAGGATGTCGAGCACCTCGCGGCGCGGCACCATGCAATTGGATGTCATGGGCACGCTATAAGCCTGCTCCACCATGTGCTGGAGATCGTCCATGCCTTGGAAGGTTTTGTACATGCTCACCACTATTCCATGTTCCAGGGCATCACTCGCGGAGAAACACACCGGTCACAGGAATTAACAATTTTTTCTTTCGCTGAGGCCGGTGCGGAGCGGCCGACTAGGATTCGGCGAACTTCGCCTTCACTGCCTCAGCCACGGGCTCCGGCAGCAGCCCCGAAACGTCCCCGCCGTACTTCGCAACTTCCTTACACAGGGTGGAGGACACGTAACCGTACTCCGGGCTCGTGAGCAGGAAGTAGGTATCCGCCCCCGAGAGTCGCTGGTTCATCTGAGCCATCGGCAGCTCGTACTCGTAGTCCAGGGAGCTGCGCAGGCCCTTGACCAGCGCGGAGATGTTGTTCTCGGTGAGGTAGTCCACCAGCAGGCAGTCCCACGTGTCGATCCGAATGTTCTTCGGACGCCGCTCCTCCGGCAGGTCTGCGATGGCTGCCTCGATGAGTGCCACCCGCTCCTGCTCATTGAACAGCCCGTTCTTGTTGGGGTTATAGGTCACCAACACGATGACCTCATCCCACTGGGCCGCAGCGCGCGTGAAGATGTCGAGGTGACCGTTCGTCACCGGGTCAAAAGATCCTGGGCAGACTACTCGCATGGTGTCTTAGTGTAGCGCTGGCCGCCCCGCCGGGCACCCGCCGCTCCCCTCCCCTTTTATGCAAATTGCTTCAGCCCCGCCAGATCGCCATATCGAAGCGCGCGATGCCAAAGGTGCGCTTCTTCACCTTCTGCCCCGTCGGCTCGAATCCTTCAGGCCATGCGGTCTCCGGGCTCTTGCTGTTTCTTTCGACGACGACAACGGCGTCCTGCGCCAGCGCCGGGATCAGGGCTGCCAGCATGTCCGCCACCGCGTCATCGGCCAGTTCATAGGGTGGGTCGGCAAGCACCATCGTGTAGTGCTGCTTCGGCGCGGTCGCCAGGAAGGTCATGGCTTTGGCGTGAACCACGTGGGTGTTCGGATGCCCCACCGTCGCGATATTCCGTTTGATGGTGCTTACCGCCCCGTCGAGCGCCTCGACGAGCGTGACATCCGCCGCGCCCCGGGAGGCGGCCTCGAGCCCCAACGCCCCGGAGCCGGCATAAAGGTCGAGGACAACCTCCCCGGCTAGCCCGAAGCGGGCCTCCAGGGAGGAGAACAGCCCTTCGCGGGCCCGGTCGGAGGTCGGCCGGGTGACCTGCTTGGGGATCTTGATGCTGCGGCCTCCCGCCTGCCCGGCGATGATGCGGCTCATTAGTCCTTGGCTCTCCTTGTTCCTCTACACACCTGGCGCCTACCCAATGACCGCGCTGTATGGCCCTGTGGGCTAGCCGCGCTGGATATACGCCTGGTCTTCCAACTCAATGTCCGCGACGAGCCTCCGGGCTAGTTCTTCCTGCTTAGCCACCAATTCCCGGGCGTAATCCTTAGCCCGCATGATGATCTCACCATCGCTTGCGAGGTTCAGCAGGCTCGCTCGGCGGGAACCGGCCCCGGACTGGTCATCGCCGAGGATATCTCCCTCGGTTCGCTGCTCGAGGTCCAGCTCGGCCAGCGCGAAGCCGTCGGTCGTCGCCGCAACCGCCTCAAGTCTGTCATAGCTGGCAGACCCCGGCAGTGTGGTGGTGTGCAACATGCACCAGCCATCGGCCGAGCCTCGGCCGATGCGGCCACGCAGCTGGTGCAGCTGGGAAACACCAAAGTTTTCGGCATCGATGATCACCATCACCGTCGCGTTCGGGACGTCCACCCCGACCTCGATGACCGTGGTGGCAACCAGCACATCCGTGCGTCCCTCCGCGAAACCCGCCATCGCGGCGGCCTTCTCCTCGGGCGCCATCTTGCCGTGCAGCACATCCACCGTGCAGTGCGCCAACGGGCCCGACGCCAGCTTCTCCGCCCAGGCCAGAACCCCGTCCTCGCCCTCGATGCGCGGCACCACGACGAAAGCCTGGTGACCGGCGGCGACGTCCTCGGAAATTCGCTGCCACATGCGGTCCACCCACGCGCGGCGACCGGCCTGGACGACGGCGGTGCGCACCTCACCGCGTCCACTCGGCAGCCCAGGCAGGACGATGGGTTCGAGATCACCGAACATCGTCATCGCGACGCTGCGGGGGATCGGTGTGGCCGTCATGACCAGCATGTGCGGGGTCTTGCCTGTCGCGGCCTTGTTCTTCAAATAGTCGCGCTGCCGCACGCCGAAGCGGTGCTGCTCGTCGACGACCACGAGCCCCAGGTTGAAGAACTCCACCGAATCCTGGATCAGCGCGTGCGTGCCGACCACGATGTGTGCCTGGCCACTGACGATGTCCAGCAGGGCTCGGCGGCGTACCTCAGAGTTCTGGCTGCCGGTGAGAACCGTGATGGTAATCGGGAGCCCCTCGACCAGGCGTGTCAAGGTCTGCGCGTGCTGCACCGCCAGCACCTCCGTCGGGGCAATGAAGGCGCACTGCAAGCCAGCATCCGCGGCCGCCACCATCGCGAGTGCTGCGATCAGGGTCTTACCGCTGCCGACGTCGCCTTGGAGCATGAGGTTCGCCGGCACCGTGGAATCGAGCGCTTCGGCGACCCGGTCCCACGCGGTCGTCTGCCCCTCGCTCAGCCGATAGGGCAGGCTGTGGATGAAGGAGGCCAGCAGCTCGGAGTGCAGCGCATCCACCCGCGGCGAGGTGCGCCGCGTGGAGTCCGCCGCCCGCAGCGCCATGACGAGCTGCAGCTCCAGGGCCTCATTAAACTTCAAACGTTCGATCGCAGCGCCCGGCCCCTCCTCTGGTGGCTGGTGAATGCCTCGTAGGGCCGCATCGAAATGGATCAGCGGCGCACCGTCAGCTCCGGTCGGCCACGCAGGCACCGATTCGGCGCCGTCCACGCTCGTCCCCGCCGCGGTGGGATCCGGCAGCATCTCCGGGATCGTCTCACCCCCTGGCGTCGGCGCGAGTGGGCCGCGAAGGATCTGGTCCACCACGCCGATCAGCTCCGCGGTCGAGGTCCCCCGCTTGCGCGGATAACCAGGAAGGTAAGGCATGCGCAGCAGCTCCTCGGCCGCCTCCTGGCTGCCCGCGATCGTGACGATGGTCTTCAGCGAGCCATAAGCCCCAAAGCGTGCGCTGGGGCCCGGGTCGATCGTCACATAACTGGGATTCTTCAGCTGCCACTGGTTGCGAAACGTATCCAGCTTGCCGTGCAGCAGCAGGATCGCGCCGGGCTGGATCACCCCCAGGTGCATCTTCGGGTTACCGAAGAGCGCGGACTCCATCTGCACGCTGCCGTCGGTAAAGCGGAAGCGGATGAAGGTTCGCGGCCCGCGGCCCGAAAAGTTCTCTTTCTGCTCGACCCCCAGGATCTGAGCCACGCAGGTGTACATTTCGCCTGGCACGAGCATGTCCAGCTGGTCAGACGTCCCCAGCCTGGCGTAGCGGGTCGGGAAGGTCAGCAACACATCCTGAAGGGTCTTCAGCCCCGGCTTATCCGCCAGGTTCTTCGCCCGGTCGGGGGTGGTCGCCGTGGTGAGCGGGCGGGTGTCCTGCCAACCGAGCATCTACTCGACACCCACCTGCACCGCAGCGCCCAAGCCCCGAGCGCGATGCTCGTGGAATTCCACGCTGGGGTGCTGCTCGCGAGCGCGCTGCACGAAGGCCTCCACGGCCGTAGCCACAGCGGGTTCGGAGGTGATGAAGGTGACGAGTTCCCCACCATCAGCCAACAGGTCAGCCACGGCCTGCGGCAGCTGCTCAGGCGGGCCCTGCCACCAACGCTGGGACACACTGGCGTCCAGCATGTCCGCCGTGTTGTCCTCCCAATCGTTCGTCGGATCGAACACCGCAAGCGCTGCCAGGCCCCCAACCAGGGAGTCGGTGTCGATGATGTTGAGCTGACGGCCACTGCCCTCCCGCTGGGCTACCTCCAGGATGGCCGCGGGGTCCGCCCCGTTGGTGAGCACAGCGATATCACCGGCGGGCAGCTGCTCCAGGGCGGCCCGGGTCTGCTCCTCGCTGGCTGCTGGATCAAGGCTGACGGCCCCCACGGCCGCGAAGATATCTTGCCCAACATCCTCACCGGAATCGCCTACCGCATCTTTCGCGCCCTCGTTGTGACCGGAAACCAGCGCGATGATGGGACGGGACGCCCGGCGCGTCGCGGCTACAGGCTTGCCCGGTTGGTTGGGCAGCACTTCAATCCGCAACTCGGTCACCTGTCCCAGGCCGAAGGCCTGTTCGAGCAGCGGGCCGGCCTGAAGGGTGTGGACGTGCACCTTCGCCTGTCCCTCGGACACGGGGGCGATAACGATTGAATCGCCATGCGTGGCGAGTACCTCGCGCAGCGGGTCGACGTCGCCGTGGAAGAAGAAGAGCAACTCCAGCTCGGCGGGGACACCGTGAGATTCGGCGGGGCTGCCGGGTGCACTACCAACTCCGGGACCCTCGTGCCCCGCTGCGCCGGAGTCCTTCAACGTTGTCCCTGCGACCCCACCGGTCAGGACGTCTTTGAGCGCTTCGAGTATGAGGATGAATCCTGCTCCGCCGGCATCGTAGACCCCAGCCTCGGCGAGGGCCTCGAGCTGGTTGGGGGTATCGAAGAGTGCCTCGCGGGCAGCGTCGAGCGACGCGTCGACGATCTCGCTCATCCCCTGGCCCGCCTCATGGGCGGTGCTCGCACCTGTGGCGGCCTGGCGCAGGACAGTGAGAATCGTGCCTTCCACGGGGGCGGCGATGGTGGACTCGGCAAATCCCACGGCGTCCTGGAGCATCCGAACCAGCGCGGCCGCGTCGATCGGCCCCTGGGCGGAAGCATCCGCGAGGGCACGGAAGACCTGGCTCAGCACCATTCCGGAGTTCCCTCGCGCACCCTTGACCGCGCCGGTGGCCAATAGCGCGGTGATGGCCGGGAGGTTCGCGTCGGTGGCGTCCTCCGGTTCCGGCAGCGTGCCCTCGCTGACCGCCGACTGGAGTTCCTCGCAGGCAGCGCGGACGGTGTGGGCCATATTCGAGCCGGTGTCGGAGTCCGCGATGGGGAACACGTTGATGCGGTTGATTTCCGCCTGAGATTCCTCGAGCAGTGTTGCTGCCCGGCGCACCCAATGGGTGACGGCGAGCGCGGAAATCGTTTCGGACATGCCTGCCAGCTTAACGGTCGAGGCGCCAATCCACGGGATCGGCACCCTGGGCCCGCAGGATTTCATTGGCCCGACTGAAGGGCCGGGAGCCGAAGAACCCGCGGTAGGCAGACAGCGGCGATGGGTGCGGGGACATGATGCAGCGCTTAGCCCCGATGATGCCCGCCAACTGTTGAGCCTGTTTGCCCCAGAGGATCGCGCAGAAGTGCTCGTTGGTTGCGACCTGGCGGACCGCGGCCTCAGTAATGGCCTCCCATCCCAGGCCCCGGTGGCTATTCGCCTGTCCCGCGAGCACCGTGAGCACCCGGTTGAGCAGCAGCACCCCCTCGTCCAGCCAGGGGCTTAGGTCCGCGGTGGTGGGCCGGGGCAGTCCCAGGTCCTCGCTGTATTCCGTGAAGATGTTCTGCAGGGACTTCGGGATCTGCGCGCCTTCAGAGGAGAATGCGAGCCCCACCGCGTGCCCAGGGGTGGGATATGGGTCCTGCCCCACGATGAGGCACTTCACGTCCGCCGGGTCGACTTCGAAGGCCCGCAGGATGTATTCCTCCGGCGGGAGGACCTGTTGGCCCGGCGCGTGGGCGGCCTGCGCTTTGTGCAGGGTTTCCTCCAGCCCGGGTAGCTGCCAATTGGGGTGCACGTAGATCATGGTGGGCCTCCTAGCAGGTGTCGTGGGTGGCTTAGAGCGAGGACCAGCCCGCGGTGTAGGCCGGGGTGGCGCGATCGATGGTGACCTTCGGTCCCGAACCGGTTTGCGAGCCTGTGCTTCCGATGCGCCGGAAGCCGGTGGGGATGCGGGCTGCGGTCGTGGCCAGCAGGCTGTGGTCCTCCCCTCCACTTAAGACCCACTTCCACGGGTCTGCCTGCAGGACGTCTGCCGCGTGCTGAAGCATCTCGTCGGGGGCGATGCTGTCTTCTTCGATGTCCATACTGACCCCGGAGGACGTCGCGATGTGGTTGAGGTCGGAGATCAGCCCGTCGGAGTTATCAGTCATGCTGGCGACCCCGGCTGCCCGGGCGACGGTCCCCTGCCCCGCGACCAGGGTAGGTGCGCAGTGCCAGGTGGCCAGCTCCTGCAGGATCTCGTCGTCCGGGATCGCGGCCCGGCTGCCGTAGTGGCGGAGGATGTCCAGCCCCGCCGCGGAGTGTCCGAGCTTGCCGTGCACGATGACCTGCTGCCCCGGCGCGGCGCGGTTGATCCGCAGGGCGGGTGCGGGGCCGGTGAGCTCGCCCAATGCGGTGATGGAGATGAGGAGTTCTTTGCCCTGCACGATGTCCCCGCCCACCAGTTCGGCGGCCCAGGGTTCGGCGGCGGCCTCGATCCCCTCGGCGAGTTCGCTGACCCAGCTCAGCGGGGTCTCGCCCGGGATCGCGAGTCCGAGCAGCGCTGCGGTGGGCCTGGCCCCCATGGCCTGGATGTCGGCGAAATTTTGCGTAATGGCTTTCACGCCGACCTCGTAGGCCGTGGAGTATTCGGGCCGGAAGTGGCGCCCGAGGACGAGGATGTCGGTGCAACTCACGTGGCGCGAGTTCGGCGCGGTGGGCCGCAGGATCGCTGCGTCGTCGCCATTGAGCTCGCTGGGTGCCGCGCGCCGAATCGCCTGGATGGTGGCTGCCTCCCCCACCTCGCGCACCGTGGGCCCGGTGTATCGGGACATCCGCCCGCCTCCTTATAAGATGAGTGCCTATGAGCACACAGCGTAATCCACAGGGTGCATCCCCGGCCGCCTCGCAGGACCCAACTACAGGACCTGACGCCCGGGGCCGTGGAGCAGGGGCTCCCCGTTCACTGGTCACGATCAGTCTGATCCTAGCTCTCGTCTTCACCGTCGCGGTGTTGGGGGGAGCCAAGATTCTTTCGGATCGGCAGAAGTATTCGGACGTCTCGGTCGGCGCCGTTGATGCGCCGGATGCGTTGGCTGCGGAGTGCTCCCAGCTGGTGGAGAAGGCCCCGGAGAATGTCGGTAAGTTCCGGAAGGTGGGCATTCTGGATCCGGTTCCAGACGGCACCGTTGCTTACCGGGACACCAACGGTACCCAGCTGACCGTCCGTTGCGGCGTCACGATGCCGGACCAGTACACCGTCATCAGCCCGGTGTCTGCGGCTGAGGGGGCAAGCTGGTTCATCGCCCAGGACGCCACCCCTGGTTCCACCCTGACCACCTGGTACACGGTGTCCGGGGAGCCGACGGTTGCGGTGACGTCTGAGGCGGACGGCGACCTCATCGAGGACGCGGTCGCGGACCTCTCCCCTGTTCTCGGCGACGTCGCGCCTTCTGAGTCCCCCGTGACCCCGGCTGCCCTGCCGCTGACGGACGAGCCGGTGGCTAAGGACCGCAACAAGCAGACCTGCCGTTCCTTCAAGGAGGCCCTACCCGCGGAGATTGCTGGCTTCCGCCGCCTGAGTAGCGAGGAGTTGGGCGAGCTCATGGAGAACAACGCCACGGCCGTTGGTGGCCCGCAGGCGCTGCGGGATCCAAAGCTCTCCGGCCTCATCGAGCAGGCCAAGCGCGCCGCGGCGGATTCTCTGGTCGTCTACCAACCCGAGGAGGAGGGCAATGAGCCGGTCGTGGTCCGGTGTGGCGTTGCCTTCCCGGAGTCCTATGAGCGCGGCGAGCGGCTCTCTCAGATCGACGACGTCCCGTGGTTCGACGCCCCTGCTCTCGCGCAGGGTTCGACGATCGGTCACTGGTACGCGATTGGCCACGAGGAGGTCGTCGCCGTCGCGATGCCGCAGTTCAGCAGCGGCGATGTTCTGCCCACGGTGACGAAGGCGATCACCGAGAGCATGTCGAAGCGCGCCGAACGCTCCTAGCACGGGACCTCCCGGCGCGTGGTGAACCCACCCCGGGCTATTCCGGGGTCGCTTCCCCACTCACACGATAACGCCCGCCACGGTTACCGTGGCGGGCGTTATCCGTTGCCTTGGGCGTCGCATTAGTGCCGACGAGCCCCAGCAACCAGGGTGGTCAGCAGGTCGGCGTAGCTCAGACCATCGGCCAGGAACATCTGCGGGTACATGCTGATTGGGGTGAAGCCAGGCATGGTGTTGATCTCATTGAGGATCGGGCCAGCATCGGTGACGAAGAAGTCCACGCGTGCCAGGCCGGTGCAGCCCAGCGCCCGGTAGGTCTCGATCGCGAGCTGCTGCACCCGGCGCGTCGTGGCCTCGTCGAGAGGTGCTGGAATGGTGGCGCTGACGGTGTCGTCGAGGTACTTGGCGTCGAAGCCGTAAAAGCCCTCCTCGCCGGCGTCGGTGCCCTGCAGCATGGCCGGGGAGGATGCGACCAGGGTGCCGTCCTCGCGCTCCAGCACGCCACATTCGACCTCGGGGCCGGTGATCATGGCCTCGATGATGACCTTTGGGTCGTGGGAGGCGGCCTCTTCGATGGCTGCGGGCAGGTCCTGCCAGCTGTCCACCTTCGAGATGCCGATGGAGGAACCACCCCGCGCGGGCTTGACGAAGACCGGCAGGCCGAGCAGCTCGCGCTCATCGTTCGTGAGCTCGGCGCGGCCCTGCAGCACAACCTCCGGGCCGGTCGGGATGTTGGCCTCCCGGGCGATCTTCTTGGTGAACTCCTTGTCCATGCCCGCGGCGGAGGCCAGCACGCCGTTGCCGACGTAGCGGGCGCCCAGCAGGTCGAAGAGGCCCTGGATTGTGCCGTCCTCGCCGTTGGTGCCGTGGAGGACGGGGAAAATGACGTCCGCGGTGGCGAAGACATCCCCGGCGCGGTCACCGGTGACGAAACGGAATTCGGTTGCTTCACCGGCGGCGCCGAGCATCGGCTGGATGTGCTCGCCGTGATCGGCGACGGTGGGCAGCTCGCGGCCGGAAGCGCGCAGCTGTGCGGTATCCGTGGTCCCCGGCACCCAGGCTCCCCCGCTGGTGATGCCCACGGGGACGACCGTGAACCGCTCTGGGTCCAGGTTGTCGATGATCGCTCCCGCGGAGATGCAGGACACGGAGTGCTCGGTCGATTGGCCACCGTAAACGACGGCGACGGTGAGTTTTTCAGCTGCAGTCACAGCGCTAACCCTACCCGTTTAAGCCAGCGAATCGCGGTAGCCCACCGTGGGGACGGCGCGCCCCTATCACTCAGGCTTGCGGGTGCGGCCAAGCAGCTGGTTGATGATGTCCTTGGGGCTGGCGTCCTCGTAGCAGACCTGCACCACCGCATCCGTGATGGGCATGTCCACCCCGGCCTTGCGCGCCAGCGCCTGAACGGACCGGCAGCTGACCACGCCCTCGGCGACCTGGCCCTTGGTGGCCTCAGCAGCTGCCTCTAGGCCAGCGCCCTCGCCAAGGCGCTGGCCGAAGCTGCGGTTGCGGGATAGTGGCGAGGTACACGTGGCAACCAGGTCGCCCATGCCCGCGAGCCCGGCCATGGTCCGAGCGTCCGCGCCGAGTTGCAGGGCCAGCCTGGTGGTCTCGGCAAGCCCGCGGGTGATGACGGTGGCATTGGTATTTGCCCCGAAGCCGCAGCCCGCAGCGATGCCCGCGGCCAGCGCGATGACGTTCTTGGAGGTGCCGGCAATCTCGGCCCCCAGGACGTCCTGGCTGGTGTAGGGGCGGAAATACGGCGCGGCGACGGCGGCTTGGACGAAGCGGGCGCGGTCGTCGTCCTCGCAGGCGATGAGGGTGGCGGCGGGTTGTCCCTGGGCGACCTCCTTGGCGAGGTTCGGGCCGGTAAGCACGGCGACCCGGTCGCTGGCGACCCCGGCGACGTCCGCGATGACCTGGCTCATCCGCATCCCGGTCTCGTACTCGATGCCCTTGGCCAGGCTGATGATCGTGGCATTCGGCTCGATGTGCTCCCGCCAGCTGCTCAGGTTGCCGCGCAGCGTCTGGGAGGGGACGCCGAGCACGACGATCTCCGCACCGTGAAGTGCCGTGGCGGGGTCCGTCGTCGCCGAAAGACCTTCGGGAAGGTCCACGTCCCCGAGGTAGGCGCTATTGCGGTGATTGTCGTTAACGTCGGCGGCGACCTCATCTCGGCGAGCCCACAGGGTGACGGGGTTGCCGGAGTCGGCGAAAACCTTCGCCACGGTCGTCCCCCACGAACCGGCCCCCATCACTGCTACCTGCACCATCGTGCGCACACCGCCTAAATTTTACGTCCCGAATGCCTACGTATCTGATCCTGCATGGCCTCGTATAGGATCACTGTTGTTAAGTCAGCTTCCCAATTCTAGTCCCCCGACGGGAGGATTTTCTTCGTGATCACGAACAACGGCGACGGCGACCTATCCACGTCCCTGGCGAAGTCCATCAATGGGCGCGGCCACGTGGCGCGCATCGGCTCCCACCCCACCGAGGAGTTCGAGCGCCCGACGTTCGCTGCCGGCGCGGTGCTGTGGCGCCGCAACGAGCAGGGTGAGCTGGAGATCGCGGTGGAGCACCGCCCCCGCTACGACGACTGGACGCTGCCGAAGGGCAAGGTGGACCCGGGCGAGAACCTCGCGGGCACCGCGTTCCGGGAGATCCTGGAGGAGACCGGCTACCGCGTGGAGCTCGGCTGGTTGCTGGGCTACGTCCACTACCCCGTCCGCAAACGCACGAAGGTGGTTTATTACTGGACTGCGGAGGCCGTGGACGGCTTTTTCGAGGGCAACGATGATGTGGACGACGAGGTCGACGAGCTGCGTTGGTTGTCGCCGAAGAAGGCGCGCAAGTCGCTGACCTACCCGCTCGACCAGCAGGTGTTGGATGCCGCCTTGGAGCTGCTGGCCCTGGGCGCGAACCGCCGGGTCCTGCTGACGCGCCATGCACGCGCGCTGCCACGGCGGACGTGGAGCGGTGATGACGACAAGCGCATTCTGGACAAGCGCGGCCGTCGCCAGTCCGAGATGCTCGTCTCCCAGCTGGGGGCTTATGGGCCATCGGCTGTGTTCTCGGCGCGCCCGGACCGTTGCTTCGACACGGTCTCCCCGCTCTCCCAGGCTTTCGACCTGCCGTTGACAGTCGCCTCGACCTTCTCCGACGATCAGGTCGTGGCGGACGTCCCGGCGGCTGTTGCTGCGCTGAAGGCCACGGTTGAGCAGCGCAAGGTGGCGGCGGTGTCCTCCCAGGGCGCGGCGATCCCGGCGATGCTGGAGCACCTCTTTTCCGAGAGCGACATCGAGGTCGAGGACCTGCGAGTGAAGAAGGGCAGCGTGTGGGTGCTGCATTTCAAGGATGATCAGCTGCTGGGTGCGGACTACCTGGCTAGCGCGTTGCCGGTGAAGTAATCCGGCTGGCCGGGCGGTAGGCGCCCGCTGCCAGTGGCCCACCGTCTGCACGGCGAGACCCCGCCCCTCGATCGGCTCTGTGGCCGACTGGGGCGGGGTCTTTTCAGCCGTTCCGGCCGTTTAGTCCGCGGTACGGGCTGGCAGCGTCTTCGGTTTGAAGCTCGGGCGCTGCGACTCGAACTCGGCGATCTGCTCTTCCTTGCGCAGGGTCAGGCCGATGTCGTCCAGGCCCTCCATCAGGCGCCAGCGGGTGTAGTCATCCACCTCAATGTTGAAGGTATGGCTGCCCAGGGTCGCGGTGCGATCCTCAAGGTTCACGGTCATCTCGATGCCGGGGTTCTGCTCGATGAGCTTCCACATCAGCTCGATATCGGACTGCTCGACGATAGCGGCCAGCAGCCCGGCCTTGCTGGAGTTGCCCTTGAAAATATCCGCGAAGCGGGAGGAGAGCACAACGCGGAAACCGTAGTCCATCAGCGCCCAGACGGCGTGCTCACGGGAGGAGCCGGTGCCGAAGTCCGGTCCCGCAACCAGCACGGAGGCGTTCTTAAACGCATCCTGGTTCAGGACGAAGTCCGGGCTCTGGCGCCAGCCAGCGAACAGGCCGTCCTCGAAGCCGGTGCGGGTCACGCGCTTCAGGTACACGGCGGGGATGATCTGGTCGGTGTCGACGTTGGAGCGCATCAGGGGCGCTGCAACACCGGTGTGGGTGTGGAACTTTTCCATAGTGTGGCTTCCTTCGTGGGTTCCGTGGGTGAACTTGTGGGTGACGTGTTCGCTTAGAGGTCGGCGGGGCTTGCGAAGGTGCCCTGGACGGCGGTGGCCGCTGCGACCTGCGGGGAGACCAGGTGGGTGCGGCCACCCTTGCCCTGGCGGCCCTCGAAGTTGCGGTTGGAGGTCGACGCGGAGCGCTGGCCGGGGGTCAGCTGGTCCGGGTTCATGCCCAGGCACATGGAGCAGCCTGCGGTGCGCCACTCAGCGCCCGCGGCGAGGAAGATCTTGTCCAGGCCCTCCTCCTCTGCCTGCTGCTTGACTCGCGTGGACGACGGGACGACGAGCATCTGGACGCTATCGGCGACCTTCCGGCCGTCCAGCACCTCGGCGGCGGCGCGCAGGTCCTCGATGCGGGCGTTGGTGCAGGATCCCAGGAAGACCACATCCACCGGGATGTCCCGCAGCGGGGTGCCTGGGGTCAGGTCCATGTACTCCAGAGCGCTCTCGGCGGCGGCGCGGTCGGTGTCGTTGGTGAAGTCCTCCGGTGCAGGCACGGTCGCGCCCAGCGGCAGGCCCTGGCCCGGGTTGGTTCCCCAGGTGATGAACGGGGTGAGGCTGGAGCCGTCGATGTGGACGACCGTGTCGAACTCCGCACCCTCATCGGTGCGCAGGGACTTCCAATACTCGACGGCGTCCTCCCAGTCCTGGCCCTGCGGGGCGTGCGGGCGACCCTCGAGGTAGTCGAAGGTGGTCTGGTCGGGAGCAACCATGCCGGCCCGCGCACCGGCCTCGATGGACATGTTGCAGATCGTCATGCGGGCTTCCATCGACAGCTTCTCGATGGCCTCGCCGCGGTACTCAATGATGTGCCCCTGGCCGCCGCCGGTGCCGATCTTCGCGATGATGGCGAGGATCAGGTCCTTGGCGGAGACCCCCGGCTGCAGCTCGCCGCTGACCTCGATGGCCATGGTCTTGAAGGGCTTCAGCGGCAGGGTCTGGGTGGCCAGCACGTGCTCGACCTCGGAGGTGCCGATGCCCATGGCGATGGAGCCGAAGGCACCGTGGGTGGAGGTGTGGGAGTCACCGCACACCACCGTCATGCCCGGCTGAGTCAGGCCGAGCTGTGGGCCGACGGTGTGGACGATGCCCTGGTCGATGTCCCCCATGGAGTGCAGGCGGATGCCGAACTCTTCGGCGTTCTTGCGCAGGGTCGAGACCTGCAGGCGAGAAGTCTGATCTTCGATATCCAGCAGGTTGCCACCGACGACGCCGGTCGTGGGGACGTTGTGGTCCTCGGTTGCGATGGTCAGGTCGGGACGACGGACGGGCCGACCTGCCTGGCGCAGCCCGTCGAAAGCCTGCGGCGAGGTGACCTCGTGGACGAGGTGGAGGTCGATGTACAGCAGGTCCGGGTCGCCGTCCGATCCACTGGCGACGAGGTGGTCGCGCCAGACCTTCTCGGCGAGCGTCAGCGGCTTTTCTGTTGCGCCGCGGGTGGTATTAGTTGTGGTGTTCACTACGCTCTCCTCATTTCCAGAATCTTGCGAACCTCGGGAGTCATCCGAAAGTTCGCCAGTTCCACTTGATGGAATGTATAGTATCAAATCATGGGATATACATCTGAGCGAAACACCAACTCGGCACCGCAGCCACCCCAGTTGGGGGTCGACCCCGGGAACGCGCACCCTGCCGGCGCCGAGAAGCCAGACATCCCGGCGATCAGCGGCATCCAGGTTCTCGACCGCGCGGTCTACATCCTCTCCATCATCGCAGCCCGCCCGCACAACCTCTCGGAAGTCTGCGACGAAACCGGCCTGCCACGGGCAACCGCCCACCGGATCTCCGTGGCACTGGAGAAGCACCGGCTGATTGAGCGCCAGGCCGACGGCCAGTGGACAGCCGGGCCCGCGCTCGCCGAGCTCGCCCCGCGCACCAGCCCGCGTCTGGAGGAAGCGGCCGAGCACCTACTACCGAAGCTGGTGGAGCAGACCAAGGAATCCGTCCAGGTCTACCAGCTCTCCGGCTTCGAGCGGCTCTGTGTGGCCAACGCGGAACCTGCCACGGGCCTTCGCGACACCGTTCCTCGCAACACCCGGATGACGCTCAACGCTGGCTCCGCTGCCCGCATCCTGGTCGCCTGGGCTCCCGTCTCGCTGCAGCAGGCCGTGCTCCCCACCGCCGCGTACGGCGCCGCAGAGCTGGAGCGCGTGCGGCAAACCCAGATCTCCGAATCCGTTGCAGAACGCGACGCCAGCCTGGCTTCCGCCTCCGTCCCGATTTTCGACTCGACCGGCACGATGGTGGCTGCACTATCCGTCTCCGGGCCCGTCGCCCGCATGGGTGACTCCCCTGCTGAGAAGTTCGGGGACGCGCTGCGGCAAACGGCAAAGGAAATCGAGATTCACCTCTAGGGCTTTTGGGGTCTACGATCATTTCAGAACATGAAGTTTTGACTAGAAAGTTCGCCCCATGTCCAGCTCACCAGGCACCGGCAGTGCTGCTGTCAGCACCGGTTCTGCAGCACCCCGCCGCTCCCCCGTCCGAGAGTTCACCTTCCGTGCGGTGCTCCTCGGCGGCATCATCACGCTCGTCTTCACGGCAGCCAACGTCTACCTCGGGCTGCGCGTCGGCCTGACGTTCGCCACCTCCATCCCCGCGGCCGTGATCTCCATGGCCATTCTGCGCAATTTCCAGGATCACACGATCCAGGAAAACAACATCGTGCAGACCATCGCCTCGGCGGCAGGCACACTTTCGGCCATCATCTTCGTCCTCCCCGGCCTGATCATGGTCGGCTGGTGGCAGGGCTTCCCCTACTGGACCACCGCCTCCGTAGTTGCTATCGGCGGCATCCTTGGCGTGACCTTCTCCATTCCGCTACGCAGGGCGCTCGTCACAGGCTCAGACCTCCCTTTCCCCGAGGGCGTGGCAGCCGCCGAGGTGCTCAAGGTCGGCGACACCCAAAACCAGGACTCCGCTGAGGAAAACAAGACCGGGCTGCGTCTGATCATCCTCGGCTCCATCGCGTCTGCGGTGATGTCCATCCTCAGCGCCATGAAGCTCGCAGCCTCCTCGGTGTCCTCCTACTTCCGCCTCGGCCCTGGCGCCACGATGATGGGTGGCTCGCTCTCGCTGGCACTCATCGGCGTCGGTCACCTCGTCGGCATGTCCGTCGGTATCGCCATGATCGTTGGCTTGATCATCTCCTACGGGGTGCTCATGCCACTGCGCACGTCGGGCCTCATCCCCGCCGAGGGCGACATCTCCGAGATCGTCTCGGCCACCTTCTCTTCCGAAGTTCGCTTCATCGGCGCAGGCACCATGGCCATCGCTGCGGTATGGACCCTCCTGAAGATCATCGGCCCCATCATCCGTGGCATCAAGGAGGCTCTTGCCTCCTCTCGCGCACGCCACGATGGCCAGGCTGTGGACCTCACCGAAAGGGACATCCCGTTCCCGATCGTCGCCGGAGTCACGGTGGCGTCGATGCTGCCAGTGGGCCTGCTCCTGTGGCTCTTCGTGAAGGACACCACCATCACGCACCACATGACCGGCCTCATCGCCCTGTCGATTATCTACACCCTCCTGGTGGGACTCATCGTCGCGTCGATCTGCGGGTACATGGCCGGTCTCATCGGTTCCTCGAACTCCCCCATCTCGGGCGTCGGCATCATCGTCGTGCTGTCTGCTGCCTTGCTGATCAAGGTCGTCGTGGGCGGAGAGGCCGACTCCACCGCACTCGTCGCCTACACCCTGTTCACCGCGTCGGTTGTCTTCGGCATCGCGACGATTTCCAATGACAACCTCCAGGACCTCAAGACCGGCCAGTTGGTCGACGCCACCCCGTGGAAGCAGCAGGTGGCCCTCATCTTGGGTGTCATCTTCGGTTCTGCGATCATCCCGCCGATCATGGAGCTCATGCGCAAGGGCTTCGGCTTCGCTGGCGCTCCGGGCGCCGGCCCCGACGCTCTCGCAGCGCCTCAGGCTGCACTGTTGAGCTCCGTCGCCGAGGGCATCTTCGGCGACTCCCTGGATTGGGGGCTCATCGGCCTGGGCGCAGCCATTGGTGCCGTGGTGATCGTCATCAACGAGGTGCTGAGCAAGTCCTCCCGCTACTCCCTGCCACCACTGGCGGTGGGCATGGGCATGTACCTGCCGGCTTCCCTCACGCTGATCATCCCCATCGGAGCAGCCCTGGGCTACGTGTACAACAAGTGGGCTGACAAGCAGGCCAATCCGCAGCGCAGCAAGCGCATGGGCGTCCTCATGGCCACCGGCCTGATCGTCGGCGAGTCGCTCTTCGGTGTCATCAACGCTGGCATCATCGCGGCGACCTCTAACGGCGACGCCATGGCCGTGGTCGGCGAGAGCTTCGCTGGACCGGCGCAGTGGATCGGCATCATCGCCTTTGTCGGGCTCACTGCTCTGGTCTACTCCCGCCTCAAGAAGGTTGACCAGACACCGGCTTAAAGCCCTCCCCTTACCCCGTTCCACCCCGCTGCACAGCAGCGGGGCGGAATCCTTAGCGCCAGTGTGATCAACGGCTAACTGGAGCTGAGCCCCGGACACGCGAAAACCTCCCGCCACAATCAAAGTTGAACTAGCCCCCGAAAGTTGGACTGGTTTAATTCTAGGCGGTGAGGGGTTCAAGGGTCTGATTCCGATATTGCATCGGGGTCAGGCCCTTGAGTCGTTGTTGGACGCGTTCGGTGTTGTACCACC